>JAPYNY010000043.1 GCA_028283145.1 Candidatus Hopanoidivorans cymbastelae
GTTGTTCCTCCGCTTTCTTTTAATTCGGTGCTTAAGTAGGCAAAACTCATCTTTAACCCTTATCAACTTATCTTTAAACTTAGTTGTTTTTTTGCCTCGAATGAATAGCGACACTGAAAGTTTGTGGATCTCATAGGAAAATTTGGATTCATATTCATTCTCAGCATCTAGCCTTTTTGATTCACTTTCGTCTAAAGATATACCATAGTAGATCCCTTGCAATACACCTTCAATGGCTTTGCTTTTACAGCTTTTGTTGGAAAAAACAAGTGTGATATCTCTTACTTTCTCTTTATCCGAGATTATTGTTGTAATAGCCCACTTGTATCTCTTGACAGATAGCAGCAATGGTCGTGAAAAATAGGGGTTGCCGATGTTGTGCATATGTTCGGGTCCCAAGGAGTGCGTGTACTCGGCTCGCACACGAAGCCTCTCAATGGCGTCTTGCATTATTTCTCTGGCTTGCAGGCGCAAGGCTGAGACGACCGCCACTAGAGCGAGCACCACAGTTGCGATTGCCGTAATCCAGCCAATCATGGCTGCCTGCCTTTCTCGTGTTGCGGAAGGCTGCGGCTTGTGGCATTTTGCGGCTGGCTGCAGTGGCGGCACAGGCAATGGGGTTTCAAGTGTTGCATAGTGCAAGCAACCATAAGAGGTGCCTATTGCAAAACGCTTTGGATCTCCCAAAACACTTTGAGAAATGCTTAAACTTGCGCGTCTAGCGAATGTATGTGCCGAGAGTGTGCGCCGAGCACACGCGCAATTATTTCAAGGTTGTGGCACTCTCAGAAAGCACTTGGCCGCCAACCCGGTCGTTAGCCGGCGGTCATGCCAGCGTCCACCGACAGAATTGTGCCGTTCAAGCGGTTGGCCTCAGCCGAAGCCAAAAACAGCACTGCATTAGCCATCGCCCTAGGGTGGCTCATCCCCCTGAAGCCCATAAAACGTTGGATCAGCTCAAAATCCACATCGGCAGGCATGTGGAAGTTTTGCGACAGAGATGTGTCCACTCCGCCCGGTGCGACGGCATTCACCCGTAAGTTGGTCTTGGCGAACTCCATCGCAAAAGATTTCGTCATCAAAGCTACGCCGCCTTTGGTGGCGCAATAGGGAACGGTGTAAGCCTGCCCCATAATGCCAGCGGTGGAGGAAATGTTGACGATGGACGGGCTGGGCGCAATGTCGAAACCACCTTGGCCGCCTGAGCCTAGTTCGGGCAGTTCGTCTCTGCTTTCGTCTGGGGCACCGCCCGCTTGTTCCAGTAAGTGTGGCAGGGCTGCCTGAGACATCCAAAACACACCGCTCAGGTTGATGCCGATCATTTTGTCCCACATCTCTTCTGTGACGTTCACCGCGTGCTCAGCCCAACTGATGCCGGCGATATTGCACAAAATGTTGAAACTTCCCAGCGCATCCTGCGCTGCAGCCACCGCCTCAAAACAAGACGCCCGGCTGGACACATCATGAACTCCGGTATGGATGGCACCGGGCAGCCCCGCTCCCATTTCAGCAGTTTCTGCCAAGGTCTCAGCATTGATATCGGTGCTGTAAACATTGGCGCCTTCTTGAGCAAAAGCCAGCGTGGTTTCACGTCCGATGCCCGAGCCAGCACCGGTTACAATGGCACCACAGCCCACAAAGCGGCGGTTGCGGTCGTATGAGTTTTGGTTGCTTGAGTTAGTTTGAGTCATGTGCCTACAATAGCACTATTAAGCTGAGTAATAAGTGCTGAAACCTGTCTGAGACGACACGCAAAGGCGGCGCACTAAGGGCACTAAGGCAGCACGCAAAACGCAAAATGACGCAGTTTACCATCAGCGAGTTGGTGCGCCAGACGAAAGTTCCGGCGTCATCCATTCATCACTATCTGCGCTTGGGGCTGCTGCCGCCGCCAAAACGTTCCACCGCCAACAGATTTTTCTACGACGACCGCCACAGCCGTGCCCTGCTAGCCATCCGCACCCTACGCGAGAAAAGTCAGCTTTCCTTGGAGCAGATTCGCTTGCTGTTGCCTGAGTTGCTGAAAGTGCCGAAGCAAGTTTCAGAGGCTGTCTCAGAAATCATAGTCTCAGAAAAATACACCCGCGATGCGCTGCTGGACGCAGCCATCAAAGCTTTCAGCGAGCACTCCTATGGCGAGGTGAGCATAGCCGACATCAGCCAGCGAGCGGGAGTGGCCAAGGGGTCGTTCTACAGCCATTTTGATTCCAAGCGGGCCGTTTTTCTGGCTGCTGCTGAAGAGGTGGGGGAGCGGGCGGCGGCCGACTTTCAGAATTTGATGGAAGATATTGACCAGCCCACCCAGCAGCAAGCCGCCCAGTTGTTTGCTAAGTGTCTTCGCTCGGGACTGCCCGTTTTTTTGGAGTTGGCCAAGCGAGCCGTCCAAGAAGAGCCTGAGCATGTGGAAGAAGCCCGACAGGTGTTTCACGGCCTAGCCGACCGCATCGGGCGTAACTTGACCGACTCCGTTGATGCCTATCGCCACGGCGGAGCCTTGATTTTGGATGCCATCGCGCACGTGTTCTACGATTTGATTTCGGGCATGGGCGGAGCCCCGCCGCGGGAATAGCTGGAGCCGGCAGGGCGCTAAGTCATTTCAGCGTCATTTCAGTTTTTGGATGTGCCTGGCAAGAGAAACATCTATGATGCCGCCCAAAGGAAAGACGGGCAAGCTTCAAGAAGAAAATATGACAGATCTGAGAGTTGGCGAAGTTTTCACTCCACAGAGGTGGGCGAAATGGCTGCTTGACCGTTGGGGTATTTTTGACCGCTGGGTTGCCGGAGAATCCATTTGCGACCCCACCGCTGGCCGTGGAGTCTTTGCGCTTGCCCTGTTGGAGGAGGCCAAGCGGCAAGAGGTGGCAGTTACGGGCGAGATGCTCAATCGACTGCATCTAAATTGAATTGCGAGTTGAACACCTGGAAAAGTTTTCCTCAGAAGTCGCAACTCGCTACGGCATCTCTTTTCCCGCTTCCTCGCTGCATGCGCAAGATGTCATATGCCACCCCCTAGAGCGAACTTTTGACATTCTTGTGGGGAATCCGCCATGGTGCAATTTCTGCGACCTGCCCAGCGAATACAAAGAGCAACTCAAGCCCTATTTCGTGGATTATGGTCTGGTGCCTAGCACCAGAGCCGCGTTGCTCGGCTCATCCAGAGTTGATTTGGCGGCTCTTGTGCTCAAAGCCGTGATAGAGAAGCTGCTGGTCGATGGGGGAGATGGGTATTTCTTTGCCCCGCTGTCGTTGTTTTGCGGGGACGGAGCTCACATAGGCTTCAGAGACTATAAGACAAAGTCAACTTATTTCGCCGCGCGGGAAGTAGTGGAGTTCACCAGCGCCAAAGTCTTTGAGGGAGTCAGCACGTCATACGCAGCGGTTTATTTCAGACGAGGCGAAAGGCAATCGTTCCCTGTTTCATACTTCCGGGCTGGCCAGACAGGCTTCCGCAGGCTCAAAGCCATCCCTCTCAGAGATTCGTGTGACCCGTGGCGAATTATGGAAGATGAGTCTCGTGATACTCATGCTGACATTGCCAGCATCAAAATTTCAAGTCGGCAAAAACCCAGGCAAGGCGTCAACACTTGCGGTGCGAACTCAGTGTTCATTTTTGACAGCCACCCGGATTTCATCGATCCAAAATATGTTTTTCCTTTGGCAACTAAGGAACTTTGGCGCCCCGACAGCAGGGCTCGCGCCAAGAATAACCCAAAGAAGTGGATTTTTTTGCCATATGACAGCAAAGCCGGCAAACCCTTGGCCAGCAGTGAACTGAAACAGATTCTCGGTTACGAATACTTGAGCCAATTTCAAAGCCAACTTAGGCAGCGCAAAGGGACTTTGCTCAACAGCGCGATTGGCAGAGGTTATTGGTGGGCTCTGCTTGGAGTTGGGAGGTATAGTTTTGCTCCGTTCAAGGTTATCTGGGAGGCTTATGGCAACAAGACTTTTGAGCCCATTGTGGTAGGAAGTTGCAACGGCATGCCTTGGCAGGCCAACCAGGCGATGCAGGCTTTCATCCCGTGCTGGACGCAAGCTGATGCGACCAGAATTTGTGAAGAGTTGCGAAATCCCGCAGTCAGCTTGCTGCTGGAGCAACTCAACGGGCAAGGGAAATGCAACTTTGCCCAGCCGGGGAAAATAAGGAAAATCCTGTCAATTGGAGAGTCGGTCGGTATGTCTGGCAGTTCTAGCGAGCAGACACGCCTGAAGGTTTAGTGCAGTCAATGAGTTCTTGCGGGTTGCTTGGTGTCTAGCACCTGCCGTGCCAGAAGTGCTTCCACAAAGAGCGCATGCTGCTGGCTAGGCTCAACAAGCTGAAGCATCCGCCGCCCTGGCCGCTGGAACCCCCGCCGCTGGTGTCGCCGCTGGTGCCGGTGCTGCTCCTGGCATGCCCGTCAGGTGCATATGAGCCACGGGTTTTGCGCGCCTGCGCCCTTTCAATGAGCTTGCTGTAGGCTTTTTTGGTGTTGAACGCTGAGGCGACTTCCTGTGAGCTCAGATATCCCTGCTCCACCAAGGCTTGCACGTATTCTCGCTGTCTGTGGGTGGGTTGTACGTGAGAGCCCTTTTTGTGTTTCCACCATTTATAGCTGCCCACGGCTGCAGGCAGTGAGTCGTATTTGTGGAAAGCCTTGGCAAAATCGCCAGCAAAAGTGGCTTGCACGTAGCGGGAAAATGCTTCGGCCAGAACTTGGGCGTCATACAAGGCGCTGTGCGCTTTCTGCGGATTGTATTTGGCGCCGTATTGCCTGGCAAAATCTTGCAGTTTATGCTTGGCCAGACTTGGGTTGGAATAGCGAGAGATACGCAGTGTATCCACAAACTGGGAGCTAGACGGCACCCAAAGTTCGGGATATATTTGCCTGGCTGCAGCCAAATGCTTGAAGTCAAAACCCGCATTGTGAGCCACTATCCGAATGTCTTGCAGTCTGGGTCGCAACTGCTGCATGATTTCGGGCAACTGTGGCCGCCCTCTGACATCGGCAGAAGTGATGCCGTGGAGCTTGGAGAATTCCGAACTGAAGCGAAAGCCCTCCGGCAAATCGACCAGCGAACTGAACTCGCCGTTTTGCGACAGCACGGTGCCGTCTGCGCCGTAAAAGACCACCGCTATCTCACATATAGACCCTGGCTTCTCAGAAGCAGTTTCAAGGTCTAGCGCGCACCAGGCAGCGGGATCAGAAGTCATGTCGTTCATTTGAGAATACCTCCTTGGTTGGCTGTGGCTTGTATTCGGAAGGTTATTCACCAGGTGTTGCAGGACATCAAAAAGATAGCCAATCGGTTTCACAAACAATATAATGACTAGTCAGTCATAGCATTGTCTAATCAACTAAACTAGTGCCCTAGATATGTCAATCACATCGCAGCCAGCCACTCATGCCGCTCCCCCCGCATCGGCCGGTACGCTCCCCTCTGCTGGCCCGCTTGCTTCGGTACAGCAGCTTCCATCAGTCATGCAGCTCCCCTCGGCTGAGGAAATTTTAGCCTTCGCTCCTGGGGAGAATTTTCCCGTGGCGTTGAAGGTTCTGCGCCAACCCCTGCGCGACGACCTCATGGCTGTCTATGGATTTGCCAGGCTGGTGGACAACATCGGAGACAACTATAAAGGCGACAGACTGGCGGCGTTAGACCTAGTCGACCAAGAGTTGAGCCAGACCTACGACAGCCAGCCGACACATGCGATTTTTCAGCAGCTGCAGCCCGCAATCCAGCGGCGCAAGCTATCGCAGGCAGAATTTGTCAAACTTATCCAAGCCAACCGGCTTGACCAGACAAAGTCTCACTATGCCAGCTGGTCTGAACTCATGGAGTATTGTGAGCTGTCCGCCAACCCGGTCGGCCGTTTGGTTCTGCAAATTTTTGGTTCGGCTAACGCCCGCAATATTGAGCTGAGCGATGCTATCTGCTCGGCCCTCCAAGTGGCTGAACACCTTCAAGATGTAGGAGAAGATTTCAGAGCGGGCAGGGTTTACTTGCCGGCTGAGGAGTTGGCATCCCACAACTGCTCGCTCGCTCGCCTTGAAGCCGATGTGAAACAAGGTTTGGGATCGCCCGCCCTGAAGCGAGTTGTCTGTCAGCTGGCCGTGCGGGCCAGGGGCATGCTGGCGTCTGGCGAGCCGCTGGTTGGGCAGCTCAAGGGCCAGCCGCGTTTAGCCATTGCAGGATTTGTGGCAGGTGGTCACGCTGCTCTAGACGCTATCGAAGCAACTGATGGAGAAGTTCTATCTGCCTTGCGCAAGCCGCGCAAATCCAGGTTGGCGCAACATTTTGCGAGACTGTTGTGGCTGTCTTTGCGGCTGGGCAAGTCAAAGTCCAATGCGGGTGCCGCAACGAGGAGCGCAACATGAGGGGCGCCGCATGACGCAGACAGCCGGAGCCATGCCTCCCGAAGCAGCTTTTGAGAAGTGCCTAGAGATTACCCGCCGCGAAGCCAAGAATTTCTACTATGGAATTCGTCTGCTGCGCCCGCCCAAGCGCCGTGCCATGGCAGCTTTGTATGCTCTGGCAAGACGCATAGACGACATCGGCGACGGAGATGACACGGCCGAAGCTAAGCGCACTCAGTTGGGGGTGCTTCGAGCCAAAGTTCGCCGTCTGGCCGGCAAAAGAGCAGGCGGTCAGGTCAGCCAAGCCCAAATGGAAGCCCAAATGGAAGTAAGCGTTCAGGATGGGCAGGCTAACAGTTCAGATTTGACCACCGACCCTGTGCTGGCAGGCGTGGCGTATGCTGCCGAGCAGTTTCCTATTCCTGTGGAGGCATTTGAAGAAATCATTGAAGGCTGCGTGCAAGATTCCAGCGACCACGCCTACCACACCATTGACGATACGGTGCACTACTGCCGACTGGTGGCAGGCTCGGTGGGCAGGCTGTCTCTAGGAGTGTTCGGCTGCGATAACCCTGAGCTTGGCCCTGTGCTGGCTGACGATTTGGGGGTTGCCCTTCAACTCACCAACATTTTGCGCGACATAAAAGAAGACGCTGAAATGGGGCGGGTATATCTGCCTGCCGAAGATATTGCCAAGTTTGACTGTGCTGCCGACTTGTCGGGCCCCCGCGAAAATGTTGCCGAACTGGTGCTGTTTGAAGCAGACAGAGCTGAAGAATGGTTTGAGCGCGGCTTTGAGTTGCTGTGGCACCTGGACCGGCGCAGCCGAGCCTGTGTCAGCGCGATGTCGGGGATTTATTTTCGCCTGCTGCGGCACATTCGCAAGCGTCCCGAAGCTGTGATGGACGGACGAATGTCGGTGCCCGCTTGGGAGAAGTCATGGGTGGCTGCCAGGAGCCTGGCGGGGTTCAGACCATGACTGCCGACAGGTCTGCCGAAAGTGGCGCGTTCGATCACCAGCCCAGCTTGAATGGGGCTGCCTCCCGTGGGTCCGCCCCTCATGTGGTGGCCGATGAGCTAGTTCCCCATGTGGTGGTGGTTGGCGGCGGGCTGGCTGGTCTGGCTGCTGGTCTGGCTGCCGCCGATGCCGGACTGAAAGTGACTTTGCTGGAGAGGCGAAATCGTCTGGGTGGAGCTACTTGGTCGTTTGAGCGCAACGGCATCAACTACGACAACGGACAACACGTCTTCATGCGATGTTTCACCAGCTACAGGGCGTTTCTTTCACGAATCGGCTCAAGCCACAAAGTTCATCTGCAGCCACGACTTGATGTGCCGGTGCTGAGTTCCAACGGCAAGCTCGGCTCCATCAAACGCAGCAGCTTGCCGGCCCCACTGCATTTGATACGTACCTTGCTGAGCTATCCCCACCTGAGTTTCAAGGAGCGGCTGTCAGCTATGCGGACGGCTTTGGCGCTGCGCAAACTGGGCAAGTTGCTACCACCTGACATAGCACCCAAACCATGTGAGCCAATTTTCCGCCCAACACCCCGTGCCACCGATTCCGATTTCGATTCCAAGCACCACGTCAAAGCCGATCAGTTGTCTGATTTGGACAGCCAAACCTTTGGCAGCTGGTTGCGTGAAAAGGGCGAATCCAGCAATGCCATTCAAAAACTGTGGAATTTAATCGTTCTGCCAACAGCCAACCTGCCGGCCGACCAAGTATCGCTGCTGCTAGCCACTCGCATCTTCGCAACCGGTTTGCTGACTTCGGCCCCAGCGGCCGACATCGGTTGGTCTGAAGTTCCCCTGTCTGAACTGCATGCTGAAGCCGCGGCTAAAGCTTTGCTGAAGACGGGTGCTCAAGTGCGCACCCAAGCAGCAGCGCAAAAAATAACAGCTGATCCCCTAGGGGTGGAGTTGTCAGACGGTTTCTTGGCGGCAGATGCAGTGATAGCAGCTGTGCCTCACACCGCAGCTGATAGTCTTTTGCCCGCCGAGGCGGTGGCGCAGCAGGCGCAACTGCGCGATCTGGGCGAGTCGCCCATCATCAACGTGCATATCGTTTACGATGAGCCAGTTTGTGAGTTTTCCTTCCTCGGCACGGTGGATAGCGAAGCTCAGTTTGTGTTTGACCGAACCAGTTCAGCTGGGTTGACAGATGGGCGACAGTGCCTAGGAGTATCGCTTTCGGCAGCGGATGAGTATCTGCCACTCAAGCCTCAGGAGTTGATTGACCATATGGCAGCGGAGTTGGAAGCACTCTTGCCTGGCGCACGCGGCGTCAAGCGGTCGCAAGAGATGGTGACCAAAGAGGTAGCGGCCACCTTCAGGGGAACGCCGGGTTCTAACAGTTTACGACCTTCCCAGCCAACCAGCATTCCAGGAGTATTTCTCGCTGGGGCTTGGACAGACACGGGCTGGCCAGCCACCATGGAAGGTGCTGTCCGAAGCGGAATTCTGGCAGCCAACTACGCGCTCGGGTTCTTGCGCAATGGGGCTGGAAGCAGTCAAAACGGAAGCAGCCAAGGCGAAAGCGGCACCGAAGCTGTAGCCGACGAAGACAGGGAAGACAAGATAGTCGCCGACAAAAGCCTGGCAGGGCTGACGCAATGACACCTACGCCCACCTCCTTGGCGCCACATGTGCTTGACCGGACGCGACAGCTAGTTGAGCCGGCTTTGAAAGATGCGGTTTCACGGCTGCAGCCGCAACTGGCTGCTATAGCTGAGTTTCACTTTGGCTGGGCCGACCAGCACGGGCAGCAGTTGCCAAACGGCGGAGGCAAAGGGGTGCGTTCAGCTTTGGCGGTGCTGTCAGCTGAATCAGTTGGGGCGCCAAGTGAAGTTGCTGTTCCCGGGGCGGTGGCGGTTGAGTTGGTCCACAACTTCTCATTGCTGCACGACGACATTATCGATGGAGACTTACAGCGCCGGCATCGCCCTGCAGTCTGGGCTCTTTTCGGTCAAGACAAGGCCATCATTGCGGGTGACGCTCTGCATACTTTGGCTTTTGAAGTGTTGCTGGGTTGGGGGTTTGGGGGTGAGAATGCACTGCCGCCAGCCGCTTCCGCCATCTCTTCCTCCGAAGCTGCCGCTTGCCGCACGCAAGGTGTTTTTCTCGCCTCCGTCCGCTTGGCATCTGCCACCGCTGCCATGATCTCCGGGCAAATTTGCGACATGTCCTTCAACGACAGATTGGACGTCTCGCTTCAGGAATCTCTGGATATGGAGGCTCAAAAGACGGGAGCCTTGCTGGGCTATGCGGCTTCAGTGGGTGCGGTGCTGGCTGAGGCGCCGCCAGAGGTGGTGGCCGGTTTGGAACGCTACGGACAACAGCTGGGTTTGGCATTTCAAGCTGCGGACGACCTGTTGGGTATTTGGGGCAATCCGGAAGTAACGGGCAAACCAGCAGGCAACGACCTGCGCGAAAAGAAGAAATCGCTGCCGGTAGCCTATGCCCTGGCTCAAGGCACGGCCGAGTCGGCTGAGCTTGGGGAGTTGCTGGCATGCGAAACGCTGGACGAATCCCAAGTTGAAAGAGCAACTGGCTTGATTGAGCAAGTCGGTGGACGCCACTGGGTGCAACAAGCTGCCAACGACTATCTGCAAGCTTCCCATGACTGCTTGGAATCGGTTGTTTTGGATGCCCAAGCCAAAGCCGAACTTGCTGGCTTGGCTAATTTTGTGGTTGCCAGAGACCACTGAGCCTGAGCAGAGACGCAGAAACCGCTAAAACCATGTCAATTACCTATACATCCCAAGGCACTGGCGCAGAGACAGCTGATCACCTGTTGGGCAGCTACCTGTCGGATGCCAGTCTGTCGGGCACCCACCTAGCACAACTTGAGTCGGCTCGCAACAAGGGCGTGGAGGCATTGCTGCGGCGTCAGCATCCCGATGGTTGGTGGAAGGGCGACTTGGAATCCAATGCATCCATCGAAGCCGAAGATCTGCTGCTGCGACACTTCCTGGGCATCACCGACCCCGAAATCCTAACCGCCACTGCCAAATGGCTGAGACATCGCCAAAGGCCAGATGGAACCTGGGCAGCTTTCCACGGCGGGCCGGCCGATTTGTCCATCACCACCGAAGCCTATGTGGCGCTCAAGCTGGCTGGCGACCCCACAGACTCAGCCCATATGATCTCCGCCAGGGAATTCATCTTGGACTCTGGAGGTTTGGAATCCACCAGGGTTTTCACCCGCATTTGGATGGCGCTGTTCGGGGAATGGCCCTGGGATGAGTTGCCGACGCTTTTGCCTGAGATGATTTTGTTGCCGAAGTGGTGTCCGCTGAACGTCTATGACTTTGCCTGTTGGGCCCGCCAGACTATTGTGCCGCTGACGGTGGTGGGCGCATATCGTCCTGTCCGCCCCTTGCCGTTTGATATCCAGGAATTGCGTACTGGAGCTACGCCGCCAGAGCGGGCGCCCAGAGCGGCTACCAGCTTGGAGGGTGTATTTTTTCATTTGGACAAGGCCATGCACCTTGTCAACAGGGCTGTGCTAAGCAGAGCCATAGCCCGCTCGCTCAGGGAGCATGCCCTGCGCCAAGCCGAACGCTGGATCGTTGAGCGCCAGGAAGCCGATGGCAGTTGGGGTGGCATTCAGCCCCCTTGGGTGTATTCGCTGCTGGCCTTGAATTTGCGCGGCTATCCCATCGACCATCCGCTCATGGTCAAGTCTCTCGCCGGGCTGGACAGCTTTGAGGTGCGCGAAGGTGATATGCGCTGGCTGGAGTGCTGCCAGTCTCCTGTGTGGGATACAGCTTTGGCGGTGGTGGCGCTGGGGGATGCTGGCGTGTCGCCCGACGACCCGGCGATGTTGGCAGCGGCTGAGTGGCTGCTGGCCGAGGAGGTGCGAGTGAAGGGCGACTGGTCGGTGCGCCGACCCAAACTGGATCCCGGTGGCTGGGCCTTTGAGTTTGAAAACGACAACTATCCCGACACGGACGACACCGCCGAAGTCGGGCTGGCTTTGACGAAAGTGGCTGCGTCTGAGACCGACCGTGCAGACATGGATGCTGCCATGGATGCTGCGCTGCGGCGGGCCATTGTCTGGGTGGAGGGAATGCAGTGCAGCGACGGCGGCTACGCAGCTTTTGATGTGGACAACAATCGGAAGTGGGGCGAGTATCTGCCGTTCTGTGATTTCGGGGAGGTGATAGATCCGCCGTCAGCAGACGTTACGGCTCATGTGATAGAGATG
>JAPYNY010000044.1 GCA_028283145.1 Candidatus Hopanoidivorans cymbastelae
CCCGAATGCCAAGCCCCCCTCCCCGAATGCCAAGCCTAGGGTGCTAGCTAGTTTGGAAGCCTAACCCCTGGACTCTGATCCTCCAGACCCTAAGCCACCGAGGGCTGGGCGTGTGCCAGAGCGCGGTTGCGTTCAGGTGGCAAGGTGAGAACAAAAATCTCTGTGACTATGCCTTCGCCGATGACGTCTGCGATTCGCTCTAGCATCTGAGCGGTGTCCCAGCGAATGACCGAAGCGTGCCGGGAACTGGCAGCTATCACATGGAGGCACTTGGCTGAAATATCCAGCTTGCCGGGACTAGTGTAGGCGCAATGCTGGCCAGCGATTTCTTCCCATGCCTGGCTGATGGCCATGCTGTGCTTGAAACTGACTCGCCCAAACTGACCTCCGAGTTTTTCCAGCATTCCATCCAGAATGGAACCTATGCGGGTGCCGTGCGGCTTTTCTTCAGGGCGCAGGATCCACATCTGTGGTTTCTGGTCTGTTGCTTTGGCCTCCATACCCATAGCCTAGCACAAAATCACATTTATGTAATTTATTTTTTTGGCTTGGGCGCGGCAGTTTGGGCGTGCCCTAGAACAGGTTTTCAACCTCAATCACATCGTCGGGTTGAACTTGGCCCGGAAGCGAAACCGCTGACGTTATCAAGACCTGACCTGTCGGCAACGCCTTCAGCAACCTTGTGCTCCTGTGATCATCTAGCTCAGAAAGCACATCGTCCAAGAGCAGCAGCGGAACTTCCTGGTGCACATCACGCTGGATTTGGTGGAGAGCCAATCTCATGGCCAGCGCCAGCGTCCGCTGCTCTCCCTGGGAAGCATGAGTTTTGGCAGCCAGGCCGTTCAGCTGCAGATGAGCGTCATCTCTGTGAGGGCCGATGGTGGTATAGCCCCGGCGCACGTCTTGCCCCCTAGCCCGCTTGAGGGCCTGCCTGAAATCATCGCCACTCCAACAAGGCTGATAGGTCAAGTCCACCGAGGCTTCAGAGCCGGCGATTTCCCGATATGCCTCACAGACATAAGGCAATACCTTTCCCAATGCGTTCAGCCGAAAAGCAACACACTGGTGTGCGACCTGAGCCAGCTTCTCATCCCAAACATCCAAACCCGAGGCAGCCTGAAAACTCAAACTCCCCGCTGCTTGGCGCAACAGGGCATTTCGCTGGCGCAACACACTTTGAACATCCGCCAACACCCCGGCTGCTTGGGGAAACAGAGCCGCAGCCGAATCATCCAGAAAGCTTCGCCTTCCGTCTGGGCCGCCTTGAACCAACGCCATATGGGACGGCAAAAACGTTGTGAGCCTGATCATGGCATGCAAGTCTGATTTGCGTGCCAAGGCCTGCCGGTTGACTTGCATTCTCAGTCGCTTGGGAGGACTGGGCAACTCTGCTTCCACCAGCAGATTTCTATTTCCCGCCACGAACTCTCCCCTGGCTGTGGCTCGATCTTGCCCGTTGTGTATGAGACTTTCAGACTGGATGTTTCGCAGCGGCAAGCCCCGTGCCAGAAATCCGGCTGCCTCAATCAAGTTGGTTTTGCCGCAGCCGTTGGGGCCAACAATTAAGCTGAGACCGGGATGAAGTTCCAGTTCTAGCTGGCTGTAGTTTCTAAAATTCTGAAGTGCTAGAAATTTTAGTTGTGTCATCGCCAGCTAGCGACTAACTGCGGCACCCCAGCAGGCTGCCTTCGGTTCCTCAGTCGGCCACCCGCACCGGCATCAGCAGGTATAAAAAGTTGTCTTCGGGCTTGCCCCGCAAAACAGCAGGCTTCAGTTCGTCCAAAGCGTAAATCATTATCTCGTCACCCGGGCAGGCTTCAATGCCGTCCAGCAAATACTTCGGGTTAAAGGCGACCGTCATCTCGTCACCGACATATTCAGCCTCAACCTCGGTTTTGCCCTCGCCATAATCGGAATTAGCCCTCATCGCCAGCTTGCCCTCTGCCATAGTCAGCCGGATTGGAGTGTCAGCTCCAGCCATGACCCGAACCTGATTTATAGCCCGCTTCAGGCGCTCTTTGGGAGAGCCGTCTGAGTCGCCTTTGGAGATGTTCAAGTGGTTCGGGTAGTCATCTTGTTTGGGTATGAGGTTTTTATATTTGGGATAATCACCCTCAATGAGTTGCGTCAGAAAATAGACGTCTCCGATGGTGAAGGAGATTTGTTCTGAACTCAGACCAACTGAAATCTCCTGGGCTTCTCCGGCGTGGCGTCCGACTTCTTCCAAGGTGCGACCAGGCACCAGCACATCTTGCTCCAGTGGTTGCAGCTGAAAACCCTCCAAATCGCGCATTGCCAAGCGATATGAATCTGTGCAGACCAGTCGCAGCCCCTGCTCTTCTCCGTCGAATTGCTCAGGAGACAGCAAGACGCTGGTCAAAACCGTGCGGGCTTCGTCGGTGCTGCGAGCTATCACCACTCGCTCCAGAGCGTCCAGAAAGTTGCCAGCGTCAACGGTGACTTCCTTGAAATCTGCGGGGGGTATCTCAGGGAAGTTATCGGCTGGCAGCGTGTTGAAAGTGAATTTGGAAGACCCTGAGGTGATGTTGGTCTTGCCGTCTTCGGACTCAATGGTGATGACACCTGCCTCGCATGTTCGGACTGCATCCACAAGGTGGCGGGACTGGATGGCTGTTGCTCCTGGCGTGCCTCCGTCCGCTACTTTTGTCTGGGAACGAATCCAGAGATTCAGGTCGGTGGCTGTAACCACCAACAGATCATCTTCCAGATTTAGATGCAGGCAACTCAAAATGGCTCTTTCAGGGCGAGCCGGCACCCCGCGAGATGCGTCAGTCAAGACTTTAAGAAAGGAATCTCTCTCACATGTGAATTTCACGGATGCTCCTTTGTTTTTGTTTAAAAATTATAGTAGTAATAGTAACTGAGGTGGAAAAGTGGTAAAAGCTGACAATTCCCTGCTATTACAGGGCAGCAGGCACTTGTGCTAAGTGCAAATCATGGGGAAAAATAGTTGGTTTTGGGGTGTTTTTCAACAGGGTTGTTTGGGGGTTGCATGAGGTGCTGTGGAAAGCCTCGGATATTTCCACTACTTTTCCAGAGGTTTCCATAGGTTTTTCAGCTTACCCCAGGCGAGCTGCATCTTATGCATTTGACGGGAATTAAGGCAGTCAGTCAAGTTGGCAGAGGCTTGTTTTCGGACAGACACTGCTCAGCGGTAGGAGTTGGCCCGCCTAGCCGCTTTAATTTGCCCAGTCAGCCTAAGAACGTTTTGGTAGATGTCGTGTTTTTCACGCATATGTTTTTTGACCTTGCTGACTGCGTGCATTACTGAGGAGTGATCCCTGTCTGAGAAAAATTCTCCGATGGCCGGATAGCTCAAATCTGTATGTTCCCTGATGGCATACATGGTAATGTGGCGGGGCATCACGAGGTCTTGCTTGCGACTCTTGCCGGTCAGCTCTTCTTCGGTGACGGCAAACATCTCAGTAGCCAGGTGGATAATTTCCTGGGCGCTTGGAAGCTGGGAGGGGCTGTGAGAAATCAGATCGCTTAGCAACTCCGAGGTGAAATCCAGCGTCGGGTTGGTCTCCATCAAAGTAGCATGTGCTAGCACCCTAGTTAGAGCTCCCTCCAGCTCTCTGACATTTTCGCGAAAGTTCTCCGCAATGAAATTCAGAACATCTTGGGGCACCTCGGTGGTCGGGTGGGAAATAGATCTCATTTTCTGGTTGTGATGTTCTACATTTTGTGCCAGTATGACGATTCGGGTTTCAATGTCGGGTGGCTGAATGTCGGTCAGCAGCCCCGATTTAAATCTGCTTCGCAGACGACTTTCAAGAGTTTGAAGCGCGTCGGGCATTCGGTCTGAGGAGAAAATCAACTGCTTTCTGTTTTCGTACAGGTGGTTAAAAGTGTGAAAAATTTCCTCTTGGGTGGATTCTTTGCCCTCCAGAATTTGGATATCATCAAGTATCAGCACATCCAACTGGCGGTATTTTTCCCGGAATTGGTCTCCCCGCTTCCTCCTGATAGCAGCTAGAAAATCATTCAGAAATGTCTCAGTCGTTACATAGCGGATGCGTTTTTGCGGGTAATACGCAGTGACAAAGTTGGCTGCGGCTTGGAGCAGATGAGTTTTCCCCAAGCCCACGTTTCCGAAGATGAACAGCGGGTTGTAGTGTTCGCCCGGATGCTCAGCCACAGCTAGCGTAGCTTGGTAGGCAAAGCGGTTGGTGTGACCGCTTACAAAATTGTCAAACGTAAAGCGAGGGTTCAGGGGGTATAACCCTGAGCTTTCGGAGTAGGAGCCGGCTTCAGCTTTTGAACTAGCGGTCTTGTGGCTGTTGGCGAATGCGTAGCTTTCGCTTGGGCCGCTTGGGCTATGCCCATTTGGGTTATAGCCATTAGCGTTGTTGTCTCTGCTGAGTTGGCCGTTTGCCCGGTGGCGAGACAGAGGTATCTGTGCGTGTTCTGCGTACGTGTCTGATGGCTTGGGCTTGGCAGATAAAGCTGCTGCAAAGTCGGTGGACGGCGGCAGTGGGTCGTCCTGGGCACCCCTTTTCTGTTTGATGTCTTCTCCTCTGATGTCTTTTTCCCCGATTTTGACTTCAAGGCATACCTCTTCATCGGGCAATTCCGTATGCTTGGCTATCAGCCTTTTCACGTCTGTCATGTGCTTGGAAACAATGTTGTCACAGGTTATTTTATTTGGCACTACCAACTGAAAATTTGAGTTTGCGCTGACCGATTTCGCTCTAGCTGAGCTTGAGTCAGGTGCGCTCTTGTTCTGGCTGGCTTGGCGGACCTGCCCCGCAACCTGGTCAAAGCACATTTCTTCAAGGCGCACTTCTGGCAGATCGGTCCAATTTCTTGTTTGACTGCTGCTGGCTCCGTTTGCCTCAAAAAGCATGGAATGGGCAAACGTGCTTAGCCAGCGAGCTTGGCCTACCTCTTGTCGCAAGTCAAGAGAAACCTGCTGCCAAAGTTTGTTTCTATCAATTGTCATTTGGGTTCCTTGTGTGGAGTTCAAGACCCAGACGCCTCAAAAATGCTCTGTTCTGTGGAAAACTTTCTTGTTTTTGAGGCGTGCGCCACTCAGCTCTTGTCGGTGCTGCTTTGAGCCAACGCTCAGTGCTTTAATTTTGCTGTTTGACGGGGTGGTAATCATCTGTGTGAATTAAGAAAATTACTCATTGTTTTGGATTTCTGCATTTGGATGAATTAGCGCAAGAAATTTTTATTGAAAAATCAGAAGTTTTTAGCATTTGGAGAGTCCCAAGCGGCTAAATTCTGGAAGATGCAGTTGCATGGTTTGAATATTTGGCCCATGTGAAAAATCATCAGAATTTACGCAATTTTCCTTCTCAAGCGCCACCGGAAAAGGGCTGACCGAAGACCGATTTTGGCTTATTTGCACTATTTTCCAAGATTCACATGCTGTGGAAATCTCTATGGAAAAACCTGAAAAACTAATGGTTCAGACTGACAACTGCGATAGACGGGTGGTTGCAATTTAATGCTTAGCTGTTAGGCTAGGCAGATGTAAGCTCTTATGGAAGACAGAAGGGCTTTTAGAAAATTACTACTACAATCCCCTGTATAGTCGGCCAGGTATAGACATAGGACAGCATTCAGGCGTCAACTGAAAGTGGAGGCGGAACTGGTGCTAGAACTGGTCAAGGAAGGTAGCTACGGGGAAAGAACTGGCCAGAGGAGGACAGGAAAATGAAGCGAACCTATCAACCCAAGGTTAGGCGCAGAGCCAGAAGACACGGGTTTCGCAGGCGCATGTCGGACCGTGCCGGAAGAGCCACCATCAAAGCCCGCAGATCCAAGGGAAGGAAGCGGTTGTCAGCCTGATCGGGCAACTAAAACTCCGTTCTGATTTCAACAGACTGAGCAAGCACGGCATGACAGTGCGCTCGGGTCCGCTGCGGGTTAAATACTGCAGTCCAGACGCTGACCGTGTCCGCGCTCCTAGGACTGTCCACACCCCCGGCATAAGAGTTGCTTATGCTCTCAGCAGGCGTTTGGGTGGTGCTGTGGTGAGAAACCGCTTGCGCCGGCAACTGAAAGCTATTTTGACTCAATGCGCTGTCGAAAATGCCGACTTATTGCCTGAAGGGGATTACTTGGTCAGTATTCAACCAAGTTCGCTGGCTAAAGGCTCAACCGCGACTGAACGCAAGCAGGCGCATTCCTGGAGCCATCTTGAACTTTCGGGCTATACCCATCGAGCGCTTGAGAAACTGCAAGGGCGAATAAACGCCAGCCATAAATAACATAAATGTAATTTGAGACTTATATGTCTGTCGGCCAACAACTTTCGCTAAAACTGATTTCCTGCTATCAGGCTGCGACTGCCAACCGGCATCGACTGTGTCGATTTGAACCTACCTGTTCCACTTTTGCCACTGAAGCTATTGACGAATATGGCTTTTGGAAGGGATGGGGCTATGCGCTGAGGCGTCTTTCACGCTGTCGTCCAGGTGGTGGCTGGGGCTATGACCCCGTTCCCTTGAAGGATGAGCGGTCAAATGGCCCACAGCTTGATGGCCCACAGCTTGATATCTGTGAGCCGGCTGACGTCTGTGAGCCAGCAAATGCGATTTTGGCTGGAGATGCAGCTTTGCCTCCGGAGATGGAATTAGAGGAGAGCAGCCGTGTTTGATTTCTTGGCAAGTGTCCTCACTTTCTTTTACAGCTTGTGGCCTTCTTATGGGGTGATGATTATTCTGCTAACCCTGTCGGTTCGCATTATTTTCACGCCGCTGACTGTGCGTGGCACTAAATCTATGTTGGAAATGCGCCGAATCCAGCCAGAGATGAGGGCTCTGCAAAAGAAGTATAAAAATGATAGAACCAAATTGAACTTAGAACTTCAGTCTCTGTATCGGGAGCATAAGATCAATCCGTTGGGTGGCTGCTTGCCGCTATTGGCCCAAGCTCCGGTCTTTTTGGTGTTGTATCAGGTTTTGCGGGGCTTGACCCGGCGTACCAGCGATTTAGGCAAATCAATGGGGAGCCTGACCTCTCAGTGTTCTGCCGATACCTTTGGCCCGAGGATTGAGTGCGAGGTAGTCAGCCCACTGAATTCGGACCCTGGGTTTTTTGATTCAACCTTTTTTCCGCGCTACCTGGACAGCGGAAGCGCTTTGTTCAAAGCACTTTCGGATGCCACCGAGATGCTCTGGATTGGAATTGACTTGTCACTGTCCCCCAGCGATGCCCTTTCGCGGTCATTGGTCAAGGCTTTGCCGTTTTTGCTCATGATCCTGATAGTTGGCGTTTTGGGTTTTTTCCAGCAGCGACAGATTGCCGGAAGAAATCCAGATGCTGAAATCAATCCAATGCAGAGAACTCTGATGCGGGTGTTGCCTATATTTCTGCCCATCATTTCCTTTACGTTGCCGGCAGGGTTGATTGTGTATTTCATTACCACTAGTTTTGTGGGCATCGCACAGCAGGCTTTCATCACCAGAAGGGTGTACAAACCTTGGAACCAAGATGAAAAAGCTCGCGAAGCTAAATTAGAGGAAGAACCCGAGACCAAGGAATTGGACAGCGCGAGCGAAGACAAGGAAGAGCCGCCTAAAGGCTTCTTGGGCCAACTGCTGTCAGGTCCTCAGGCTGAAGATGTTAGTATTCATGGTAGGAGAAGACCAACCTCGGTCAAACCTAATCGTCCCAAGCCCGTGCCGCCAAAAGCTGTTGCGGTAAAGGAGTCAGGCAAGCAAACCCTGGCTTCAACTCAAAAAGATTCCCAAAGCACAAGCAGCAAAAATTCCAGGGAACCAAGCAAGAGCTCCAAAAAACCAGTTCGAGAGAATAAAGCCAGCCAAGCCAATAGCTCCCAAAAAGCTGCTGGCAATGAGAACAGGACAAGAGGAGCTTCACGGAGAGTAACACCTTCAAAGAAAGAAATTGAAGCACAAAACCAAAGAAAGAAAAGGAGACGTAGATAATGGAATGGATTGAAATAGCCAGTTCTGACGTGGAGACAGCTAAGCGCATTGCGTTGGAAGAGTTAGGCATACGGGAACAAGAAGCCGAGTTTGAGATCCTGGCAGAAGAAAAAACCGGCCTTTTCGGCAGAGTTAAAACCGAAGCCAGAGTCAGGGCTAGAGTTAAACCAAGGCGTCCTAGGGGCCAGCAGAGCAGACAGCAGCGAAATTCCAAGGGAAACAACAAGGGCAGGACAAGCACTTCCAAGAAACCACCAAGGCAAGCCAGCCGTCAAAATTCAAAGAATAAGAGAGGAAACATGGAATCTGAGCAAACCCAAATAGCACTGGAGGAACTTCAAGAAATGGTTGTGCCCTTCTTGAATGGCTTATTGGAAACCCTTGACAAAACAGGGGAAGTCAAGGTGGAGGAGGACGACGGCCTGGTGGAAGTCAGGGTTGTAGGCGAGAATTTGGGTGTTCTCATCGGCCCTAGGGGAGCGGTTCTGTCTTCACTTTATGATGTGTTGAGCACAGTTATCCAAAGCCAAGCTGCGGGCAGGCGCTATCCTCGAATCCGCCTGGATGTAGGCGACTATAGGAAAAAGCGTCGTGAGGCTCTGGTTGATTTTGCCAAGGACTTAGCCAGCGAGTCGCTGAATACCGGCAAAGAAATCGTTTTGGAACCCATGAGTGCGGGTGACAGAAAGATTGTGCATGACACTGTCTCAGCCATTGATGGAGTCAAGACCCAGTCAGAAGGGGATGACCCTCTTCGCAGGGTTGTGATTCTGCCTCAGGTAGCAGAAGGCCAAAACTAGCCCAAAAAGCCAATTTCGCTGAACGGCGGAGTCAATAAGCCTAGAGTTCTATCGCGAGCTCAGCGCTTCCGCGAGCTCAACACTTCCACGTGGTTTTGTTTTATTTAAATGTCAGAGCAAGCGCTAACCATTGAAGAAAGAGCACTACTTTTTACTGTTTTAGAGCGAGCGCAAAAACTCGGTTTTATCGGCAAAAATGCCGATCTGAATTCTGAAATTTCACACTCCCTTCGGTTTGGAAAAGCAATTTCTCATATTCTTAGGGATTCACCAGATTGGCCAAGTCTCAGATGCTTGGACATAGGGTCGGGTGGAGGGCTACCAGCTCTGGTCGTTTCCTTGGGCTGGAAAGAGACATCATGGACCCTAAACGAAATTTCAGCTGCAAAATGTGATTTCTTGGAATGGGCTATTAGGCGTCTTGGGGTAGCATCTAGGGCAATTGTGGCACAGTGCCCGATTGAAAAAATCACGAGCGATTTAGACCACAAGGAGGAATGTGACTTGGTAACAGCCAGGGCTTTTGCCCCGACAGCAAAAGTCTTGGAACTGGCAACTGATTTGCTGAAGCCCGGCAGGTTTTTGCTTGTTAGCAACGCTCCCCTAGGAAAGCACGAGAATTTTGAAGGTTCAAGCCTTTTTAGGTGTGAAGACTTTGAGAACATCTCTGTTTTTCAAAAGATTACTTGACTGCTAAGGGAACTTTCGCAGAAAGCGCTAATGTTTCACATGAAACATTCTCCGCCATGTCGTTTTGCCGTTGCCAGCAGCCATTTCATGTTTCACGTGAAACATGTTCTGCCACTAGATTTTGACAATCCAAGAGCTTGACCTATATTTACAATAAACTTGAAACACAGCTTGTCTCTGCTAAAGTGATGCAGAGTAAGAGGAGGCAAATCCTTTGGACGAAGCAATAAATATCCAGACAGCAAGGACTTTTGCTGTTGCCAATCAAAAGGGAGGTGTTGGGAAAACCACCACTTCCATAAACTTGGCAGCCTGTTTGGCTCAAAGAGAAAAGAGGGTTCTAGTGGTGGATATGGATCCCCAAGCCAATGCAACAACTGGTTTGGGAGTGGACCCGCAACGGGTGTATAGCTCGATGTACCATGTTTTGCTTGAAGACAAGCCGCTGGATTCTATTATTGAGGCTACCGCAGTTGAAAATCTGGTGGTAGCTCCTTCTAGCTTAGATTTGGCAAGCGCTGAAATCCAGTTGTTTAACGTATTTAGAAGGGAACAACGTCTGAGCACGGCTCTAGACCCTTTGAGAAACGAATTTGATTACATCTTTGTTGACTGCCCTCCCACCTTAGGATTGCTGACCATAAACGCCTTTAGCTCTGTGAAGGAAGTCATGCTGCCAATTCAGTGCGAATACTATGCTTTGGAAGGAGTTGCTCAGCTCACACGCGCCATGAATGAAATAAAAGTCCATCTAAACCCCGATTTGGAGATTTCCACAGTTGTCTTGGTGATGTTTGATGCCCGGACTAACTTGTCAAAGCAAGTTGCACAAGAAGTCAGACAGATGTTTAAAGACAAAGTTTGCCAGCAAATGGTTCCAAGGTCTGTCCAGCTAGCTGAAGCCCCAGCACGAGGTTTGCCGGTAGTGCTTTCTGCCCCATCTTCCAGAGGTGCCAGAGCATATAAAATGATCGCTCGGGAAATACTGGACAAAGAAAAAATTGCAAATGAAATTCTAGAATCCATCACAAAGGAGGGTCAACAAGATGTCAGCACCATCCCAAACATCGGGACTTGATGCTTTAATTCCCAAAGGCAGTAATTTAGCTTCGGGATATCGGGAAATCCCCGTTAAAAATATCAAGTCAAACAAAAGCCAGCCGAGGGAAAACTTTGATGAGGGGGAGTTGGATTCCTTGGCAGCTTCTGTGCAGATTGTGGGCATTCTCCAGCCAGTCGCTGTTAGGCCCATTGGAAATGATGTCTTTGAACTGATTTCAGGAGAAAGACGCTGGCGAGCAGCCAAGCGAGTTGGTTTGGACTTCATTCCGGCGGTCATCAGACAAGTTGACGATGAAGTTGCTTTGGAACAAGCCCTTATGGAGAATATTCACAGAGCGGATTTGAATCCTCTTGAAGAAGCGGCGGCCTATCAGCATTTGATAGATGAATTTGAACTAACTCAGGATGAAGTTGCGAGCAAGGTTGGCAGAAGCCGAGCAACCATCACAAATTCATTGAGATTGATTAAACTACCTCCTGAAGTTCAAGCATTGATAATTGCTGGAAATATAACCCCAGGCCACGCCCGAAGCTTGGTCTCTATTAATAATTCCAAGGCTCAAATTGATCTAGCCAAGCGCATCGTCAAAGAAAATTGGACAGTTCGCCAAGTAGAGGAGTACCGGCAAAAAATAGCTGACAAAGACAAGCCCAAAAGAAAAAAAGCTTTGACCAGAGACGAAGCTATAATTGCCCTAGAAGAGTATTTGGCAAACGCGTTGAACACTCGTGTTTCAATTTCCATGGGCTCTAGAGGAGCTCCGGGCAGGGCAGTTATTCAATTTGCTGATTTGCAAGACTTGGAAAGAATAGTCTCAGGTCTCATCCCGGAGTAGTTTAATTTCAAACCACATAAATGTAGTTTAAATTATGAAATTAAACTTCAGGTTAAGTCTTGGCACTGTAAAGGTTTACTTCAGCCTTTGCACAGTTGTGAATTAAACTGTGGAAAAGCCCCTGTATGGCTGATATTACAGGGAATCCAGACCAGCAAAAGCCCAGTCGATGGAAATAATGGGTTGGACGGTTCTCTAAGGGCTTGGCTGCCTCTCAAAGCACGGGGCTAGCCATCTAGACGGGCTGAGCGATCCACTGATGGACGCTTTTGGTAACAGCATCGGCGATTTCAGCTGTATTGCGCACCACAACTGTGGGGGGCCCGACATATAGCCAAAGAGCAGGCATTTTAGTTTTTTGTAAGATCGGAAGCCTCATTCCAACGGCTTTGAACTCCGCCGCGCTCAAAATTTTGGCCACTGGTGCAACCACTATTTCAGCTAGGCGCCTGCCACCGGGTGAAAAAAATTTGTCAGTTGCGAAATAGCTGGCATTGCAAATGGAATTATTCTGAAGCTCAAAGCCCAGGTAAAGCTCAGCGTTGAGTTGGTTGGCCTGGTCTGCCTGAGCAGTTATATTAGGATGGCGCAAAACCGAACACTGAGCCTTGCGTTGCCGCAGGGTTCGGCGAATGGCTTCGGCAAGGGCGCCAAGTCCACCAGTCTCCCCGATGGCAATTTTTGTATCCTCTAACGTACGGGGGAGGCTTCTGAGTCGCTCGCGTTCCCTCAGGGATGCCACGCTTTCTTCGCCGGAGCGAGTTGCCACCCGATTTAGTGTGGCAATGGTGGCAGGCCCGCATATTCCATCGTCGTTCAAGGCTGTGTTTTGCTGAAACATAATCAGCGCATTGGCGGTCTGTGAGCCAAAAAACCCGTCAGCACGACCGGCATCAAACCCCAGCTTGCCCAGCAAATGCTGAAGATCTACCACATCTTGGCCCCGCAACATCGGTTGGCGCAGGTAAAGGGGTCTATCACCCAGTGAGCGACTGGCCTCCACCAGTGCCGACCAAGTAGCATGGTCGACTTCACCTGTTTCAGCTAGCCCCTCTGTGGTCTGAAATAAAAACACAGCTTCTTGCGTGAGCTGCGTAAAGCTGTGGGTCTGCGAATCCCCCACTTCGCAACCCGCCAGATACAATCGCCTGCGAATGTCAGCCACAGCTTCTCCGCTGGTGCCGACCCCAATGGGAAGCCCAGCGGGAATGCCGATAACTTTGTGTTCGGCTGTTGTTTCTTCCCGAGTGTTGCCTGAAATTGGCTTCCTAAGAACTGAATCCCTGCTCGCAACCGGAGAGGGATTGGAATTTTCGATGGCAGGGAAGGGAGTAGTTAGTTGCTGATGACCTCGGCCAGGTCGGCTAGGAGGTCGCGCTTGCTTTTAGCCCCGACAAGTCGCTTAGTTGCCTCACCACCTTGAAACAAAATTAATGTAGGAATGCTCATGACCTGGTGGCGCAGAGCAAGTTTCTGATTTGAATCAACATCAACCTTGGCAATTTTCAGCTGGCCATTGTGCTCGTCGGCAATTTCTTCCAGGATGGGGGCGATGGCCTTGCACGGCCCGCACCATTCAGCCCAGAAATCCACCAAAACCGGCACCTCAGCCGTGGAAATCAATTCGTCAAAACTGGAGTCTGTCAATTCGTCAATTAACGGGTGTGCCATGAGCCTCCCTTTCTAAAGTTCTAGGCTTGGTTGTTTAGTTTGCGTAATTTAAATGATACCTTTTTTAGGCGGTTCTCAGGCGCACGGGAGTAGAGACATCGGCGAAGAAATCGTTTCCCTTGTCGTCTATGACGATAAAAGCTGGGAAATTCTCAACTTCAATGCGCCAGATGGCTTCCATGCCAAGTTCAGGGTATTCCAGCACCTCAACTTTGTGGATGGCGTCTTGTCCCTGCCGGGCGCCTGGCCCACCAATGGAACCCAGATAAAAGCCTCCATGTCGGGCACAAGCATCCACAACTTGCCTTGAGCGGTTTCCCTTGGCCAGCATCACCAGGCTGCCACCCGCAGCTTGGAACTGGTCCACGTAGGTATCCATTCTGCCTGCTGTTGTGGGGCCGAAGGATCCCGAAGGTTCACCCTCTGGTTTTTTGGCAGGGCCAGCATAGTAAATGGGGTATTTGACGAAATAGTCGGGCATGGGCTCGCCGTTGTCTAGCCGCTCTTTGAGTTTGGCGTGGGCAATATCGCGTGCTACCACCAGCGTGCCGGTCAGCGATAGACGTGTTTTGACAGGGTATCGGGATAGCTCAGCCCGGATTTCGCTCATGGGCCGATCAAGGTTGATGTGGACAACCTCTTCCGACAGGGAGTCGTCTGCGGCTTCAGGCAAGAATCGGGCTGGGTCGCTCTCTAGCTGCTCTAGATAAATTCCGTCTCTGGTGATTTTTCCCAGAACCTGTCTGTCTGCTGAACAAGAGACGGCAATACCGACCGGGCAGGAAGCCCCGTGACGGAAGAGGCGGATGACCCGCACATCATGGCAGAAGTATTTGCCGCCAAATTGGGCGCCGATGCCGAAGTTCTGGGTCAGCTCCAGAATTCGCTGCTCCCATTCAAGGTCTCGAAATGCCCTGCCTGAAGCATCGCCTGTGGTGGGCAGCGAATCCAGATAGCGGGTGGAAGCAAGTTTGGCTACTTCCAGGGTGTGTTCGGATGACGACCCGCCTATCACGACAGCCAAGTGGTAGGGAGGACAAGCTGCCGTGCCGATCTTGCGCAACTCCTCATCCAGAAAATCCAGCAGCTTTTCGGGATTCAGCAGTGCTCTGGTCTGTTGAAACAGAAAACTTTTGTTGGCCGATCCTCCGCCCTTGGCTATGAACAGAAACGAAAATTCATCGCCGGGGACAGCTTCGATTTTGATTTCAGCAGGCAGGTTTGTGCCGGTGTTGACCTCGGTGAACAAATCCAGTGGTGCCATTTGCGAGTAGCGCAGGTTGGCAGTTTGATAGGTGTCAAAAACGCCTTGGGTGATGAGTTCCCGCTCGTCATAACCCGTGAAGACCAACTGCCCTTTTTTGCCTTTGATGATGGCCGTTCCTGTGTCTTGGCAGCCTGGGAATATCCCACCTGCGGCGATGTTGGCGTTCTTCAGCAACTCTGTAGCTACGAAGCGGTCGTTGGGCGAAGCTTCTGGGTCGTCCAGGATGTTGCGCAACTGCTGGAGGTGCCCCGGGCGAAGCAAGTGCGCCATGTCGTACATGGCAGCAGCGGTGAGCAGTCGGATGGCTTCGGGCTCAATTTTGAGAAAATCCAGGTTGCCGGCGGAGAAGGTGGAAACGTAGTCGCTGGTGAGTTTGCGATAGGTAGTGCTCTCATCAGGGCTTGGCCCGCTGGAGCCCAGTTGGTAGGTGTCACGATAGGTGAAATCTGGAGCGGCGGGGCTGGGGCTGGCAGCGACGGAGGGTGAGGCCGCGGGGTTGGATGTATTGGGGCTAGAAGACATGGTTTTGGAAGTTTCGGATATGTTCTGTTTTTGACTGGGTTATCTGATAGCTGAGGTTCCGTGGAAGGCAGGCGGATCCTTGGGCAGAGGAATATCGGGATTGCTCCACTGCATTTGCTTAGCCAGATCGCTTGAAACCTTGCGCCAGTCAACTGGATTCCAGCCCTGAGCCAAGTTCACAACCTCCAGCCCTTGATTGATGTGCAAAAAAGCTGGAAGCTCAGCCACCCCCAGCGACTTGATGGCATCGCGCTGCGAGTCTGAAAAGGTCAAGATCTCATCTGCCCAAGAGCCAAGAAATTGCCTGGTTTGCTCTGGCGTGCCGGCCACCAGCCACGCCATGCGACAATTCGAACCACTGAAATTTTGCAACACTCTGGCAGCTGTGGGGATGATGAGAGCACTTTGTTGGGTAAAAGGGTCTAAGACCACAAGCGACAGATGGAAGGTGGTAACCCAGTCCTCAATTGTGCGTGCCTCTCCCTGCAACGGGTCCAAGACGGTGTCTGGTGCGATTATAGTGGTTGCTGGAGCAGTCACAGAACTAATTTTAATTGGCTATCTGGGCGAAGCAGCAGTTTACGATTTAGACGGCTCTTGTGTTCTATGCTGCGCGGGGAAGGGTGTAGGGCGGATGGGCGCGACGCGCAGGGGTGACATACGCAGCACGCGGAAAGATGGTTGGTCAGCTGTGCTGCGCCTCCAGCCATCGCTCAGCTTCAATGGCTGCCATGCAGCCCGAACCCGCGGCTGTCACAGCTTGGCGATACACATCGTCTTGCACATCTCCGCAGGCAAAAACCCCTTCCACGTTTGTGCTGGTGGAATCGGGTTTGGTGATCAGATAGCCGCTGTCTTTCATGTCTAGTTGCCCTGCAAACAAATCGGTATTGGGTTTGTGCCCGATGGCCATGAACAAGCCAGCAAACGCCAGTTCGGATTCGTGCGAATTTTGGGTATGGCGCACCTTCACACCCTCAAGCTTGTCATTGCCTAGGTAATCCACCACCACATGATTCCACAAAAACTCAATTTTTTCGTTGGCAAAGGCCCGGTCTTGCATGATTTTTGAGGCGCGCAGTTGGTCGCGCCTGTGAATGATCGTAACTTTTGAAGCAAATTTGGTCAGAAATGTCGCCTCCTCCATAGCCGAGTCGCCTCCTCCCACAACCGCGATTTCCTGGTCGCGGAAGAAAAACCCGTCGCAAGTAGCACAAGTTGAAAGTCCATGCCCGACCAACTCCGCCTCACGTTCCAGACCAAGCATGATTGACTGCGCTCCAGTGGAGACGATCACCGATTCGGCAGTATAAGTTGGCTCTGGGGTCGCCTCGCCCGTCCATACCCCAAAAGGCCGTTTTGAGAAATCAACTTTGGTGACTTTGTCGGTCACCATCTGCGCTCCGAACCGCTGTGCCTGCTCCCTGAACTTGTGCATTAGGTCTGGGCCCATCACCCCGTCTGGAAAGCCAGGGTAGTTTTCAACATCTGTGGTCAACATGAGCTGACCACCAGGCTGGTCGCTGGTCGAGGAAGGTTCGCCTTCCACCACCACTGGGTTTAGGTTTGCCCTAGCAGCATAGATAGCTGCAGTGAGCCCAGCGGGGCCTGAGCCGATGATTACAACAGTGTGATGTGTCGTGTTAGACAAGAAATTAATCCTCCGGGTGTTTGAATTTACGAGGCTGCCCCTCGCGGCCGTCTAGACCAGATGACAAAACCCGCCAAAGTGAAAACACCCCCCAAAATGGCATAAGTCAGCCAAACTTCTTGAGGAATGTAGGCGTCCAGCAGCCGAATTAAGCCTATGGTGCCGAATAGGAGGACAAACAGCGCAAGCACCAGTATTACGAACCCGTAAACCAGTCGTCTGGCAATGCGGGCAACTGGGCGCAAGGCGAGTCTACGCACGGAAGATACTGAACTGACAATTGCATCGGCGACGGTTTCTGGCCAGGGTTCGGCCTCAGCTTCTGTCTCAGCCTGCTCACCTGGGTTGGGGTTTGCGTTTGCGTTGGCTGCGAGCTGTTCATCTGTGCCAAGGTTTTCGGATGCTTCAGTGGTGACTTGGTGCTGTCCGCTGAATTCCGCTTGGGCATCAGTCTCAGCCTCAGCCTGTTTATGCTGGGCGGGCGTTTCTTCCATTCCTTCTTAACTTTATATGGCAAGTGCCCAAAACTCTAGGTTTGAGATTAAGAATGTCAGACCCTTTGGCTAGTATGAAATTCAGTGAAAAATACATTCAAGACATTCACCCTGTTAGCTCTGCTTGGCGGGCTGTTCATAGTCATCGGTGGGGCTATAGCAGGCACTGCTGGTCTGTTCATCGGACTTGCCTTGGGCTTGATTTTTGTCGGCATTTCCTACTGGTTTTCTGACAAGCTTGCCATTCGCTCAGCTCGCGCTGAGTTGGTCGACCGCAGAGACCTGCCTGAATATTACGAGATCATGGAGGACTTGACTGCCAAGGCAGGGTTGCCTATGCCTCGGCTGTATATCACTCCGGAGCAGCAGCCCAACGCCTTTGCTACAGGGCGCAACCCCCAAAACTCAGCAGTGGCTATTACGCAAGGTCTGATTCACCATCTGAGCTGGGAAGAAATCAGGGGGGTGCTAGCGCACGAATTGATGCACATCCGCAACCGTGACATTCTGGTCGGCTCAGTAGCTGCTGCCGTAGCGATGGCTATTACGCTGATTGCCCGCATGGCTCTGTTTGCCACGTTGTTCTTCGGCGGGCGCGATAACGGCCACGGAAACCCCCTAGGGGCTCTTTTCATGGCTATCCTGGCCCCCATCGCGGCCATGATGATCCAGTCTGCCATCAGCAGAACACGCGAGTTCAAAGCCGACCGAACCGCAGCGCAACTTCTTGGAACGGGAGAACCACTGGCTAGCGGCTTGGAAAGGCTAGCCATAATCTCGGGTAGGATTCCTGCTCAAGGGGTGCGCCAGGAGCAAGCTTCCCACTACATAGTAAACCCACTAGCGGGGCAGCGAGCGGGCTTTTCTGGCATGTTCAGCACACATCCTCCCATAGAGGAGCGAATTCGCAGGCTGCGCTCAGACGAGTGGCGTTAAGTTGGTTTGAGGGGCTGATATACAGATTCGAGGCAGAAAAAGACGGACACTGTTTGTTCTGATTTGACACTATGAGAATCCCAGTTGGCCAACTGGGATTCTTGTAGCAAGAACATTGCCTGAATTACAGGCTTTTCAGGCGTTCTCAGCCGGTTGGAAATGTACTGAGAATCTATAGCCGTGTCGTCACAGTCACCATATGGATAGCGCAAAACTAGTTCCATTTCGCGTGTTTTCGTCACGGCTCATAATTCTCAGGCTGTCTCAAGAATCTGACGCTGCTTGCGGACAGAAAGCTAAAGACCAACCAAAGGCTAAAGTGTAATTAACCCCTAATCCCACAGAAAGGCATAAAGAATGGGACAATTTGTAGGTGGAATCGTAATCCTTGTCATTTTTGGCGCCATAGGTTTTACGCTGGGCAAGCTGCGCTCAAGCGCACAAACCGAAGTGGCTCACAGGATGTTCGGCATATCCAGGGTTGCCTCGTGGGTCATAGCCATATCGGGCGGTTTGGCACTGCTGCTGTCGTCGGTGCTTTTCACTGTCCCAGCCAATCACGTGGGTGTAGAGGTTTTGTTCGGTAAACCGCAAACCACATATTCTGAAGGCTTGCATGTCAAAAATCCGTTCTCTGATGTATTCAATATTCCAGGTCTGCAACAGGAGTCTACTTATTCTGCAGTGGTTACTGAAGGAGAAAAAGAAATCGCTGACGCGGTGGAAGCCGTAACGCAGGACAATGCGGTAGTAGATGTGGATGCCAGTATTTTGTGGAGCTTGGATTTGAGCCAGGCGAAAGAGATCTATAGAGAATATCGTACATTAGACCAAGTTCGGATCAGACTGCTGCGGCCAGTCAGCCGCGACGAAATCCGAGATTGCGTTGCGAGTTATCCTTTTGAGGAAGCACGCACCTCGCAACGTCAGGCCATTGCCACTTGTGCTGAAGCCGCAATTTCAGATCAAACTGGGCCCAAGGGCGTCATCATCAACGCCGTGCAAATTAGAAACATGAAGGCGCAGTCAACTGATTTGCAAGCCAGCATCGACCGTAAGCTATCGGCTGAGCAGGCAGCCCGTGAGGCTGAATTCCGCCGCGACCAAGCTGAGGTTGATGCTGAAACCGCCAGGATTAGAGCTGAAGGCGAGGCGAACGCTGAGATAGCCAAAGCAGAGGGTGTGAAGCAGGCCAACCTTTTGGTGAGCGAATCGCTGGATGAGAAGCTTCTGGAGTTCCGTAAGTATGAATTCCTGAGCCAAAATGGCAACACCAACTGGGTGATCGATGGAACTGTAGGTGTGGATGGCCCGCAACTAGTCATCCCCATGGACAGCGGAAGCTCAGGAGGTGATAGCGAAGGAGACGACGAAGCAGAGCAGTAGCGTAGGGGGCAGTAGGGCGCGGCCGCGTGCACGCCTCCGCTTGGTGTCCCTGTTTCAGTCGCGGAAGTTTCCGCAGTTGATTGGAATATTGAAGTCTGCTTCCTTGACGGCAGCTATGACTTGCTGAAGCTGGTCGCGCTTCTTACCCGAAACTCGTATCTGGTTGCCCTGAGTCTGAGATTGAACCCCTTTGATGTTCAGATTCTTGATGAATTTGTTGAGTTCCCGCGCTTTGTCAGAAGATATGCCCGAGGCAAGAGTTGCCACTTGGCGAACGTTGCCTTTGGCTGCTTCCTCAACCTTGAGAAAAGCCAATCCCTTGAGCGAGACTTTTCGGCGGACTAGCTTTTCCTTGAGCACTTCACGCAAGGCAGCCAAGCGATCTTCCGAACTGGAATGCAAAGTGATGGAGCCCTCATTCAACTCCACCGAAGAATCAGTGTTTTTGAAGTCGTAACGCTGAGCAACTTCCCTTGAAGCTTGGTCAACGGCATTGCGGACTTCTTGAAGGTTGAGTTCGGAAGTTATGTCAAAGCTGGGCATGTTTCGTGCAGGAGTTTTGTGAGCAGCGGTCTAAAGGCAGCTTGCAAAATGTGGTAAAGTGTGGGCCGGGAAGGATTCGAACCTCCGAAGTCTATGACGGCAGGTTTACAGCCTGCTCCCTTTGTCCGCTCGGGCACCGACCCATCCGAAAATTCAGGCTACCTGATCAATTCGCTTTTACGAACTCAAAAATCGCATCTTGGCAACGCCTAGACAACGCCTAGGATTTCCCAACCCCCCGACCCAAGTCATCAACCAAAATCTTCTGAAAAATAGCGCAGTCCAGCCACCTGTTGAATTTTCGCCCAACTTGGCGTTCCACCCCCACCAGGGAAAACCCTGCACGCTCAAAGAGCTTGTGCGAGACCTCGTTGGACTCTGAGATTCTCGCGATCAGAGTTCTGAAGCCGTGCTGAGTTGCCAACTTTTCCAAGAAAGCCAAAAGTTCCTGTCCCACACCCTTGCCCCTGTGCTGCAAATGGATGTAGACAGATACCTCAGCAGTTCCGGTATAGCCAGGGCGCTCCCGATACGGCGAAAGGGAACCAAAGCCGACAACACCCATCTTGGGCACGTCGGCGACCACCGCAGCATAGGCACCGGAATGGCTTTTGAACCAGCGACGCTGTTCTCTTCGTGTGCGCGGGCGGATGTCAAAAGTGTTGGTGGTCTCCTCCACCTCCTTGTTGTAGATGGACAAAATGGCATCCTGGTCGGCGGTTTTAGCTAAACGCAACTGCATGATGCAAAATGTTTGGTCTTGCTGGGTTGAAAATTGAAATTGCTTTGTAAAATTTCAAATGTAGACTAGTTGTTTAGCTATAAAGTCTAAGCAAACAAAGTTTAGGTAAACGTTTAGGTAAACACTGCCTCGCTCCCTTAGCTCAGCCGGAAGAGCGTTTCCATGGTAAGGAAAAGGTCGAGAGTTCAAGTCTCTCAGGGAGCTCCCCGGCGGCGTAGCTCAGTCGGTAAGAGCGCTCGACTCATAATCGAGAGGTCGCCAGTTCAAGTCTGGCCGCCGCTACCAAATTCCGCATCACACCAGTCGGCAACTGAACAATTTTTCAGGGTTATTGGATAGACTGGGAGACATGGAAAGACATCCCGAGATTATTGAATTTCTCAACGAAGCTTTGCGGGCTGAGCTAACAGCCATCAACCAATACTTCACGCACTCCAAAATGTGTGAAAACTGGGGCTGGGGGAAACTGGCAGCCAAATTCCGCAGTGACTCCATTGAGGAAATGCATGACGCCGAAAAAATTATGGACAGAATTCTGCTGCTTGGCGGGCAACCCAACCCATCCAAACTCGGCACCGTCAAAGTGGGCCTCACCGTTCCCGAGCAACTTGATAACGACATGGAGTTGGAGATCGCAGCCATCGATCGTTACGGCAAGGGCATAGAACTTGCGATGGACAAGGGCGACGTTGGCACCCGCGAGCTTTTGGAGGGCTTGCTTATAGAAGAAGAACAGCATCTTGACTGGATTGAAACCCAAAAGAGCATCATTGACGAAATCGGCCTTGAGAGCTATTTGCAGTCGCAGATAGTTTGACAGTTTTAGATTTGTTGGAAATTTGATCCAATACCGCTATAGTAGAAAGTCAGTTATATCCGTTTATTGCCCTTTGTTGAAGTAGTCAAAGGGCGAAACCCCAGCTATATCAGGAGGTGTTGTTGTGGGGAAGGTTAGTTTTGTTCGTTTGAAGCCGCATGTGAATGTGGGGACTATGGGGCATATTGATCATGGTAAGACGACGTTGACGGCGGCGGTTACG
>JAPYNY010000045.1 GCA_028283145.1 Candidatus Hopanoidivorans cymbastelae
GTCCAAGTCCATCCGCAATCTCACGCCAGAATATCGGGCAATCAATCTCTCCTCAGTCTCAAGCTTCTTGCTGACTCTGGCAGCGATGTCGCCACTGGCAGCCGCTCGGCTCATGTCCCACAGCAACTCGGCTTCGCCTGGCTTTTTCCTGGGAGCCAGCACATGAATGAAGGTCTCGCCAATCAGGCTGTCCACCTGCTGCGAAAGCTCGGCTTCCTTGCTTTGGGCCTGCCTCTTTTGATGGTCTGAAAGCTCCAGACTTTCATCTTCATTGATTGACTTCCAAGCCAAATAATGCCGTGTGGCCCCACGAAGTTCAACCAGCCGGTTGGCTGCCGCTGCCACGAACATCATCATGTTCTGATTCACCCTGGGGCCAGCCTCGCGCTGCTTGAATATCTCACCAGCCAGCCCAACCGCAGACGAATTCAAATCGTTGCCAGAATGAGTGACGCTAGGAGCCAAAATAACCAGACGCACCCCATCGCTGTCGTCAGGCACATCACCGGGCCCTTCCGCAAACACCTGCACCGCACTGAAGCTGCCCCTGTCCTGTTGCCAGCGCAGCCGCCGCCCCACTTCGTCATCGGCATCGTAATCGCCAAAGTTGGATTCCGCCCTGTCTTTGGCCATCCTTGCCACATTCATGACCAGCGAATACCAATATTGCTCGCCATCCACATACAGGTGGGTTGCCTCGCCCGTCAGGTGCCTCAGAGCATCGCTGAAAGGCCCCACCTTTTCGCCTGGCTGCACACACCCCAGCATCACTTCCTTGATGTCCACGCCACGGGACCCGTCAGGGCGGGGGGCCGACCCCATGTAGATCGTGCGGGCCGTCCGGCGAGAAGCCGACAAGCGGCCTAAATTCGGATATTGATTGTCAAGCTTCAGCGGAAGCGAATTCTCGCCATCCACATCGGCCTTGATAACCGACTCCCAGCCGTCATCCAGATATTTGCGCAGCTCGCTGGTTAGCTGGCTTGAATCCATTGGCAGATTGCCCGACATCAACAGCAAAGACTGGTCGCCCCGCTGCCATAGCTCCGCAATTGTTATCGCCATCAGGCGCAAGACCCCACGTGTGCGCTGAAATCTGTCTAGCGCCGACCACTCCACGAACAACCGGTTGAAGAGCTCAGGGTGGACAGGATAGGAGCTTTCCATCAGACGGCGATACTCCGCCTCCCCCAAGCTGCTGGGAAAATCGCTGGTCTGCTTGCGATACATTTCGCTGAAGGCCCTGACTACGCCATCTTTGATTCTGCCGTTTTCGGGGGCGATGGCTTCAAACAGACGGCGGCGCACTATCTCAAACGATTCGGTCGGGGTGGCTGGCTGCCATTCAGATGCCGTGCGTGCCACTACATTCTTGAGCCTGTCCAAGGCGGTTCTGCCGCGCTCGCTTCCCACTTCAATGTCTGATGCCGGGATGGTGATCAGCAGCACCACATTGGGCACCGAAGCTGCTGCTTCAGTCAGGGCTTGCGCAAAAGTGAATTGAGTGTCAAAATCGCCGCCTGCAGGTCGCTTTCTGTCTTCGGTGTTTTCTGGTAGCTGGCGGGCATACGCCACCCACTCGTCTATCAGAACGATGGCCGGCCCGAATCGCTGGAATAGCTCCGTCAGGGCTGCGCCTGGGCTGGTGCCGGCTTCGTCATCTGCCTTGACTAGTTCATAGCCGGCTTTGCCACCAAGTTGATAGGCCAACCGCCCCCACAACGTGCGCAACTCAAGGCCGTCTTCGGTTTGCTCCGGGGTGGACACACTGATTTGGTGGCCGACCAGCACCGCCCTGTTGATGTTTGCGGGCAGCTGGATGCCCTGGGCTTGCAGCAGGTCTGACACTCCGGGAAGTTCTTTGGTGGGCACGCCAGAAGCCAGATGATACAGCGCAATCATGCTATGGGTTTTGCCGCCGCCAAAGTTGGTCTGAAGCTCAATCACTGGGTCTCCGCCTTGGCTTGAAAGTCGCTTGGCTGCGCCAACAAGCAGGTCTTCTAGCCCCTGAGTCAGGAAGGTTCTGGCAAAGAAAAGATGCGGGTCGTTGCATTCATCTTCGGCCCTGCCTTGGTGGACTTCGTGCAAGTTGGCCGCAAACTCCGCTTGATAGAAATTCTCCGAAGAGCGCACATCGCTATGGGGTGTGATGATGTCTCGCCACGGGGTGAGACCTGCTTGAGGATCGCCTTTGGTGGGCTTTTCAGCTTGCTTGCGATATTCCGACCTTGCTTCTTCTTCAAAGGTTCGGCGGAGAAGATCTCTACGCAGTTTCTTGATAGCTTCCTGCTCGCTTGTTACGCCAAAGGCTTCCAGCAGACGTTCCATTGAATCCAGCGCACGGATAGTGTCGTCAGACGAAAACGATTCCTGGTGAGCCCACTTGTTTCGTACCTCGGCTATCTCAAAGACAAGCGAACGAGTTGCGGGGCTAAATCCCTGAGCAAAAATCTCTGGCCAAGTTGATTTCAGCCCATTCAGTAAAAACGAAACATCAGCCAAGGGGTTGGAGGGCATCGTGCCGCGATGTTTGCTGCTTAATTGCGTCAGCCAATCGTCGCCATAAAAGCCTTGCCAATTCTCCTGGCATTTGGGGACCAGGCCGTCTCTCAGGTGTCCCAGTGCTTTGGCGATGCGCTCAGTGTTGATCATGGTTGGCTCTCAACTCCTTCAAAGGCAGTCTGTTCGGTCTGGGTTTCTGAACTTTGCGCTCGCAGAGTCGGCCAAGCCATAGCCAAACCGTTGTAGCAGGCTGCTTCTTGCGACCAGCTTTTGAGGTCGGCTTTTTGATAGAGCATATAAATCAACTGGAATACACTTTCAGCTTTGCCACCCAGTTCACGCAGAATTTCAGCCGCGCGCAGTTCTGAATTCTCTAATGCCAGCACCATGTGTTGCGTAGCTTCCCAGATGGTCAGCCTTGAGTCTGTTTTGGGCGACCATTCAGGGTCTAGTTCTTCTCGCTTCAGCAGTCTGAACTTGCCTGCTCTGGCTTCGCCAATGCCGGAGTCTTCGATGCCTTGAAGCGATGTGTTCTTGGCGCGGGCTATGCTGTCAGCATTGCCAGACGATTCTGGCTCAAAGCCATACTGCTCATACCAAGCCAGAGCAAATCTGGTTTCAGCATCTAGTTCAGCTTCTTGTCCATCCAGAATCTCGCCTAGCACATCATTTATGAGTGCCAGTGCTTCCGATACAGGCATTTTGGAGCCGTCAGCTTCCACCACTTTGGCATATCTTGAAAACACTCCAATGCCTGGGCCAATGGCAGACTGCGGTAAATCCACTGGAGCGATATTACCCGACTGCATCAAACGCACCGCATCAGGAAGTTCAGCTTGCAAAGCAGACATAAATTCGCTCCTGCTTGCCAGTGGAGCTGACTTTGAGCGTGGCCGACAAACCAACACAACTGAAGAAGCTAAGGCATTGGCCTTGTTTGCATTGGGACGACCAGACCTTTCAGTCCTCATTGGCCAAGTTGCTGTGATACGCATGCCAGAGTCGATAACAGACTGCAGAAATGTGTCCCAACCAGTTGATTTGACTTTGCCATCTTCGTTCTCTTGAGCTTTGTAGGCATAAAAGAGAGTTGCCGGAATCTCAGGATGCTGTGAAGTAGCTACCTCTTTCATAAACTCTACCATCCCAGATTCAAAATGCTTCTTCGCTTCAGTTTTTGAGCCATGTCTATGAGAGTCAGCAATAAGTTCTTCACTTTTAGGAGTAAGCAGAGTAGCAAATTCTTTTTGATAAATTTCTGCAAGGTTTGGCCTGAGCCAAACATAAAAAAAATCTGAAATTTCTGCATAACCTATGTTGTCATAATAAGGAGGGTCAGTAGAAATAACTATGTTTGAATAATTTTTTAGTTTGATACGAGCATCAATCTGACTTGCTTTGCCAAAGCCAGTTGTTGGCAAAGCTATTATGGCTTTTTTGATTGAATTGACCATAGCAGTCCAATTCGAAAAAGAATTTGAAAGTGGATTAAGTTCAGCGAAATCCCAAACCATACCAATTGCCTGTCTTTCAAAAACACCACGAAGACCTTCAGATGAAATGTTCCAACCACAATGGCTTGACCAATAATCAGCACATCTGCTAATAGCTAGAGTAAGAAGAGTAGCTAAAGCTTTGTTGTAATGGTCAGACTTGGAACTTTGATGTTTTTTGGAGTGTTGGTTTAACTCTCTATTTAATTCAGGTATTAAACTCAAAAATGTCGTTAGAGCAGTTAGTTGTCGATTTGTATAGAGTTTTGCAAAACTGTTGCAACCATATCTGGTTACTCTCTCAGACATACCGGGTTCCAATTTACCGATCGGCACTCCCTCTGGAATTGGTAAGTTTGCTATTACAGCATGTTCACTAGTGGCTGGTAAATATACTTTACCTCTTTTATCTCTTGCAACTATCGCCATTAGCTGATGCTTCATTCTACCAGCTTGAGCTTCAGCTGCAATGTAATTAGTTGCAATAACTGATTCTGTAGCTATGCAAGTTCCTATCCCTCGGTTTATGGTTCCTTCATCAATTGGCCTGCCCCCCTCACGGATATGATATCTAATATCGCAACTTTTACGGTCAATTAACGGTTCAATCCAAATAATAGGTTTGATCGCTGTTTTTGTCTCTTTTTCTGGGCGTAAAATCCAAGATTTTATAAGTGGCACATGTCCATTCCATGATGGGTCAGGCGATTCTACAGTTCGGGCCCATATCCAAGCTATAGGGGTTAATTCTTTTCCATCAGAATTTTTGACTTTAGGATACAAATGGCCTATACGCTTCTCAGCTTCATCACGCATCCACTTTCCGTAAGTCTCAACATCAGCGGCCAAGCCCTCTAGTCCATGCCATACCTTCAATTCTGAATTTTGCAGGCTTGGGTGCACCGGTGGGTAGCCATCAAACTTGTTGGGAAACTCCAGCATCACGCGGTTGATCAAGACCGCGACCGGATTTAAATCGGAAGCATAAGTTTTTAAGCCTAATCTCTTAGCTTCTAAAGGTATGGACCCCCCCCCCGCGAAGGGATCAACAATTGGCGGAATTTCTCCCTTAAAGCACTTTCTTATTTCAGCGCGAGCCTCTTCCAGCACGTTTTCATTATTGCTATTTTCCCATTTGACTAGTTGCCTCAGAATTTCAAATAATCTTTCACGCTCTTTATCTTGTGATTCCTTCGTGGGGAAAAGCTCGGGCTTGGAAGAGGGATCATCCACTAGCGAAGCCCATATTACAGCCCGGCAAGCAGCCAGCGGACGCCTCGCCCACCAGATGTGCAAAGTGGAGGGGTGGCCGTGGCGAATGGATTTCTCGCGTACGGAAGCCTCGTTGATAGCGTCCAGCGGTAAAGCTACTTCAATGAGCTTCCGTTTTTCCATAAGCCACTAGATTACAAAATTTTGGACTCTATTGCAAGAGGAATTTTTTGGCTGAATTTTAGCAGGGCTTGGTTGCCTTGGGCAACAGCTTGTTCAGCGACAGAGACAACCTGCTCTGGGCGAAATGCATGGTCGTATCTTTGAACGGCTCTTTGAGATAGCGGACAGAAGGCTTTCCACTTAGCTCGCTAGGCACAGCCACTACTGCCAAAATCCAGGAATTGGGGTTGGTCTTGGCCTTTTGCACCTGCTGCGCGCTGACGCTGATTTCAGTGGTCTGCGACAGGTAGCCCTTGACTTCAACGAAGCGGTAGGTTTCGTCAGCGGGGTCGCGCGACAAAATGTCATACCCTGGGTTGCTGTGGCTTTGGACTTCAGGAATGCGCCCGAGATTTTTCTCAGCCTCCATGACCGCTTCCATGGCGCGCCTGTCAGTCTCCATTCGGCTTGCTTCAGCAGACGAGTCCCAGCTTTTTCCACCCATGCGGTCCAACAGCCCCTGCGGGACAATCATAGCGGCTGACACCACCACCGGCGGATGGTTGCTCAGGGTCTCCTCTTTCTCCAACAAATCCAACCGCGTATCTAGCTTATGCTCCAATTCGTCGGCGCGCTGAAGTGCTTGAGTCAAACGCCCGGCTCGGGTTCTGCCAGCTTTTTCGTCAAGCATTAGGTCCTGCGCACGCTTATCCCAATAGAGAATCTCAGATTCCAACCTCTGCTTGACAGCAGCCCGCACTTTCTCCACCCTTTCTTTAACGATTTTAGAAACATCTTGGAAGTGCCTGTTCGCCAATTTTTCAATAACCCATTTTCTGGCTTCATTTTCGATTGCTTCGTCAGCCCACGATAAATCCACTTGCGTGGCGATTTGCTCTCGTAGCAAATCATTCTCATTATCCTCTATGGGAGAATACCCAAGATAGGGCTCAAGTCCGGCATTTTTGCATCTGCCTTCTCGGTCAATTTCAACATATAAAAATCGCTTGGAAGCAGGTGTAGCATCGCCACCCGGTTGCTCTCGGCCGTCGGTGATGGTGTGCTCGAAATACAGCAACAGGCGAATGTCGGTGGATAAATCGTCGGCATCTACCAAAATAGCACCCTTCTTTAGCGTGGCTTCATATCGGCTCAGCACTGAATTCACCACAGCATCCAGCAGGGCGGTGCCAGGAGCCACCAACAGGGCTGGCCCAATTTTAGGCGAATCCACGGGAGGCGTCCCGCTGGCAGTTGCCAGCGCATTAGCCAATGGAAGTGGCCGGTTGTTCTTGGGTGAGTTTATGAGAGCTTTGTCAAAAGTAACTCTCTTGTAGCGCTCATGCACTGCTCCCTTGGCAGGATTGGCCAACTGCCTGATCAAATAGGGTACTCTGGCAATTTCATAGCAGCCCTGCTCACGCTCAGCAATACTGCCACCGAATTGCTCCAAAGCTGCTGTGAAAAAAGCCCTCACGAAATTGGGCTGGAGCTTATACACCTTGGCTTCTTCCATCTGTCGGCGAATTGCTCGATTGGAAGACAGTTCGGAAAAATCAGTCACCAAGGCACGCTCCTCCAGCATTGACTTCATCTGATCGCCAATTTTGCCAATTTCTTTTTCAATCGTCTCTTCCATGTACTCTTGGTGGACAGCACTGGCCTCAGAAGTGATGGCATCCAATAATAATCCGGGCAACGATTTGTTAATTACTGTGGCTCCCAAGATGTCATAAACTTGGTCGCCAAAAGTTTTACGCTGCTGCTCTATCTTCTCAAACAGCCGTGTGAAAACCTGACCTTCCCTCGTCTCATGTGCCACCAAGTTGTAGAGGTAACAGGGCCTTTCCTGCCCAATTCTGTGAATACGGCCAAACCTTTGCTCAATCCTGTTGGGATTCCAAGGCAAGTCATAGTTGACCATCTTGTTGGCCACCTGAAGGTTGACGCCTTCCCCAGCTGCGTCAGTAGCTACCAAGACTTTTACAGCTGGGACATTGATGAATTTGTCTTGAATATTTCGACGGCTCTGGCGTTGTAATCCCCCGTGAATTGTCACCACCGCATTTTGACTACCAAGCTCACCGGCAACTCTGTTAGCAATGTACTCAAGTGTGTCCAAATACTCTGAAAAAATTATTAACTTCTGGTTGCTTGACCTGAATTCCTCGGAGCGCAACCACTGCCTTAGTTCCCGCCATTTGGTATCCTCACCGCTGTCTCTAACTGCTTTGGCAAGCTGCAGCAAATCTTCTAATTGCTTAATTTCTTGCTGAAGCTCTGTCAACGTCTCCGAAACCATAGCAACTTCTATGGCTTCAGTTTCGTAGTCTTCTAATTCTTGGTCGGAATAGTCTTCGTAGTCAATGTCATCCAACTTTTTCAACTGCTTCAAGCCTTCAGGCACCTCAGTAGCCGACAAAGGCTGCGTCAAGTGCTTGTTGAACTCTCTTGCGCGATTAGAGAGCCGCTGATGCCTTCGTTTCAGAGATTCATGAATCGCAGCCGGGGACGATGCCAGCCTACGCTGAAGCCCAATCAAAGCGAAATGGGTTACTATGCCCACTCTCCAATTGCCGGCTTGACGCATCCTGGCTGCTGCCTTGACGCCTTCTCGAACATAATCGGTGACTTTAACATAGAGGGCATTTTCTTGGGGAGAAAGACTGAAGTGCAGTGTCGTTGCTTCCCGCTTGGGAAAAATGCGCTTGCCTTCGAAGGTTGTCAGGTTTTCCTTGACGTATCGGCGCATCAAATCATTTACAACTGGCTCTTCATGCTGCCTCAGCCGGCCCTCAAATCGTTCTGGGTCAAGCAGTCTCATGAAGTTGTTGAAATTTTCCACTTTGCCATCGTGAGGGGTGGCTGTGAGCAACAGAAAATGCCTGGTGCAATCTCTGAGTTTCTCACCTAACTGGTAGCGTTTCGTCCTTTTGACCTTCACTCCATATTGAGGGGCGGACATTTTGTGAGCCTCATCCACAATCACTAAATCCCACTCCGAATCTTGTAGATCTTCAATGAGATATTTGTTGCGAGCTAGCTGATCCATTCTGGCCAGCAAAAAATTCTCCTTTTCGAACGGGTTGCCAACTCTTGATGCATGCCTGTTTTCACGATTGAAGATTTCAAACTCAAGGCTGAATTTAGTTGCTAGCTCAGCCTGCCATTGCTCAACTAAATTGCCGGGAGCCACAATCAAGCAGCGGCTGACGTCGCCCCGCAGCATGAGTTCTCGGATGAGCAGGCCAGACATTATGGTTTTGCCGGCTCCAGGGTCGTCAGCCAGCAAAAATCTGAGCGGCTGCTGGTTGAGCAACCGTTGATAGACAGCCTCTATCTGGTGGGGGTAGGGATCTATGTTGGATGTGTCCACGGCAGCAAATGGATCCACCAGATGCGCATTCTGCATCCTCTTGGCTTCGGATGCCAGACGAAAGTTGGCTCCGTCGGCATCAAAACTCCAGCGTTGCTCGGAGCATTCCTGCAAATTAGACAGATCGGCTTGACTCAAGATTTTTTCATCTAATTTCCCGTTCGGGCAGCGGTAGGCAACGATGGCATCGTTCTCGCCCTGTGGCTGAACTTCCAGTATCTTGGCTTCGCCATCTGCCGTGATGCCCAGATAGCGCTTGCCCGGCACAATGTCGTCAAAGGATTTAATCATCTATGACAATATAGCAGGTTCTTTCAGCCAGATTTCTTGGGCGTAGAAGCGGTTGCCGGCGGTGGTGTCTAGAAAGCCGGCAATGTCGTCCCAGATGATTTGCTTGCCTTGCTCAGAGTCATACATGCGATCGCGCATATCGGCTGGGGATTTGAACTGGAGTTCGCCGATACCATCCCACGACGGAGCTTCTGGGGTGAGACTTTTGAGCACCACATTTTGGGTGTAGCCGCACAGCCCTGGATGGTGCACCTTGACTAGCGGCCAGTGCCCGTCACGCCAGCGAGCCACAAACTCCTGATTTGAGATTTCGGGCAGTCGGCGCATGAAGGTAAACCAGACGAATCCCGGGGAAGGCTCACCCAATGGCCAAGTTCGCTGGAGTTGTTTGCGACGGTGCTCTTCCACTTGGAAAATGTGGCAGCCAGCACCAGCGAAGTGGGTGGCGCAAAGCTCACGCACCGCTGCGTCTGCTTTGGCTGGCTCGCCATCGTGCCACAGACAGACTGCGCCCACGCAATCTATCGGATTCAAGCCTTCTAACGGCGGCTCAATCGGCACTAGAGCTCGCCAACCCACCACCCAAGGCTCAGACGGCACCGACAGCATGGCAGATTGTGAGTCGGCAGCATTGGCTGTTGCTAGCCCTCCCACCAGATGGATCACGAATTTCAGCACTTGGGAAAACATCCTAGCGTGCTTGCGGTGCTTGGATAGTCATAGACAAGCGGTGTCAGAATGTCAGAGACGATTGTAAAGTGATAATTACCTTTTCCTCACAAACCACTTAAGCACTGTTATGGCATCTGCCAGCTCAAAACATCACAGGAAACCACCCACAAAGGTATGGTATCCCGAGCCTGAGGCAGAAACCGAAAACGGCAAAGTGGA
>JAPYNY010000046.1 GCA_028283145.1 Candidatus Hopanoidivorans cymbastelae
ACCCCATCCCCCTTTCGCTACTGCCTGAAACTTCAACCACCAACTCAGACGGCTGCCTCGAAGTAGGCGGCTGTGATGTGCTTGATTTAGCCCGAGAATTCGGCACTCCGCTGTTTGTCTATGACGAGCAGCATATTCGGCTGCGCTGTCGTGAAGCCATAACCGCTTTTGATGGCGGTGCGGTGTATGCTTCCAAGGCTTTTTTGTGCTCAGCCATGGTCAAGCTGGCAGCCGAAGAGCAAATGTATTTGGACGTAGCTACGGGCGGAGAGCTGCATGTAGCTCTGGCGAATGACTTCCCGGCTGAGCGAATTTTCTTGCATGGCAACAACAAATCGGCTCAGGAGTTGCGCCAAGCCATAACTGCCGGAGTGGGGCGAGTGGTGGTTGACAATTTTGCAGAGCTTGACTTGCTGGAATTACTTCATAGCGAGTTGAATCTGACTGCTCCCATTCCGGTGCTGATAAGAGTCACGCCTGGCATTGAAGCCCACACCCACGAATACATTGCCACTGGGATGGATGACTCCAAGTTTGGCTTCACCGTCTCGTCGGGGTTGGCTGAAAAAGCGGTTGGCATCGCCTCTCGCTCTCAAGCCTTGGACTTGCGCGGGATTCATGCCCACATCGGCAGCCAGGTTTTTCGCTTGGATTCGCTAGCTCGCTCGGCTGAGGCACTGGCTGAATTTTTGCGTCCCTTGACTCTGGGTGAGTTGTCGGTGGGAGGTGGGCTGGGTGTGCCCTATGTCGTGGGCGAAATAGCACCGACTATCTCGGAATGGGGGGATGCCGTGAAGCAGGCCACCAGCGACTTGGAGGTGAAAATCTGGGCTGAGCCAGGACGTGCCATAGTAGCTGGGGCAGCTCTGACGCTTTATCAAGTGGGAGACATCAAGCGGCTGCCTGGAATTCGTACTTATCTGGCGGTGGATGGTGGCATGAGCGACAACCCCAGACCGGTGCTCTACGGCAGTGGTTACGAAGCTTTTCTGCCGAAACATGTAAATGCCGACCGGCCGCTGGAGGCGCGCATTGTCGGTAAACACTGCGAATCGGGAGATGTGCTGATTCACAACGCCAGACTGCCCGAAAACACACAGGTGGGAGACATCTTGGCCACCCCAGTTACCGGTGCTTATGGCTATTCAATGGCATCCAATTACAACAAGCTCCCCCGTCCGGCTGTTGTTTTTGTCAAAGACGGCCAAGCCAGAATAGTGGTGCGCCGAGAGAGCTTTGAAGATTTGCTACGACTGGATGTCTAATTAGCCTTGGGCGTAGTAGCCAAAGCAAAATCTAGTTCAAAGAAATTCGGCGCACCTGGGCACCAAATGCTGTAAATTTGTCAAAATCTGTGTCACTTGTCAAAATGATGGCACTATGCTCCAAAGCACTGGCAGCTATCCAAACATCATTTAAACGTTGCCGTTTGCGGTCAACAGCTTGGCGGGCCTGAATATATGGTTGCACTGTGTTGCCTGTTATGGGGACGATGGGCATGTCTTTGATCAGTTCATAGAGCATTTCGTAAGTTGCGCTAACTTTTTCAGAGTTTTCTATGCCATAGGCATATTCTGCGTAAGCCACGACGGGCACCCCAACAACTCCATAGGAGCCTATCGCCCCAAAAACTTCATCTTGAGCACGAAGGTCTGTTTGAACATCCAGCATTGCGGAAATGATGCTGGTGTCCAAGAGGGCATCGACCTGAATCGACTGTTCTTTTGCAGACATATGGCGGACAGGGTCAAAGTTCTATTTCGCCACGGAGAAAACGCAGCAAGGGATCATCGTGTTCAAGCGCAATTTGAGCAGCGTTTCTTGAGAATTTGTTATCTGGATAGTAAATTTTCCCGGTGGCTTTATGTATCCAGACTTCGTGCCCCAATTCCTTGGTGAGTTCCTCTGAACGGTAGTCATCCTCATGAAGAATGACATATTCCTGGGATTCAGAAGCTGGTTTGTTTTTGGTTTGCATTGTTCAGTCCCTTAAATTTTGCCACTTTGGCTCCTCTGCATTCCAATTTATAGATTAATTCTGCAAACTGTTGAGCAGGAAAAATCAGTAAATTCTAAACGGCCTGTTGCTGGGTGGTCACAACTTGACCTCTTTCAATGGGCTCTATCGGCTCAGCTAAACTGAACTGCCTTGAAGACAATCCTTCAATCAAATCTGAGAATTCTTGACTGCTCGCCAAAATGCAATCATCTAGACCATTTACGTCGCCGTCAGCAATCTTCTGCTTGACTCTTGGAATTTCGCCTTCGCTCAAGGTAATGAGATAGACCTTGGCTCTGCTGTAAACCCACTTGAGCTGCCTTCCCTCCAAGTCAGCCTGCTTATAGCGTTCCCGCAGGCTCGTCTTCATGGAAAGCACCACTGGGCTTTTTCGGTCGTAGAGAACTACGTCAAAATCGGAGTTTGAAACTAGCCACATAGAAGCCTGAAAATAAAAGGGGGTAACGCCCATCTGGGCAAGGCACTCAGCTACTAGATATTCAAAAATCCGACCATTGATGGAAACGGAACTGCCGGGATTTTCCAACTGGAAACGCCGCCAAGCCTCGCCCACAAACTGGTGCGGGGCTTCAAATGTTACGTTTTCCAATAATGCTTGATATGTCCCCCCCCCCCCGCCAGAGAGGATGGCTTCAATCTTTGATTGCATTCTGCCTCAATTCTCTTGATGGATGTTGTGCAGTGTTTGTGCTCTAACTCTATACCGATGGTGTTGCGCTGGTTGCATAGGGCTTCTATCATGGTGGTGCCACTGCCGCTGAAAGGGTCTAGCACTGTGTCGCCTTGGAACGAAAACAGCTTGACGCATCGCTTGGGCAACTCCCTCGGAAACGGTGCTTCGTGGCCCACTCGTTTGGCGCTTTCGCCGTTGAAAGACCAGTTGCCAAGCACCCACTCCTTGAATTCGTCGCCCGTAATATCGTCTTGCCCCTTGTTGTGGCGCTTCCAAACCTCCTTGTAGAGCACGATTATGGTTTCAACCGGAGCAATCACATGGGGCGCACTGGCTGATTTCCAACTTCCCCAAGCAGTGCGGCGGGAAATGTTGTTTTCGTTCCAGATGATCGTGGCGTGATACAGCCAGCCGGCTTCCAACGCCCAACGCGTGACGTCAGCCGACAGAGGTTGCTTGCCGTTTTTGTTTTTATCCAGCGAGACGTTCACACACAGACGCCCTGTGGGGCGAGTCCACCGGTAGCAGTTTTCCAGCCAGAGCCGTGAGAACTTTTCGTATTCGCCGTAGGTTAAAGAATCGTCCGTCTCACATCCGTTGTAGGGTTTGCCGACATTGTAGGGCGGAGATGTGACCACCAAATCGACCGACTGATCAGCCAAAACCTCAGCTTCCAGGGAATCGGCTTGAAGCAACTGGGCGGCGGGAGTGCTAGCCAGCTGGTCTTCGCGGGCACTTTTGGCTTGGCTGGCGAGTGTTTTGGCTGACATTTGACTGATGCGGATAGGCGGTTTCGGTTCTATTCAGATATTACTTTGGGGGTCTGACATTATGGCCGGATTTGGGCGAAACAAGCCCGGTGGAAGCGCGGCAAGAGTGCTGGTAACAGTAAAAAATCAGAAGTGATGCAGAATGTCGGGAGCGAAGGGGAAGCAGCAGAATGTGCTGAAAACAAGCGGGAAGCAGCGGGGCGTTGCGTCGCGGAAAGCGTCATGCCGCAGACTGCGCTAGCCAAAACTAGCCAGCAGCAACAGGAATTCGCGGCCGCCCAACCGAAGCCGCCACAGTGGACTTGGCTATGTAAGCCTCAAACTCATCCCTGAAGCGCGCCAACGCAGATGCAACCGGTGAAACTGCCGATGGTCCCAGCGGGCAAATCGTGGTCATCTTAGGGGGCCACGCTATGCCTGGGCTGATATTGTCGCAAATATCCATCAGCAAGTCCAAATCCTCAAGGCGCCCCTGAAAGCGCATGATGCGGCTCAAAACGCTCTCCAACCAGCTGGTGCCCTCCCGACAGGGGGTGCACTTGCCACATGATTCCCTCGCAAAAAACCGCACCAGATTGTGACACGCCGCTACAGCGTCTGTAGTCTCATCCATCACTACAATGGCGCCTGAACCCAGCATTGAACCAGCCTGGTCAACTGTGGCTTTATCCAACGGCAAATCAAGGTGCTCCTCAAAGAACCACGGAGCTGAAGCCCCGCCCGGAATGAACGTCTTCAACTTCCTGCCACCGGCTATCCCCCCCGCACACTGCGGCCCAAAAATGATATCTCTAAAAGTTGTCACGCCAAATTCCACCTCAAAAACCCCAGGGTTTTTCACATGCCCAGACACGGCAAACATGCGCGTGCCGGTGGATTGCTCACTCCCCAAGGCGGCAAAGCCTGCTCCGCTGTTTTCAATAATCCAAGCAAGGTTGGAAAGCGTTTCCACGTTGTTGACTATGGTGGGCTTGCCGTAAAGTCCGAAAGACGCAGGAAATGCTGGCGGCTTGAGCCGGGGCATGCCCCTTTTGCCTTCCAGACTCTCCAACAGAGCCGTCTCTTCGCCCACTATGTAGGCCCCGGCGCCCCAGTGCAGCACAATATCCACCGACAGCTTGCTGCCCAAAACATTCTTGCCGACATACCCCGCCTGATAAGCCTCATTCAGCGCAACCGCTATCCGCTCCTGCGCCAAAGCCATCTCGCCGCGCACATACAAAAAGCACTGCGACAACCCCAGCGCATAGCAGGCAATCAGACAGCCTTCAATCAACTGGTGGGGGTCGCGCTCCATCAGCAACCTGTCTTTGTAAGTCCCTGGCTCGCTTTCATCGCCATTCACCACCAGATATCTTGGCCACACGCCAGGGGGGCAAAATCCCCATTTCACTCCAGCGGGAAAACCAGCCCCGCCACGACCTAGCAAGCTAGCTGTCCTGACCTCCTCATGCACCTCTTGGGGAGACATTTCCAGAGCCCGGCGCAACCCACGGTAGCCGCCCGAAGACAAATAGCCCTCCAAAGTATGGGAGTTCTCAATCCCAAAGCGCCTGGTGATGATTGGCTCTGGCAGCGACATGTGGCTAGTTGGCCTTGATGATTGAAACTGGCGGGGACATCTGGTCAACTTTCTGGACAACTAGCTAGCTTTCCAACCACACGGGGGTTTCAGATACCTCAGGCGAAGACGGCCCGGCTGCCCGCTCTACTGGGATATGCTGGCGGACTCTGGCCAGCACGCCATGCGGCGGCACTTCAGCTAGCTCGCCTGACGCCAGCGACTCCACCACCTCATCAAACAACTCAGGGGCAACCCGATTGAAATAGCGATAGTTGACCTGCAGCGCAGGCGCCTCCGTGCAGGCAGCAATACACTCAACTGCTTCCAGCGAAAACAGACCATCGGCCGTGGATCCCCCAGCTGGAATGCCCAGCCTTTCCTCAGCATGGTGCAACAACTCGGTGCTGCCGCACAAAAAACAGGAGATGCCGTGGCAGATATTGATTTGATAGCGACCGGGGTCGGTCGGCTTGAACATCTCATAGAACGACAGCGTCCCCAACACTTCCGCAGGCGTAGCCCCCACCAACTCGGCTATCTCTTGCATCGCCTCCGAAGTAACGTAGCCACCTTGTTCCTGCGCCAGATGAAGCAACGGAATCAGGGCCGACCTGACTTTGGGATAGCGCGCCATGATCTCCTCAGCCAGCTTGGCATTATCAGAAGTGAAATAGCCCATCAGCGATCCACCTCCCCCATAATCGGATCAACGGAGGAGATGATAGCCACCGCGTCAGCCACCAAAGCGCCCTCCATCATGTAGGGCAACGTCTGGAGGTTGACAAAGCTAGGCGCCCGAATGTGAAGGCGCATGGGCTTGGAACTGCCGTCGCTCACCAGATAGCAGCCCAGCTCCCCCCTAGGCGATTCCACCGCGGTATAGACCTCACCTTCAGGCACCTTGAAGCCTTCGGTGAAAATCTTGAAGTGGTGAATCAGAGCCTCCATCGACTCATCTATGCGAGCCCGTGGCGGGGGTGTGATCTTTTTGTCTTGCGTGCGATAGTCTCCTAGCGGAATTTTCTCCACGATCTGGCGCACGATGCGGATTGACTCTCTGATTTCGTTGAGCCGAATAGCGTAGCGGTCAAAGCAGTCGCCGAAACTGCCGCAGAGCACGTCAAATTCCACTTCGTCATAAGCCAGGTAGCCCATGTTGCGGCGCAAGTCCCAGGCATACCCGGTTGAGCGCAGAATCGGACCTGTGACTCCCAGTGCCAGACACTCGTCCGTTGAAATCGCCCCAACCCCTTGGAGTCGCTCTCTCCAAATGGGCTGGCCCGTCAGCAAGGTGTCGTATTCCTCCAAGCGCGGCTCAACCAAGTCGCAAACCCCAAGCGTGTCTTGTTGCCAGCCATCCGGAAGATCGGCTGCCACCCCACCCGGACGGATGTAGTTATGATTCATCCGCAGCCCGGTGATCTTTTCCAGCAACCGCAGCACTTCCTCCCGCTCGCGCCAGCCGTAAAGCATCATGGACACAGCCCCGATGTCCATACCGTTGGTGGCTTGGAAAAGCAGATGCGAGCTCATCCGGTTGAGTTCGCACAACAGCATCCGAATCCACACCGCCCTAGGCGGAATCTCCAGCCCCAGAAGCTCTTCTGTGGCCATGCAAAAAACCAGCTCGTTGAACAGTGGGGAGGCATAGTCCATCCTGGTGACGTTGGTCGGCCCCTGCAGGAAAGTGAGCGTTTCGCCTGTCTTTTCCATGCCGGTGTGGAGATAGCCAATGACCGGCTTAGACCTGACGACAACCTCGCCGTCCAACTCCAGCAATAGCCTCAAGACACCGTGAGTGCTGGGATGCTGGGGCCCCATGTTGACCACCATGGTGCCTTCCTTGGATGGGGCAGTGTTCAGATCTCTCAGCACCGGGCTGGAGTTGTCTCGGCTCAACACTCGGCTCAGAGGCGAAGCTGGCGAAGCCACCGCAGGGCTGGCCGGCGGGGCTGCAGGCACAGCTGCAGGCACGGCCTCGGTAATGGACGCAGGCGCGACTGCGGGCGCGCTCATGACGGCGCCCCTTTGAATTGGACAGGCACCTGACCGACTGCATAGTCGCGGCGAAGCGGATGGCCGTCCCATTCATCTGGCATTAAAATACGGCTCATATCAGGATGATTTTCAAAGACAATGCCGAACATGTCATAAATCTCTCGCTCCATATTTTCTACCCCGGGATAGACATCGCACAAAGATGGCAAGACTGGGTCGTCTTGGGGCACTTGTACTCGGGCGCGCAGCCGCCTAGGGGCTGGGGCTGACTGGCTGCCGTGGGAGATGAAACAAGCTACCATTTCAAACCGCTCTGCGCTCACGTCCGCGGGCAAACCTTGGCGTTGCGGATGCGTCAGGTAGTCAACGGCGCACAAATCCACGCACTGCACAAAACCATCGGCTTTCAGCGTAGCTGCCAGATCCAACAGGTCGGCTCTAGAGGGATGCAAAACCAACTGCCCACGCACTTGGACCATCGGCACCCCATAGGCTTCAGACGCCTCGGGGTGGTCGCCCACCTGTGCTGCTGAAGCCTCGTGAGTATCGGAGTGGTTGGGATCTTCCACTTCGCCCTCAGCCCACCATTGAAGTCGCGGTCTGGCCGTCACGCTGCTCAATGATGATTCCAGCCCCTTGCGACCTTCTCTGCAGCAACTCCCCGGTTTGGATCTTGTCGTGCAGGGTCAAAATGGCGTGCAGCAAAGTCTCAGGCCCTGGCGGACAGCCCGGCGCATAGACATCCACCGGCACCACTTGGTCTACACCTTGCACCAGAGCATAGTTGTTGAACATGCCTCCGCTGGAAGCGCAAACACCCATTGAAATGACCCATTTGGGTTCCATCATCTGGTCGTAAATACGGCGCAAAATAGGGGCCATCTTCTGCGACAGGCGCCCAGCCACGATCATCAGGTCGGCTTGGCGGGGGGAAGCGCGAAATACCTCCATGCCATAGCGCGCCAAATCAAAATGGGCTCCGCCGGTAGCCATCATCTCAATGGCGCAGCAAGCCAAACCGAAAGTTGCCGGCCAACAACTCCTGGCGCGAGCCCATTTCACTACCTCTTCTACTTGGCCGGTGATGAAGTTGTGCTGCAGACCTTCCAGCCCGTCGGTCAGCACATTCGGCTCTGGAGGGGGAACGGAAATCTCAGACACGGGACTGGGCAGACGGGCTAGGTGACGGGACTGGGCAGACGGGCTAGGTGACGGGACTGGGCAGACAATTCGTATCTTGGGCGAGCGCAACTTGGCTCGGCAACTCAGGGACACGGCCTAAACCGACGGCTGCGACCCCACCCGGCGAACCGTAGTGGCGGCAGTGCGATGCGGGGAGACCATTGAACTCAGCCGAACTTTCTTGGACGGGCCCCAATTCAAAGCCCCGTTGCTGATCAGATACAAAAACGACTCAAAAACGGCAAATGAAAACATCAACACCGCCGCAAATCCGAACAAGCCCAAGGCCCCAAGAGAGACAGCCCAAGGATACAAAAAGATGATTTCCACGTCAAACACGATAAACAGCATGGCAACCAGAAAGAACCTCACAGTGTGACGCTGCTCACTTGTATCAACCGGTTCAACACCGCATTCGTAGGGGGCTTGCTTGACGGCGGTCTTGTGCCTAGGGGCAAGCAGCCGCGAAGCGAAAACGCTCAACACCGCAAACACCACGGCTAAAGCCCCCAGAGCCACAATGGGAAGGTATTGACCAAGCATACTTATTACTGTACTTCTCTACTGTACCGCTCTGCTAGGTGCTAGGCACTCGGCGCATACTCCTCGTCACGACTCCTGATGCGCAACTCTCTGACATGCAAATTGATACACAACGCCACAAAGATAAGCCCTGAACCAATCGTCACCAGGCCAGGCACCAGTCTGCGGTCGCCAAGGTTTCGCTCTAGCACTATCGACAGCGTCTGCCCGTTGCGATCAATTTCGGCCAAGGGCGGTGGCTCGCCAGGAACTTGCACCATGGGTTTGACTGGACGTGCCTGCACAACTGCATAATTGGTGGGGTGCCCCAAAAGGGCTGAGTTGGTGATCTTGTTGATAGCCCTGTCCCAGATGCTGTCGCTTTGGGGTGGTGGCTTGCCGCCACGCTGGTAGGTGTCAACCAGAGCGTAAGCCGGGGTAGCAGCACCCGCCGTGGTCGGGAACACACCCGATTCTGTAATCACCGCATCAGCCGCAGCATTGGCTTCACCCGCTTCGGCACTGGAAAGCAGCTTCCAGCCGCCCTCCAAATTGAAGAAACCCTGGTCTTGTGCCCACTCGATCACCGCCGGCGAACCGGCTGCCAAAGTGGAAAGCGACAGCTGGTCAATGGCCCGCTCCTGGCGGGTAATCTGATCCTGAATTGACCTCTCCAACTCCGAAGGGTTTAGCTTGCGGGGGTCACCAGGTTGGCGCAGACTGTTGCTGATTTCAGCACTTTCGCGAATTTGTGCTTCGTCCAAGGTGGCGAATTCCTCAATGACTGCGTCTCTGTCGGGGCCTGGGTAGATCATCACCAGCGCAATGGCCCGAGGTGTGCAGCCATCTCCTGGGGCCGTGAATTCCCAACCGGTTTTAGACGGCGGGAAAATCCTCACTGCAGAGCAGTTGGGGTCGGGCAGCAAGTCCACATCGGCCAGATAGGCGTCTTCAATGCCTGAAGGTTCGCTGCCGGCTTCATCGGCGTAGCTGTCAATGAAAACCCAAGTCGGGGCATCACCACTATAGCCGATTCCAAACAACCACCAGACACCTGCCATGATGGTGAACCAAGCAAAAAATCCAGCCAGCAAAACCAGCGAGCCAAGCCGAATGCCCGTGTTGGTAACCAGCAACAGCCAGACACTGCCCACCAGCACGGTACTTGCCAGCGCAACCGTCAGCAAGCCACGAATTTCAGGCTCCCAGCCAATACCTGAGATAATGAGCCAGCTTGAATTCATCGCCTAGTTCTCCTGCCCTCCTGCCGACTGCTGTTCGGGCTGCTGCCCTACCTGCTGGCCCGCAGGCTGCTCAGACTCGCCCAGCGACCGCTCATAAGCCACGATGGCTGCTATCTGCTCAGACGTCAGCAAACCCTGTCCGCCGCGTTTTTCGCAAAAGCCGTCTCGGGCGATCGGGTCTCTTTCGCCTGCATCCCGGTCGGCTACGCACAGCCCAAAGGACGGCATTTGCCCGCCGCCGTCGCCTTGCCCGAAATTGCCGTATTTGACTCCGTTCTGGCTGCCCAGAATGACAAGGTTCTCATGGTCTGCCGGGGTGTCGAATTGGCGCACTGTGGCACCACCGGTCAAGCTCGGGCCGAAAGCTCCGCCCCCCGACACTTCGGGTGGAATCAGCGTGCTGCCTTCGCTCTCCCTAACCTCATCTGCATCATAAGACCAGCCGGGCGTGTGGCAGCGAGCGCAGCCGTAAACTCCGTTGTCACCCTCGTTGTTGAACAGCAGCTCCCCGTAGGCCACCTGATCGGCCACCAACTCTGCCAGCCGCACCGCTACGGCTGCTTCCACCGCATCCGGGTCGGAAGCCATATCGGGCGACTCCTCCAGAATTTGGCTGCGGACTGTGGCTTCAATGCCCAAATCCACCCGACTTCTGAGCGTCTCCACATCGCTGATTTGCTCAGACGCCATATATGCGATGACTTCGTCTATCTGTTGAGTGGTGAAAGGGCCACCGCCGGGTGCACCCCAAGCCGGCATAGGCGTATTGGGCCGCCCATAATTCAACACGTATTCAACTTCTTCCACCGAATACCTGTACAGCACCGCCGCCAGAGACGGGGCCTTCCAATTCACGTTGGCCAAAAACAGGCCGTTGTCGTCCAACAAGACATCGGGCGCCGAGCCGCCCGCCCCCGAAACCGTCCCATGACACGAAGCGCAGCGCTCCTCATACAGCACGGCCCCACGGCTAACAGCTTCGCGGTCGTTGCCCTCGACCAGCCCATCTTGGCGCCCTGGCTCCCCCAGCCAATATAGTGGCAGAGCTATGCCAATCACTACCAGACACAACAAGCCGGCAAACAAACTGCCGTCCAGCTTTTTGGTCTCCAGCTCTTCGTCTGAGTAGTAGGGCTTGCGGTTGGGCGCCAGTTCTATTTCTGAGCCGGTCTCGGCCCTGCCCTGAAACCAGTTGAAGGCCCAGTAGATGATGAATCCCCCGATGGCGATGGCAGCCAGCACTACACCCACCGTGCGCTGCGTGGAAGCAGCCAGCACAACCCCGGCAAAAAAGCTCATCGGCTAAGCACCCTTGAAACCCTTTGAGGCTCAGCAGTGCTAATGCGAAGCCTGCCCAAGGCAGTTGGGGCCTTCCGCTTCTTGACCGGTGGTGTTAGTGCCGACAGGCGGGCCAGGAATGATCGTTCCAGTATCAACCAGCAACTCGCCGTTGGAGTTGATAGACATTTTGAACCTGTCCATGCCTCTAGGCGCCGGGCCGCCGCGCTTTTCGCCAACCCGGTTGTACTGCGAGCCGTGGCAGGGGCATTCAAACCACTGAGAACTCACGCACTCAGGCACTGTGCAGCCCAGATGTGGGCACTTCCAAAAGAGGGCTATCACCCCTTGTTCCATGCCAGCCAACTCATCGGAAGTATAGACTTCGCGGGCTTTGTCAATTGAGGAGGCGGGATATTCAGTGATCCACATTCGGCCTTCAGACACCTTAAGGAAGCCGTTGTTGTCTTGGATTTGCTTTTTGATGTCGTCTATGTTGCCGGCATTGATGACCGCGCCGAAGCCCGTCACGAACGGCGGCCACAAAAAGCCCAGAACTGCTGCCCCGAAGCCAGTCAAGCCAAGCCCCATGAACCCGACAATTGACCTGTTGAGAAACTGGCGCCTGGAAACTCCGATCGCATCGGGGTCGGGCGGTTGCCAATCCGTAACCACCACTTCGCCTTCGACGACCTCCACATCGGAGCCTCTCCAGACTATGGCGGCTTCCTGCTCCACATCGGCGCTGGTAGCAACTAGAGCCTCAGATGTAGCGGGAGCGTCAGCAGCATCGGCCGTGGCCACGGCGGCCGATTTGTCGCGGGCTTTGGTCTCACGCGAGAGTTTGCCTGTGGCGAAGCGAGAATCACGCCGCCTGAGTGCCGCAAACAGCATGGCCATGGCAAATAGCACCAGCAGCGGGATGACTATGGCAAGTATCATGGCTCAGCCCTGCCTGCTATCGGCTTTTTGCCGGATTTGCGCTTGACACTAGGTGCCGGCCACGCGCTGCAATTCTCTCCGTGTGCCACAAGTCTCGCCTTGCGCCCATCTCTAGAAATCAAAGAACAGCCCTGCTTCCCAAGGGAACACGAAGTTGAAACCGGGGCCACGGAAGAACGAACCGATCATCACCAGCGTGGCCCAAAACAGTAAATGAATGGTCATCAGCGAGATGGCAAATTTTCGCTTTTCAGGCCGATGGTCGGAATTTCTGTCCATGTAGGGGGCCAAAATAAGCAAGAAAATGCCAATGCCGGGGATGGTTACGCCGGCCACCATCGGGTGAAACATTGTCAGCAACTCCTGCAGGCCCAGGAAATACCAGGGAGCCTTGGACGGGTTGGTGGTTTCGTTGAAGTTGGCCAACTCCAGCAGGGGTGCATTCACGAAAATGGAAAACACCAGCAACAAAGCGGTCACGAACAGAGCGGCCACGAACTCCACAATCAACAGATGCGGCCAGACGTGGACTTTGTCCGACGGCAGTGTCTTGACGTCTTGAATCGAGCCCGACTTGACTACTGTCAAGAGCCGTTGGGTGTGCCCGCCTGGACCAGTCGGGGCCAACTCTGCTGGGGGCGCCAAGGCCGGCGGTGTGGCAAGTGCGGTGGCTGTAGCCGTAGCAGTGGCAGAAGCCGGAGTGGTGCGGTCTAGCAGGTGGGCTGGGATTTTGTCGCCGGCAGACGATGCGGCGGAGGCAGCCGCGACTGGACTGGCCGCAACAGCCGCAGAGGCTGCTGGCACGCTGTCGCTTTCGGCTGCGCCGGCGCCAGAACCAGCCGGGGCCGCATCCGGACTGACACCGGTTAGACGGGCGCGTGCTTGGCGGGCCCGCTCTAGCAAATGCTCAGGGATGTCAACCATAAACCCGACCTACATCGGCCCGGAGATGCCGCCGTCCTTGCGAACTCTCCAGAAATGGATGGCCATGAAAATTACAATAACAAAAGGCAACAACAGTACATGCAGCACATACCATCGCAGCAAGGTGTCGGTGCCGATTTCAACTCCGCCCAGCAGCACGAAGCGCACTTGATCGCCAAAAACAGGCGTATAACCCATCATGTTGGTGCCCACCGTTACGGCCCACAGAGCCAACTGGTCCCACGGCAGCAGATAGCCGGTGAATGACAGCAGCAGCGTGAGCGTCAACAGCACCACGCCAATCACCCAGTTGAACTCCCTGGGCGGCTTGTAGGCCCCGTGGTAGAAAACCCTGGCCATGTGCAAAAACACTGTCAGCACCATCAGATGGGCGGCCCAGCGGTGCATGTTGCGCACCAGCAGCCCGAAAGTCACTGAAGTCTCCAAGGTGGAAATGTCGTCCCAAGCCGAAGCGGCGTCAGGCCGGTAGAAGAACATCAAGAATATCCCCGTGACGGTCAGCAAAATGAACAAGAAAAAGCTCAGCCCGCCCAGACACAACGTGTAACTCACCCGCACTGCGTGGCGCTTCACCTTCACGGGATGCAGGTGATACAGCACGCTGTTCATGATCACATAGGAACGATTTCGGGGGCTGTCGGTGTAGCCCTTGCGGAAGATGGAGCCAGGTCGGAAAATGGAGTTCCAAGCCTGGGAGCCTGTTACCTTGTCGGCTAGGTCAGAAGCCGACTGCCTGGCCTTGTATGATGCGGGGAGCTTTGACGACATTTTGAATATTCTATGTAAGTCTCATGCCATAGCCGTAGCCGTGGGACGCTACACGCTGCTGGCGGTCGCCTTCGGGAGGCGCTTCTCCCAGTTTGCCCAAGATGATGACGCCCGTGGGGCAGCGGTCAACGCAAAGGGCGCAGCGGGTGCACACATCGTCGTCAATCGTGAAGATCACATGGTCGCTGGGATCGGCTCCAGGCTGTTCTGTGCCGATGGCTTCGTCAATGGCCTCGGGGGTAACCATGTGAATGCACTTCCAAGGGCAGATGTCAACGCAGCCCTCGCACATGATGCACTCGGACTGGTCGATGTGAATGAACTGCTTAGGTTTGACGGCTTGCGAAAGCCAATCGGTGCCGACTTCCTGAAGGACGTAGTCCTCGCGAAACTCAGGCAATGGGGGATTGGCGTCAGTTGCTGCCATGTTTATGCTCCTTTCGCAACCTCTTGGACTCTGTCTTCTTGGATTCCATTTTCTCAGCGTCCGTCCGCTTAGATTCCGTCCACGAACCCATTGGATTCCACTTGCGAACTCACCAGCGGTCGGCCGAACTTGGACTTGGGAACTTCAGGGGCTGCCACTGGCTTGTCCCGCCTCTGCCAAATGGAAAACATGGCAATGTTAGCTGCCAGAGCTGCCCCATATATGCCGCTGGCCAGAATGTCTCTGAGGATTCTGTAGTCAAGATTGAAAGGCAAAGCCCATTCCAGCAAGCCCTGCCCTTCGGCCCACCAACTTGGTAGAGTCGGCCCGACAAGTCGGCGGTCTTGACGCCAACTCAGTTCGTTGTCGGCAAACGACAAAAACAGGTGAGGCATGACGCCGTAAATCCAGAACATCAAGAAGAAAACGACTGCTGCGCCCATCATGGCTTCGCCCCAGGTTGCTTCGGCGTTCTGGGGGCGGCGGCGGCCGTATTCCATGATGGCCACGACGACCAGACAGCTCACCACCCACGAGGAGGTAAAGGCCACGTTGAAGTAGGGAGGGTCAACAGCGTCTGTAATCGCCAGCCACAGGGCTAGAAAGCCGAAGACCATGACCGAAGTGCCGACCAGCGCCTTGTAAAACTTCTGCAGGCTCAGATCTATTTGGCGGGGGTTGGACATGCTAGGCGATGGGGATCAGGTGGCTATGAGTGGGTTGCTGGGTGCTGCTGGTCGCATAAACACGCATCAAGGTTATTTTACAGCCCAACTCCGTTTTGGCTGCATTTTCAAAAAATGCCGTTCCCCTTGGCACGCCATTCTCCTTGCCACCATGGCGGTCTTGCTGCCAGCAGCCGTTAGGCAGGAGCTTTTGGCGTGGGTGTGGACTGGCAATACTGCCAGCAAATCCTACACGGAACAGCAAGAGTTGGAGCCGTCAGCGGAGGCTTCAAGGTATATCATATAAGGTCTGCCGTTAGTGCTCCAGTGGATGAGACCGGCTACGTCTAGGATTGTGTGTGTTTTGGAGTTTGTTGTAGTGGGGTATTATGTTGTGTTTGAGGATGTAGTCCCGTATTTTGCTTTGTGGTGTTTTCCAGTGCTGGTTGTAGTCGGTTAGGTTGATGCCATGCTCATGCTTTGCCGCTTTGACCGGTGGCTGCTATGCCTGTTGGTGTAAGCGGGCTTGGACGGTATTGTCCCCTGCCGTCTTCGTAGCGGTATATGTCTTTGACCGGAGTTCGGTATAGGGCGGATTCCAAACAGGCTGTCTGGTCTCGCCGTAAAAAAGGAGGTGGTCGTTGGCCTTTGGATATTTGGTCTTGTTGTCGCGGCCTTTGTTGCGTCGCCAAACAATGTTGTTCCTATAGTTCTTGGCGCCGAAGATGTGCCATTACGAGTTCCAGCGAATGATTCATGGCGTCGTCGCAATGAAGGTAAATGCTGCCAGTATCAGTTAATAGGTGGTGTGTTTCAAGCAGGCGTATTGCTGTATAAATCAAATACGCTTGATCTGGCTTAGACGGCAAAGATTGGATCAGCAGGTTCAGGTTCGGGTTGGTGTTGGCTATCTCACCTAGCCAGGCTTCATCCACCAAGTCCATTGACCACAAGTCGTTGAAAGCAGCGTCAGAGCCTATAGGAGCTGCGAACTGACCTTTGCTGTTGAACGGCGGATCCAAATAAACCAAATCAACACTGCCGGTCGGCAGCCTACGCAATATACGGATGTTGTCATTTATATAGATAGTTGATGTAGGAATAGCCATTGATCTAGATAGTGGATGAGCTTGCTAGTTCTTAGGCTGCTTGTGTTGGATAACCGGCAGCTAGTCAAGGCAATCTGTCTTGGCTGGCAAGCTCTTTCAACAGCTATTCAGCTAGCCGCTGTTGTGACAGGCAAGCCATGGGCTTAGATGTGTTTTGGCGGCATTGGAACACTGCTTTTGCATTGCTGGCAGCGTATCGTGAAGTGCCAGCTGTTAGGCAGATGGATGTGGCTGCCAGCTAGTTTCCAGTATTTCCTCTGATTAGTTCCAGGCAATCCTCTGGTGTGCTAGCTGTGGCGGATCCTTTGCGCTCATCAATCGGTAAAGACAGACAATAAACATTCCAGTCTTCAACGCTTCTAGAGAATGCAGTATTTTTTCGAACTTGAGCTAGGCAGACTAATGCGTCATCGTAGAAGGGTCGAACAGCAAAAATTTCAAAAATATGCCAATCAGGGTGGTGGTTGGCGTGGAAAACAGGTTGGGCTTCTTGGCATAATTCATCCCTAGACGGCAATGAAGGTATAGTTGTCATTGCCCTGAGTGTAGCCAAGCAGCCGTCTGGTGTTCTGGATGCGATAGATTCTTTGCGCTCATCAATTGGCAAAGACAGACAATAAAATGTCAAGTCTTCAACGCTTGAAGCGAATCCAACATTTTTGCGAATTTGAGCTAGGCAGACTAATACGTCATCGTTCATTGCGAGGTGGATGGGTTGAGCATCTGTGATTTCAAAAATATGCCAATCAGGGTGGTGGTTGGCGTGGAAAACAGGTTGGGCTTCTTGGCATAATTCATCCCTAGACGGCGACGGCAATGAAGTAGCAGTTGTGCTGGTAGTTGTTGCTGTCGTAGTTGTGGTTGGCAAGGCAGTTGTTGTTGCTGCCGCTGTCGTGGTTGTGTCAGCCGTGGTGTTTAGGGTTGTGCTGCAACCAGTTACGGCTAGCAGCAAAACTAGGGCTGTTACGATGGTGGAGGTTGTTTTCATTGTGTTTCTTCTGTTATTGGGTAGGTTAGTTCTTGTGTAGTGTCATTATGTCAGGGGGACTGGCAGCGTATCAAGGTTCAGACAGGCTGCTGCTAGGTTTTGGATGGCGAAGCGGGATAGCTATAGTGGTGGTGCTGTCGCCCAGTCTTTTCAGTAGTAGAGCTGGTTGCCGACTTTGCCTGTGGCTTGGCTTTTGGCGGTGTGCCTGTTGATTCTGACCCATTTATATGGCTGGTGGTCTGGCCGGTTGGGTATATTAGCTGGCAGTATGCGTATTTCTTCTCGCAGTCCAGGGTGCCGGAGGCGGCTGGGCTCAAGGCGGCTAGTTCGGGTATATACCCTGTTGTCGTCATCGTTGTTTCTCTTGACTTATTTTTACCTGAAAATTTTGGAAAAATCTTTCTCGGTTTCTTCTAGGAAGTTGCCGGTTGGCTGCTGGTGATTGACTTGTTTTCTGTGCTTTTTCTTGTGTGATGGTGGCGTTTGTGTTATGTCTTGAGCTGCTGGTTGGCAGCGTTGCTGTAAAAGTCGTAGTAGAACCAATTAGCAGTATCGGCAGGGTGGCGGTTCGAGTAGAAATGGCGACGGGGTAAGCAGTCTTCGTGCGAGATGGTCGAACCCTTGTATTTCTTGGCCGGAGAAGTCGGTTGGCGCGGTTTCTTCACGATAATTGCCGCCGCCGATGGGAGTGCCGCGGCTGCGCCGAGTATTGGTGATTTTGAAGGTTATGGTTGCTGTGTCGCTGCCGGCCGAGTTTGTGGCGGTGGCAGTCAAAACAATGCTTCGTGTGCCGCCCCATCTTGTTGTGGGTGTGGCTGGCTGGATGGTCAATACTCCATTTCTTTCAGTGGTGTTGATTAGTGGGTTGGTAGTTGTGATTTCATAGCTGTAGGTGATGGGAGTTCTGCCGGTCGTGTCAAATAATGGCTGCAAGACATATGTCAGGGTGTGGTTATTTGATGTTCTTAGGCTGGCGTATTTAACGGTACGGACAGCGCTGATAGTTGGTACAGTGGCTACACGATTATTGGTGATATTGAATGTTATAGTTGCCCTGCTGCTGTACCAGGTCCTGACAGTGCCGGCAGTCACGGTGAATGTCCTGTTTCCGGGCCAGGCAGTTGTAGTTGTGGTTGGTGTTATAGTGATGACATTAGTTGTCGAGTTGTATGCCACATTGAAGAAGTCGGTTTCAGTGTTGCGGATTGAATAACTGACAGATACAGATGCTGTGCCTGTGGGTAAAAACAACTGGTCTAAATCGTAGGTAGCGGTATAGTTATTGCTGCTGGATAATGCAGCAGATATTGGAAGAGGGTTACGATTATTGGAGACTATGAATGTCATGGTTGCTGTGTCGCTGCCGGCCGAGTTTGTGGCGGTGGCAGTCAATACAATACTCCGAAAGCCGTTCCAAGCAGTCGTAGATGTGGCTGGTCGAATAGTCAATAATTCGTTGTTTATGTTGGCGTTGATTAGCGGGTTGGTAGTTGTGATATCATAACTGATTTCAGGGTCTGTGCCAGTCGTGTCAAATAATTGCTGCAAGGGCAGCGTTCTACTAAAGCTATTAGACGATTCCAGCGTAACACCAAACAAATGCCATCTATCACTAATAGTCGGAGCTGTTGCTGGACGACTGTTGGTGACTCTGAATGTTATAGTTGCCGGGCTGCTGGTGCCTGCATCGTTGCTGGCAGTAGCAGCCACCACAATATCCCGCGTGCCGGTCCATGCAGTCGTAGATGTGGCTGGCTCAATGGTCAATACACCATTGTCTTCTCTAGCACTTATTAGTTCGGTGTTAGCGTTGGTAATTTCGTAGCTGTAGGTGATAGGAAGGCTTCCCTCTGTCAAGCGGAATAATTGCCGCAAGTTTTGCGTTTTGATGTAGTTATTTGGTGCTTCCAGCGCAATAAAAGACGATAATTCGACAGGACTAATTGACGGCATATCTGCACGAGTGACACGAATTGCCATAAATGCTGAGTCGGTACCCGCCGAGTTCCTGGCAGTGACGCCCACTATAATAGTTTCCGAGTAGTGCCATGTAGTTGTGGGTGTGGCTGGCTGGATTGTCAATTCCCCAGGATTTTCAGTGGAAAAGCTGGCGTTGATTAGAGGGTTGCTTTGGGCAATAAAATATCGGATGGTAATGGGATGGGTGGGCAGATCGACGGAATCAGCCACTATTCGTGGCCCGGTCCTAGCACGAGGCCAATCCAAATTGAATATTGGAGCCAAGTTTCGCTTGAAGATGTAGCCATTAGACGCTAACAGCGTGGCACCAACCCCCAAAGAACGATGCAAATAACTCGGCGCAAATGGTATACGATGGTTGACGACATTAAATGTTTTGGTTGCTGTATCAGTGCCTGCCGAGTTCCTGGCAGTGGCAGTCACTACAATACTTTCAGTGTCGGGCCACCATGCAGTCCTGTCGGTGGCGGGCTGGATTGTCAATACTCCTTCGTTTATGGTACCCTTTATTAGCGGGTTAGTGGTAGTGACTTCATAGCTGTAGGTGATAGTCTTGGTGCCAGCCGTATGAAAAAATGGCTGCAAGACTCTCTCAACGGTGTAGTCATTTTGCGCAGTCACCCTAACTAAAGGTGCGGGATTGGGAGTTAAGGCAACGATACTCGGATTCGTGGCAGCACCTACCTGAATTGTGAGATTAAATGGCAAGGAGCGATGATAGGAGGGTGTGCCAACAAGAAAGTCTGCTTCAGAGATATAAACTGTAAAATCTCTTGCTCCTGATGCTTTTTCCATATAAACGCTAACATCTCCATCTTCTGTATCAACAAATGTAAGCTGTTCGTCAGCAAAATATTGGGTGGTTCTGGAGGTAGCTCTTGACACTAAAAACTCTATATTGTAGGATAGCCTGCCTGATGCATCTCTGTCACTAATTATAGAAAATGGAAAGTTTGAATTTGCTAAGTCTGTTTTCCAAGCAGAGCTCAAAGTAGTATTGGTAGAGCTAAATCCAACTGGAAGCCATATAAATTCAGAACTGTTTGGCAGCGCATGGCGTTGGAGATCCCAAGTAGTCCCGTTAGTGTATGGACTTCCAGGGACACCTAATGATATTGGTATTGCGGGGTTGGTTAGGGGTCGTCCGTCTGCGCTGCAGTTATCGCCTGAATCCCAATAGTTGCATCCAATGAATGTGTCTCTTTGGTTGTATGGTTTTGCGTACCATGTTCCTATCAATGGTTGTGGTTCATTGTATTGTGTTCCTCCTGAGTGATTGCATTTGTACACTATGAGACCGCCTGATATTTGAGTGCCTGATTCGTTGCATGTAAGTGTTAGTATTCTTGTGTTATCTAAATTGCTCAAATATGCTTTGGTTCCTGCCCAATATCCTTGCAGTCCAAGTTCTGTGTTGGCTCCTATTATTTCTAGTTCGTATCCGTTTGGGCTTACAGGGGAATTTAAGTTGGAGCGTAAGGTTATTTCATAGACTCCATTTGGAGTGTTTGAAGCTCTTCGCGCTCTTGCTCCTAAATACAGATCGAAGGTTATTCTTGTGTTTATTGGGAGTTGTAATAAATCCGATCCTGATACTGTTCTGATTGTTGTTGGTGCTGTAGTTGTAGTCGTTGTTGACGGTGGTGTTGTGGTTGTTGTTTTGACTATGAGGCTGGTGGTTTGTCCTAGGGCTGTGTGTTGGGCTTGTGTTATGTTTTGGGTTGCGAAGTAGAGTTCTACCATTGGACTGCCAGCAGCCAAATTGGAGTAGCGAAATTGCGCTGCTGGGAAATCAATGTCGTCAGCACCTGCTAGTTCTATTCTTAGGTGTGTGGCGGTGCCGAAAATATCGGCAAATCCAGGGCGATCGGCGTCAGCACCGGCATAGTCAAAAATAAACCATAAATCAGCCCGCTTGGCGCCATCGGACAAAGTCCTGCCGCGCACTGCTATGTGGAAACTGGACAAATCCGACAATGACTGCCCTGCCGGGTTCGTGAAAACAGGAAAGCTGGATGATATACCTTGCGCTACTGCTAAAGTCCAATGTGAACCCACAGAATAAGGCGCAGCAGGAAACCCGGCAACCAAAGGATTATTCTTGCTTACAGACGGACTGGCAGGCGGTGCAGTAGTCGTAGTCGTTGTGGCTGACGGTGCTGTTGTAGTTGTTGTAGTGGTAGTTGTTGTGGTTTGTGCGGGTTCATGGGGGGGGGGGCACTGTGCCGGTTGGCGTTGTGCCTGACGCCCCAATTTGTCCCGTCGCAGGCTCTGCATCAATGACGCCTGTTAAACCGGCGGCGCTGAGACCAATCAACGCAACGGCAATCACGGCAATGAGAAATTTAGGCATAGTATTTCCTTTTCTTGTAAGTTGGCAAAATATTAGTATCAAATACTAGTTCATGATTTGCGGTCTGTCAAATCTTTCTTATGCGGGAGCAACTGATAGCATTGCCGCAAAGCAGTCTAAAACGCTATATCGGCAAGCCCACCAACGCTGGCCGACGCAACTCCTATGCCGTCTATGGCTTCACTGGTGAGAAGACAAAGAACTAGCAGTAGCTGTCGGCATAGCAATTTTGGCTGAGACCGGTGGCTTGTTCTAGTCTTCAATGAGTCGGCTGCTCTATGGCTACGCCGCCAACGACTACCGAAGATGGCGATGGCAGGTGTTTAGACAGCTCTATGTGGCAGGAGTAGCCGTTGCTCTATGACGGCCGCAGATGCAGGCAAGGGCTGCAAAGTGGCGTGTGGTAGATACCACGCAGTTGCCGAATCGTTGGAAGGCTTGGTTGCACGCAAATCTTGGACCGGCTGGCAGCTTGACTTTGACGAGCTCGAATTGTCTATAGACCGGCTGCCAAATCTTGTCGGCTACCCCACCGTGGGCGGTAGCTCTGCCTTCGACGCTTTTTGACCTGGCAGATAAAGCCCGATAACAAGCCTTGTGGTGGCACCCCAATTGACACCTGCTAACAGTGCTGGCTTTGGCTGAATGGCAGTGACTACGATTTGCCATGGTTTAAAAAGCCCGGCTCAAGCGTTGCATGTGGATTTGGAGTCTGCTATCAGAAGCACACGCTGTGAATTGACAGCCAAACATCCAACCAAACAGACGTCGTTTCCTTTGGCAGACACTAGCCCCCAGCACCCAGTCGGCGCATAAGTCTGTCTTGGGCTGTGCCTGTGTCTAGACTTAGACAGGTAGCCTTTTAGATGATGCACCTAAGGAAGTCTTGGCAATAACACAGACAAATATAAAACAGTGGTTGACATACCCGAATATCTATTAGAGCGCTCACGGGAGCGAAGGCAATTACTGACTGGGCAAGACCCAGGCGGCCCAGCCGAAGCCACGGCAACCTCGGCTGCTCCCGCAACTGTGGAAGTGGCGGCATCCCCTGCTGCCCCAGCGCAGCCAGCCCCACAGGTGTTGGCACCAGTGCCGGCTCCAGCGCCTCCACCCCCGCCTGAGCCGCCTACCTCTCCTTGGGTCGTAGCGGCCACAACCCGCAAACGCATTCCGCTCTGGGTGATGCCGGTGTTGTTGTTTTTGCCGATTTGGGGATTTTTGTATGTCGGCACACTTGAATCGCCCAGCCAAGGCGAAACTGGGCTGTTGGGAGAAGGTGAAGAAGTCTATGTGGAAACTGCAGCGTGCTCCAGTTGTCATGGCTTTGAGGGCCAAGGCACCAGCTCCGGCCCGCAAATCAACGCTGGCGAGCTATTGCTGACCTTCCCTGACGACCCGGATGGCTTGGGGTTGGCGCAGCAAATCGCCTGGGTCGCAAAGGGCACCAACGGCACTGGAGTCGGCCGTCCCTATGGCAACCCTGAGCGGGGCCGGGTGGCAGGCTGGTTCGGAGAGATGGCAGCTTTCGGAGACAGCCTTACTTCCGAGCAACTGATCGCAGTGGTGCTCTATGAGCGGGCGGTGCACGATGAAAGCGAACCTGCACGCACCACAGCCGCGATCATGGAGGAAATGCTGGAATCAGGCGAGTTGGTCTTGCCCGAGGCTTTTGCTGCGGACGTCACCGTTGAGGAAATCCAAGAGTTGCTGGCACCGGTATTTGCTCACGAGCAGGAGGAAGCAGCCGAAGACGGTTGATGCCAAAAACGTCAAAGACATACGACCTGCTAGCCATCGGAGCAGGGCCAGCCGGAGCAGCTGCAGCATATTGGGCAGCCAAGAGGGGGGCAGACGTTGTAGCGGTGGAGAAGCAGACCTTTCCCCGCGAAAAAACTTGCGGTGACGGGCTGACACCCCGTGCCGTCAAGGAGTTGACCGACATGGGCTTGGCCGACAGCCTGTCCCAGTGCCATCGTCATGTCGGATTGCGGGTCAGAGCGCACGACAAAGTCATGGAACTGCCTTGGCCGTCTCATCCTGTCTATCCGGATTTTGGCTATGTGGTAAGGCGCCGGGAACTGGATGATTTGCTGGCGCAACATGCCTTGGGCGCGGGGGCTGAAATCCGATTTGGCTGCGAGGCGGTCAAGCCGCTGTTTGAAGCGGAAAGCTCTGCTGACGCCGCGCTGCCGGCTGACGCGCCAGCGCCGCCGCTTTTGGGCGCCCGAATCAAAGACAAAGCCTCCGGCGAGTTGATTGATCTCAGAGCCCGCTGCGTAATCGTGGCCGACGGGGCTAACTCCCGCTTCGGACGCGCCTTAGGTTGCCAACGCAATCGCGAACTGGCCCAAGGCATGGCCATTCGGACTTACTTTCAAAGCCCAGCCCACGACGACCCCTGGATTGAAAGCGCCCTAGACATCAAAGACCGCCAAGGCAATTCCTTGCCCGGTTATGGTTGGATTTTCCCCTTGGGAGACGGAAGCATAAACGCAGGCATAGGTCTGCTTTCAACCTTCCGCGATTACAAAAATGTCAACACCAGCTGGCTGATGGATGAATGGGCGCACGCCCTGCCCGATTTTTGGCAAATCAACCCTGAATCTCCAGACATCGCTCCCGTAGGAGGTCGGCTGCCGATGGGCGGCTCGGTGGCTCCCAAGGCTGGCCCGAATTGGCTGGTGGCAGGAGATGCCGCCGGCACCATCAACCCCTTTAACGGGGAGGGCATTGACTATGCCTATGAGACAGGCCGGGCAGCAGCTGGCTTTGCGCTGGATTGGCTGGGCAGCTCTTCGGGCCAGGCTCAGCTTCAAGACAACTACCAGACTTGGCTGGCGGACACTTACGGCTTGTATTTCAAAGTCGGACAGCTTTTCGCCAAGGCCATCGGGAGGCCGGAATTCATCCACAGACTGACCCAAGTCGGTATGAAATCGCAAACCTTGATGGAATGGGCCCTGCGGATTATGGCCAACATGTTGCGCCCCAACGAACTTGGCCCAGCCGAAGCAGCTTATGCCGCCATGAAAGGGATCGCCCGACTAAGCCGGAACTAGCTAGCTAAATCGCCTGGGCAGCTTTGGCTGCAGCAGCACAAGTGAATTCAATATCTTGTGCGGTGTGGGCCAAGCTGGGGAAGAGAATTTCATAGGGGCCAGGTGCCAAAGCAACACCTTGGGCCAGCATTGCATGGAAAAACTTGGCATAACTGCCGTTCTCGGCAACCTGGCTGACTTCGTCAAAATCTTGCGGAGCTTGGCTGGTGAAGAACAAGCCCAACAAAGATCCCACCCTTGGCAAGACCACCTCCACCCCTGCTTGGCCAATCGCTTCAGCCAAACCTGCCGCAAGCTCAGCCGATGTACAGGTCAGCTTCTCATAGGCCGCTTCGTCTAGCAACTCCAAGGTAGCCAAGCCTGCAGCCGTAGCCAGCGGATTTCCCGACAGAGTGCCCGCCTGATACACACCGCCCAGCGGGGCCAGATACTCCATGATTTGCTTTCGGCCGCCGAAAGCTCCAACCGGCAGACCGCCGCCGATCACCTTGCCGAAACACCACAAGTCGGGCGCAACCCCAAACCACTCTGCTGCTCCCCCAGAGCAAAGCCTGAAGCCAGTAATCACTTCATCGAAAATCAGCAGCGCCCCGACTGCGTCGCAAGCCTGCCTCAGCCCTTCCAGAAATCCTTCCTGCGGCGCCACCAAGCCCATGTTGGCCGCCACCGGTTCAACTATGACCGCGGCGACATGGTCGTCCAGCTGGGGGATTTGATTGTAGGGGGCAACTATGGTGTCAGACACGACACTGGGCGGCACCCCGTCGCACCCCGACAAACCCTGATTGGCCACGCCGCTGCCGCCCGCTGCCAGCAAAAAATCGGCGTGCCCGTGATAGCAGCCGGCAAACTTGACGATCACATTGCGCCCGGTAGCGCCTCTGGCCAGCCGCACTGCCGACATGGTCGCCTCAGTGCCAGACGAAGTCAGGCGTACCATCTCCAACCCCTCAATTCGGCGACACAGTTCCTCAGCCAGCAGCACTTCTGCTTCAGTCGGAGCACCATAGCTAGTGCCTTGCCGGGCTGCTTGCGCCACGGCTTCCACCACAGACGGGTGGGCGTGCCCCAGGATTCCGGGGCCGTAGCTTTGGACGTAATCAAGATAGCGGTTGCCTTCGGTGTCGGTGACATAGGCACCGTGGCCATGCGCCACGAAATAAGGCTCGCCGCCCACCGAGCGAAATGCCCGCACCGGAGAGTTGACTCCTCCTGGGATTACCTGACTGGCTCTTTCAAACAGCTGGCTCATCGGCTGCTTCTCGTGCTTGCCTGCTTGCCCTTGCCGCTTGCTTTCATTTTGCCAGCTGAATTTCCCTAGCCAGCCAAAAGCTCGGCAATGTCTTTGGCAAAGTAGGTCAAAATCAAATCGGCTCCGGCGCGCTTCACCGCGGTCAACTGCTCTAGAGCCACAGCTGTTTCGTCTATCCAGCCGTTGGCAGCGGCCGCTTTGATCAGGCTATATTCGCCCGAGACGTGGTAGGCGCCCAGCGGCAAATCAACCTCTTGTCGCACTCGGTAGATGACATCCAGATAGGTAACCGCCGGCTTGACCATCACCATGTCGGCTCCTTCGGCTATGTCCAAGCGCACCTCCTCCAAAGCTTCTCTGACATTGCGCCAGTCCTGCTGATAGGCGCGGCGGTCTTGCCCGGCAGGCAACTCCACCTTGACGGCATCCCTGAACGGGCCGTATAACCCTGAGGCATATTTCGCAGCGTAAGCCAAAATCGCAATCTCGCTGTGCCCCTGGGCATCCAAACCCGACCTTATGGCTGCCACCTGCCCGTCCATCATCCCGCTGGGCGCCACGATGTCGGCCCCGGCTGTGGCTTGCGCACAAGCTGCCTGGTTGTAAATCTCCAGGGTGGCATCGTTATCCACTTGGCCTTGGGGGGTGAGCACGCCGCAGTGCCCGTGGTCGGTGTATTCGTCAATGCACAAATCTGTCATCAGCACCACATCATCGCCAAAGTTCTGGCGCAGCTCACGCAAGGCAATTTGCACTACTCCATCGGGGTCAAAGGCAGCGGAGCCGAGCGGGTCTTTGACTTGGGGCACGCCAAACAAGATAACAGCCTTGACTCCCCGACTAATAAGCTCGGCAACTTCTGACTTGAGCGACTCCTGAGTGTGCTGGACAACCCCCGGCAGCGACACAATCGGCTCAGGGCTGATGATGCCCTCGCGCACAAACAGCGGGGCGATGAGGTCGTCAACCGACAGCTTGGTCTCGGCTGTCAACTGGCGCAGAGCTTGGGTGCGCCTGAGTCGTCGCATTCGGCGGGCAGGAAAGCTCACACAATAAGCTTAACTTTTGAATGGGGATTGCAGATTTTAGCTGGGGTGCGGTTGGGGTGCGACATGCGCGTTGTGTGTCGACTTGGATTTGGCATCCCTGAGAGGTGTGGTGCGCTTCTGCGATAATGTAATGCCCAGACTTGAAGCCGGACTTAACCCTGTTTGCTGCCACCCCGTTTTTGCATGTTGGCCACTGCAGCAGACTCAACCACCACGCCGCTTTAGCGTTTGGACGACCTCAATGTATGGCTCGGATGTGCGGCTCGCGCAGGGGATGTGCGGAGGCTTGCTTGGGGTGATCTTGACTGACTGGCAGGGCAGGCTTAGAAGGGGTAGCGGGAAAACCGCCTGGCAACCGGGTCGCTGTATGGGATACGGTGCACCTCGACTACCTTGGCAGGGTAGGTCTTTTCCTCTGTTTTCTGCTCATCAGCAGTCCGCTCATCACCAGAAGCGGCTTCGCCAAAAGCGGCTTCGTCAGCCGGCTCTTTTGAGTTAGTTGGCTGGCTCATTTTTCTCTTTTGGTCGAGGCTTAATTCCTATTGTAATCTCCCTTGAAGATAAAGAGCAGCACTCTTATATTTTCGCTCAATTCATATGAAAACACATGATTGTCCCTGCTGTCTTGGAGAACTGCCTGGCTTTCTTTAGCCGAATGAGAGTATTCAACTTGCTTCTGCTGCCCCGTGAGACACAACCACTCAAGCAATGTAAATCAAATATATCAATCCCTTTTGAAATGCTCACACAGTGCCATCACCAAGCCTTCGCTGGTATGGACTGGAGCTTCAACGGCTACTGGCAGGCCTAGATTTCTGGCTGCGGCCGCTGTGATTGGGCCGACACAGGCTATTTCTGGCTTGGGGACAGGGTTTGATGGGCTAGTTTCAGCCAACGTTTGAACCATCTCGGGACACTCGACTGCAAACTGCTCCACAACCGAGGGCGACAAAAAAGTAATCACGTCGCTGCTGGCGAAAGTCTGCTTGTCTGCCTCCGACAAGCTCACCCCCACAGTGCGATAAGCGCTAACAACATCTGTGTGCCAATCTTTGGCGGTCAAGCCTTCGGGCAGCACATCTCTGGCTTTTTCGGCCCGCGCTATCAGCACCTTGGGGACTGTTGGTGACGCGGCGGGCGGCTCGGGAAACTCCTTCAACAGCGATTCCGCCACGAACTGCTTGGGAACTAGGTCGGCTTTGAGGTTGCAGTTTGCCAGTGCCTCAGCTGTGGCCGGGCCGATGGCAGCAATTTTTGCACTGGCAAAATCGCGGGCGTCCCGAGTGATTTCCAAAAACTTGCGGACTCCGTTAGCCGAGGTAAATACCACCCAGCTATAAGCCCCGGTTTTGAGACGATCCAAAGCTGCGGATAACTCGGCACCCCCATCGCTGGGCGGTGCTATTTCTATCAAAGGCACCTCAAAAGTCTCAGCGCCTTGAGCCCTGAGCATGCCTGCCAAACCTGCGCTCTGAGCTGCGGGGCGGGTTGCAACCACCTTGCGCCCGAACAACGGCAGCTTTTCAAACCAAGCTAAATCTTCTGCCGCAACATCTCCGACCACAATGACAGCCGGAGCCTGCAAGGGCTGGTGCTCCAAATCCCCCACGGTGGAGCGAATCGTGTGCTGGTTGGGACGGGTGCCCCATGAAATAGCGGCCGCTGGAGTTGCCGATGCCATACCGGCTTGAAGCAATCGCTCGGCTATGGCCGGCCAGCGGGCTACACCCATTAAAATGACCAGCGTGCCCCCGAGTTGGACGGCTGCTTCCCAGTTGACCGATTTAGAGTGGGCAGCGTCTGCCACAGCCGGCAGCGCCTCCGCCGGGCCTGCACTCGCATTTTCCGCCTCGTGCCCTGTGATGACCGTTACCGAAGTTGAGGAGTGGCGCAAAGTAACGGGTATGCCTGCATAGGCTGGTGCCGCAAAAGCCGAGCTGATGCCGGGTATTATTTCAAAGTCCACCCCGGCTTCCAGAAGGGCCTTGGCTTCCTCTCCGCCTCTGGCAAAGACCAGCGGGTCGCCGCCTTTCAACCGAACCACCGAATGCTTTGTCTTGCCCCTCGCAATCAGCAACTGGTTGATTTCCTCTTGGGGCAAGCGCGGTTTGCCGGGCAGCTTGCCGACATTGATCAACTCCGCGGCCGCCGGTGCCATGTCCAAAACCGCCCCCTGCGACAAGCGGTCGTAAATCACGACTTCTGCCGTGGCTAGCACTTGAGCACCTCTGAGCGTCAGCAAGCCGGGGTCACCAGGGCCCGCGCCCAGCAGATAGACCGTCAAGGCAACACCCGCTCAGCCAACAACAGCTCAGCTAATTCAACTCCAAGTTCAACTGGGCTGTCCCACAAATTGCCCTCCACTTGCACAACCTGGGGCGCACCCTCCAGAAAGCCTATAACCGAACCATGAGCTTGCTCTGCGCGGGCTGCTGCGCCAGAGCGGGCCGCGCCAAAGTCGCCGCCAGAGCCAAAGGTCGCATAGGCCCCGACTGGAAAGCTGCAGTCGCACCCAAGTCGGCTCAAAAAGGCACGTTCGGCTCGCAAACACTGCATAGTGGGCTGATGATTCAACTGCCCCAGCAATTCCAGAGTTTCGGTGTCTTGCGTGCGACACTCCGCCGCAATGATGCCCTGCCCCGCTTGAGGTATGAACCAAGTCGGATCCAGCAACTCTACCACCTCAGGCAAAGCACAGGTGTGGCCGATGCGCTCCAAAGCTGCCGCCGCAATCACCACAGCATCGCATCGCTCCAAAGCTTTCAGACGGGTAGCTATATTGCCCCGCAGCCCCACCAAATTCAAATCTGGCCGGTGCTGGCGCAACAGGGCTTGCCGGCGGGGTGCCCCAGTTGCGACCGTGGCGCCTGTTGGCAGGTCTTCCCACTTGCAGCCCACCAAGGCATCGGCGGGGCTGGCTCGTTCCAAAGCAGCGGCCAAGCTGAGTTGAGACGGGGTTTGGGAAGACAAATCTTTGGCGGAATGCACTGCTATGTCGGCTTCACCGCGCAACACCGCAGCTTGTATCTCTTTGACAAAAACCCCTTTGCCACCGATGTTGGCCACAGAATGTGCGGTATCGCGGTCGCCTTGAGTGGAGACAGGCGCCAACTGGCAACTCGCGGTTGTGAGAGCTTGCAGCTTTTGCAACACAGCATTAGCCTGCCAAAGCGCCAGTTCGCTTCCCCTGGTGGCTATGCGCAGTGTTTTAGCGGGGATCGTCTGCTCCTGTCGCCGATGGGGAGCCTTCCAAATCAAATAACTCCCGCAGAGCCGACCCCAACAGCTCAGCATCCTGGCTTTCTCGTATGCGAGTGGTGGGGTGATGCAGCACCTTGTTGACGATGCCATGCACCAAAGCTTCCACCGACTCGCGCTGGTCGGAAGTCAAAGAGGCCAACTCCGATTCAAACCGGCCGAACTCAAGCTGGGAAATGTCGCAGATCTTGCGCCTGAAATCAACTATCAGAGGCGTCATGGAACTAGCTGCGTTGTCGCGCGAATAGTGCTCAATTTCCTGGTTGATGATGGCCTGCGCCCGATGAATCTCCTCCAGCGAGCTTTCAAGCTCCGTCTCGGCAAATTGCTGAATATCTTCCAAGTCCATCATCATCAGGCCTTCAATGTCGGCCGCGGTCGGGTCTATGTCTCGCGGCACAGCCAGATCGATCACCACCAACTTGCGATGCCCTCGGCGCTGCATCACATCGGCCATCTCCCCCCGTTCCAGCATCAACGAAGCCGACCCCGTAGCCGAAAACAAAAAATCAACCTCTAGCAGTGCCTCGCCCAGCTCGTCTAGATGCACCGCCTGGCCTTCAACCGATTCAGCCAGATGGCTAGCCCGCTGCCAAGTGCGGCTGGCAATGGACACCTCTGCCATATCTAGCCCAGACAGAATTCTGGCACCAGTCTGGCCCACTTCACCGGTGCCCAGCATCAGCGCTTTTTTGCCCACTAAGCTGCCGCACTCTTTTTGAGCCAGAGCCACTGCCGCGGCACAGACCGAAGAAACCTTCTCCGCACCGACTCTGGTGAGCGAACGGACTTTCTTGCCGGCCTCCAAGCTGTGTCTGAAAAGCAGATTCAACTCAGGGCCCACCAGATTTTCGTGCTGGGCTGCTTCCCAAGCCCGCTTGACCTGGCCTTGTATTTCGGTCTCTCCCAGCACTGCCGAATCCAGTCCGCTGGTTACCTTGAAGAGGTGCTCCACCGCTTGAAGGCCGAATTTTGAATAGAGGTGGTTGGCAAAATCCGCCAGCGGCGTATAGGAAAAATCAGCCAGGAACTCTCGCACATTCTCATAAGCGCCGTGGAAAGTCTCAGCAAAGGCATAGACCTCTATGCGGTTGCAGGTGGAAACCACCGCCGCCTCTTGCACATGCTCCAGATTGCTCAGCTCTGCCAAGGCTTTTTCAAGACGGGGCTCTGGGATTCCAATCCGCTCCAACACAGCCAAGGGAGCGCTGCGATGATTTAATCCAACGACAAAGACCGACATAAAATTGCGTAATTAATTCTAGCAGTCAGTAGCTGAGTTCAGCGAGAATGGTGCTGGCTGGGAGTGTTTGAAGGTGGAGTTTGTCGGTGAGTGCTTTTGGATTATTGATAGAAGAAGAGGTTGACGGGGTTGATTGGGTCGGCAAAGTCTGTGATGGTTTCTGCAAGTTGGCGGAGTTTGTCAAGTGTTGGCTCGGTGATTCTGGATGGGTTTTGGACTATGGGCTCTATGTGGGTCTCCACTTCCTGCGCAAGCGGTCTGAGGGATTCTTTGATTTGTTTTTGTTCAATGGAAGCGCCAGAAAAAAATTGTTGTCTTTTGGGGTAGCCTTGTTGAATTCTTCGGGCTAGGTCGGCTGTTTCGCAGATGAAGCCTGTGGTGGCTTTACGAGCTTGCGACGGGCTGAGCTGAGCGATGTTTGCCAAGGTGCTGGTTGTTTGACATAGTTGCGTGAGAGCTTGGTCGCACTGGGGAGTGTCGATGACTTCCTGGGTTGTACTGGCGGCGGCTTCTTCGCATTTTGTTATGGCTCCGTCCAAAAGTTCGGTTTCCTGGTCGGTAAGTTCCTCATACACGGGAGCGGTGGGGGCGTCTGTGTAGTATATCCGGTCGTTTCCGCCGAGAGTTGTGATGCTGTCGGCACCGCCTATGGTGTCATAGCCTGACCCGCCATGCAAGGTGTCTCTGCCGGCACCGCCCAAAATAATGTCTTCGCCCGCACCGCCGCGGATAGCATCATTTCCGATCTCCCCAAAGATGTAGTCGTCTCCCGCACCGCCGCGGATGGTATCGTTGCCAGCCAGACCGCAGATGAAGTCATTGCCCGCCGTGCCGACCAGCTGGTCAGAACCTTGAGTGCCCAGCACCGTGCAGCCCCGCAACCCTGAGTTGACATACACCTTGGCTGTGTCACAAACCAAGTCCTCGTTGCAAACTTGGTACTCAAACACATCGCATCCACTGCTGAAGTTGTGATAGCCAACATGGCGATATGGCCAACTCCGAATTTCGGTTGTTCCGAGCTTGGGAGGAGCAGTTACCCTCAAATGATCCTCATCCACGCGAAAATAATCGCCGCGGTCAAAACCGGTGTCATTTTTGAAAACGTCAATTCCCCTTGGCTGATGGAGCACGGCTTCGACTAGGTCATCCACGGCTTGTTCCCTGGTAACGGTCGTCGTGGTTGTCTCTGGCTCTGGTGAGTCTGATGTGTTGTTGCGGGTGTCGTTGCGCACTTCAAACACTGGAGACAAGACGAACTCGGACCGGACGCCGTCCGATACCGACACAGCAAACCTCAGCCTCACACTGTCCAGCACCTCGTCGCGTTCTCTGAGCAGAAACGAGCCAGCATCAACTGAGAGTTCGCTGTCCAGCTGCCCCCAAATGAGCCTGCGGTAGAACCTCTCGCCTTCAAACAAATAGTTCAGCCTGTAGGCCAGCGCGTCATCGTCCGCGTCAGCTCCTGTCAACGAAAGCTCGATACGTTCATCACTGTAGAACACCTGACCTTCCGACACGCCCGAAACCTCCACACTAGGAGCGTTGACTGAGGCCTCCCCTACGAACAACTCCCGTCCATTATGTGAAATAGCGAAACTATCCCACATCGGCGGATCGGCCACAAAAACCTCAAATAAACTCCCTGTGAGTTCAGAGCTATATCTTCTCACACGGAAGCGCTCATGGAGTACTCCAGCACCGGAGCGGTCTCGCAATTCCAGTAAAAAATTGCCGTCCTTGGAATTGCCTGGAGAATTTGGAGCATTACGTATTACGACAGGCGGAACTGAATAAACCTCGACGGACATCACCTTAGGCAGAACCTCCACCACATCAGGAAAATAGACCCATCCGCGAAACACATCCAACACGCCGCTGCTGCTGCCCGGCCCCGAACCACCTTGAGGCTTGCTTGGTGGATAAGATACATCATACGAAGAAACGCCGGTCATTCTAGGTTGCTCCTGTGGCACCGGATTGCCGCAAAAACCTGGTACATCAGCCGAGAACCCCGCTGTTTCAGAAGTCAAGCTACATCCGGCCACCAACACGGCCAACAGCAAAACAACAACAGTGACTATTCTGGCGCGAATACCTGCTCTGGTCATCGCATTTGGGGGCATATTGTCCATCGGTGATGATGTCTTCTGCTGTCGCGCCTAGCACGGTGTTGGATTTGCCGGCCAAAGGCTGCCTGGGACTGCGCCTTCTCAGAGTCAGCCTTTTGTGCTGTATGCTCCCTTAGACTTTATCAACGCACAAAAGGTTCCCAAGAAAAAAATGAAGGGGTGTTTTAAGGCAGAACTCTTAAATGTGTTGCAAAAGCATGAAATTTAAGGCAAGTACCTACCTAAGATCGCATGGGGTCTAAGTTTGGGATGCTTGCAACCAGGCCCTGAGCTGCTGCTTTGCCTCCTCAGTCTGGCCCGCTTTGACTAGCTCTAAAATCCCGTTGTCCAAGGCACCTGCCCAATCCAGAGACTCGGTGGAGATGCCAGCCGACTTCACTTCCTCTCGCACTTGGACCACAACCTTCAGCATCTCCTCCAACTCTGGCTCAAGCTCTTGCTCCAACCTGCGTCGCAGCCAAGACGACATAGCTGGACTTTGCCCACCCGTCGCAATGGTAACCAGCAAATCCCCTTGGCGCACTCTGGCTGGCAAGAAAAAATCGCAACGCTGCGGGTCGTCAGCTGAGTTGACCAAAATGCCCTGCCTTCGGCCGTCTTCAAAAACCTGCTGGTTGACCGCAACATCTCCCGTGGCGGCGATAGCCAAAACACAATCCTGTAAATCTTCTGCCTTGTATTCGCGTTCACGGAGCGCAAGCACTGCTTGGTCTGGCGCTTTTGGTGGCGGCTGGCTAGAAGCTAAATCCCGCAACTCTTGGCTAATGGCAACAGCTACCAGTCGCACCTGAGCCTGGCAGCGAAGCAGCTCTCGAGTTTTTTGCAAGGCTACTCGGCCGCCCCCCACCACCAGACACCGCTTGCCCTCAAGCAGCAGATTGACTGGATACAGACTGCTGGGCACAACTTTTAGCGTAATCGCAGTTTGGGGGCTGGCAGCTGAAAAATCTTGCTTCCCCCGACATTTCCCCGCCGAAGTTGTTAACTTTAATCAAGTGGAAACCGAAGTTGCCTCAGCTGCAGCAGCCACCATCATAGCCACAGCTTTTGCCTTGGCGCTCTTTGACAGATGGCTGCTATATGGGCGCAGGCACGTTTTGTCATGGCTGGTTTCCATGGTGATTTTTGCAGGAGCTTCAGCTGCGCTTTGGGTGGGGGCTGCTTTCGGCTGGGAAACAGCTTCTTTCAAGCTGTTCTACCTGCTGGGCGGGGTGCTCAGTGTGCCGCCGCTGGGCTTGGGAACCATGTATCTGCTAGGCAGCCAGAAATTAGCCGACCAACTGGCTATCGCCACGGCCGTCTTCAGCATCTTTGCCATTGGCGTATTAACGGCAGCTCCAGTTACTGCGGCGGCTTTGGGCTCCTCTGGAATACCCAACGGGGCTGATGTCTTCTCAGGTTTGCCTCGGGCTCTGGCAGCCTTGGGCTCGACAATCGGCTCCTTGGTGGTGCTGGGAGGAGCTATTTATTCCCTGCTGAAATTGTCGCCCAAAAGACGGCTTTTAGAAGATGTCAAGGCTCAGAGCCAAAGCCAAAGGCGGGCAGTTGGTGGACGGACAGCTAGGGGACGGATAGCTGGAGGCACCAGTTTGGTCGCCCTTGGCACACTCATGCTGGGAACTGGCGGCCTGCTGAACTCCATTGCCGACGAAATGACCGCTTTTGCCTTGTCTTTGGCCATTGGAGCGGCACTCTTGTTTGCCGGTTTCATGGTTTCAACCACCCAACCCGCAACCGCAGACACCGCAAAAGTCAACACCCCAACTAGCAGGGCTTAGAGACAGGAATCAGCGGACAAGGCTTAGGGATTCAGACAAGCGCGCCTCCACTCAAGGCGTGAGTCAGCCCAGTCACACCTCAGCTAAGGCGCATCTCAGCCCAGATTGTAAATCTTGGCAGCGTTTTCGTGCAGTATCTTGCGCAGCACATCGTCGTCTAGGTCGCCCAGAGCGTCGCTGGCATACTCTCTGGGATGACGTGCTGGCGTTTTGGGCCCTGGGTGCTGACAGGTGGGATGCGGAAAGTCGGTCTCATACAAGATGTTGTCGGGGTATCGCTCAATGGCAAACCGCGCACTGGCTTGCTCAAACCAAAAACAACCGTAAATCTGCCGGCGGAAATACTCGCTCGGCAACAACTCATATTCTGGGTGCTCCTCTTGCACCCCGCCATTGAGCCACTGCCAGTCCATAGCTTCTAGCACGCCGGGAATCCAACCCACGCCGCTCTCCACGGAGACAAACTTCAAATCAGGAAAACGATGGCAAATCCCTGCGAAAATCAAATCCGAAATGCACTGCAAGTTGTCCATGAAGATATGGGCTGAAACTTGCGCAAAATTAGCCCGCCAGCCTTTGTTGCTCACATCGTTCATGAGGTTGCCGATGTCGCCGCCGCCGATGTGGAAACTCACCGACACTCCGGCTTCTTGGGCCGTTGCCCAGATTGGATCCCAGTGGCGGTCAGCCAACGGCGGAGAGCCGTAATGCTCAGGCTGATTGCAGAAGTTGATGGCCTTGTGCCCCATGTCCAAGCAGCGCTGGATTTCCTCAATGGCGAAATCCAAGTCCCAGAAGGGCACGGCGCAGACAGGCACCAAGCGGTCAGGAGCCACGCTGACCCAGTCAATCAGCCAGTCGTTGTAGGTCTGAACGCATTGCCTGACCAACTCCCTGTCGCCCAGCCGCAGGAAATAGCCATTACCGAAGCCCCCGACATTGGGATACAGCACCTGAGCCTTAATGCCTTCGGCGTCCAAATGCTCCACCCTGGCCTTGGAATCCCACATGGAAGCGGGAATCTCCTCAAAAGTCTTGGGGGATTCCGGGATGATGCCGTCAAACCCGGCCATTGAAACCACTCCTGGCGAACTGATGCGCACGCCATCTGCAAACCAGGCATCAACGCCGTCCACCCTCTCAATGTGGGGGACTTTGCTGTGCATAGATGCCGGCATACGAGCCGTCCACACATCTGGCGGCTCGGTGATGTGAGAATCCACATCAATAACTTGAAAACGATCAAAAAGATCGGGCTTGGCTGTGCTTGTGGTAGTCATAGTTTTTTTACCGCTCTTTCGGGTATGGAAAATGTTTTTAGCTAAAATTGTCGTAATGGCTTATAGTGTGCCTTGCAATCATCGGAGCCACCTAACTAAAACTCTAGCCTGAATTCATCTGAAATGTCACAGCTTCCCAAAACAGCCTGGGTGGTGCCCTTAGTGTTGCCTGCCTTAATGTTGCCTCTGGTGGCACCGTCCCTTTCGCTGCTGCCCGCACTGCCATGAACGTTCACGTTGCCCGCTCGGTGGACGAAGCATGTGCGCTGCTGGCCGACAATCCTGAAGCTCAGGTGCTGGCTGGAGGAACCGACTTCATGGTGGAAGTCAACTATCGGCATCGCTCGCCTTCGGCCGTGGTGGCTATCAATCGAGTGCCTGAAACCAGCGGCTGGAGCGTGGAGCGAAATCAAGTGGAGTGGAATGGCGGAAGGGGAGACGACACCGCCGAGACGATCCGTCTGGGCGCGACCTTGACTTTTGCCGAAATGGAAGACCCCGCTTTCGTCAACCTGCTGCCAGCGCTCTCCCAAGCTGCCCGAACCGTCGGCTCGCCCCAAATCAGAAATGCCGGAACTTTGGGAGGCAACCTTGGAACGGCTTCCCCCGCCGGCGACAGCCTTCCAGTGCTGGCAGCTTTGGATTCCAAGGTGATTTTACGCAGTGCTGAAACTAGCCGTCAGGTGGAGTTGAGCGACTTCATCGTCGGCCCCAAACAGACAACCTTGCAGCCAACCGAGATCATTGAAGCCGTGCTGGTGCCCAAGGTTGCAGGGCACAGCGAATTCCTGAAAGTGGGCACTAGAAATGCTATGGTGATTTCAGTTGCCGGCTTGGCGTTGTTCGCCAGAACTGACATTGCGCGAGTTTGCGTTGGGCTGGGGTCGGTAGCGGCGGTGCCAGTGCGAGCGGTGGCAGCCGAAGACTGGATTTCGCCCCGTCTTGATTGGGAGAACATGTCTGCCCCCACTCAGGCGGAGCTGGATACATTCGCAAGCCTAGTGGCCCAAGCCGCCAGCCCCATCGACGACCACCGTGGCACGGCCGACTATCGCCGCCACGCGGTGGGTGTCATGGCTAAGCGAGCCTTGCAGAGGGCTTTTCCAGGAAGTGTCCCCAGTGCCCACTAGCCCGCTAAGACCAGCCCACCCAGAAAGGATAAACAGCCACAGTGTCTGAATTATGCTCCTACCAACTCCAAGTCAACGGAGAGACCCGACAGGTTCACGATGCCTGGCTGGGTGAAAGCCTGCTGCATGTCCTGCGAGAACGGCTAGGGCTGGCGGGCACCAAGAATGCCTGCGAACAAGGCGAATGCGGCTCTTGTTCGGTGTTGGTGGACGACGTCTTGGTATGCGCCTGCTTGGTGCTGTCGGCCAGTGCCGTGGGGTGTGAGATTTCCACGGTGGAGGCGTTGTCGGATGAAACAGACTTGTCTGACGTGCAGCGAGCCTTTGTGGATGCTGGCGCCGTGCAATGCGGTTTCTGCACGCCTGGTCTGATAGTGGCCGTGGAAGATCTGCTGAAGCACAACCGCACCCCCAGCGACTTGGAAGTGCGTGAAGCCATCTCGGGCAACCTGTGCCGCTGCACCGGCTATATCCGCATCCTAGATGCCGTGCAAAACGTGGCCCAGCAACGCCTGAGCGCCAACTCCGCCAGCCCAGAGGACATCCAGACATGAGCGCAAGCAGCGGCAGTAGCGGTGGTAGCGCGAGCAGAATGAGCACTAGCAGCAGTGGCGGCGCGGCGGCATCAGTCGTCACCCGCCCGCCAAAAATCGGCACCAGTGCCCCCCGGCCCGACGGAGTACCCAAAGTGCGTGGCCAGTTTGCCTTCTCTTCTGACCTTTGGGCCGAAGGCATGTTATGGGGACACACCTTGAGGTCGCCACATCCCAGAGCCCGCATCAAAGCCATTGACATAAGCGGCGCCTATCAGATAGCAGGGGTGGTGGCGGTGCTGACCCACGAAGACGTCCCCGGACGCAAGATTTTCGGCTTGGAACACCCCGACCAGCCGGTTTTGGCCAGCGATGAAGTGCGCTACCAAGGCGAACCCATAGCCATAGTCGCAGCTGACCATCCCGAAGCGGCCAAGCGAGCTGCCGACGCCATCCAGGTGAGCTACGAACCCCTGCCCCCCGTCTGCGACCCTGAAGTTGCCATAACTGCACCCGACATCCACCCCGATGGCAATATCTTCACCCATCGTTTCATCCGCAAGGGCGACCTTTCGGCCACGGGCGATGTGGTAGTGGAAGGCAGCTATGAAGTGGGCCGCCAAGACCAGGCTTTCATGGGTGTGGAGTCGGGCATGGCTTTGCCCTGCGAAGACGGGGGTGTGGAGCTGTTCATCTCAACTCAATGGCTGCATGCCGACCAAGCTCAAATAGCTGCTTGTCTGGCCTTGCCCGAAGACAAAGTGCGCCTCACCCTGTCGGGAGTTGGGGGAGCTTTCGGCGCCCGCGAAGACGTGAGCCTGCAAATCCATCTGTGCATGCTGGCATTGGAGACGCGGCGTCCGGTGAAAATGATCTACAACCGCGAAGAGTCGTTCTACGGGCACGTCCACCGCCACCCCGCCAAGCTCTGGTATCGCCATCACGCCACGCACGAAGGCAAGCTGGTCAAGGTGGAAGCTCGCATTGTGTTGGATGGCGGGGCTTACGCCTCAACCACCAACGCGGTGCTGACTAACGCTATCTGCTTTTCGGCAGGGCCGTATTTCGTGCCAAATTGCGAGATAGAGGGCTACGGAGTGCGCACCAACAATCTGCCTTCGGGTGCCATGCGGGGCTTTGGGGCAGTTCAGTCTTGCTACGGGCATGAAAGCCAGATGGACAAGTTAGCGCAAGCGTTGAGCCTCAGCCCGGCAGAACTTCGGCTGCATAACGCCTTGAAACCGGGTGATGCTCTGCTTACCGGCCAGACCATATCGGGCACCGCCCCAGTGCGAGAGTTGATTGAAAGCCTGGATACGCACCCGCTGCCGGCTGATGGTTTGGCGGGTGCAACCAGCCACGCAGCTACCAGCCCCGACCCAGCCACTGCCAAGCCCGGCCCGGCCGCACCCAGCACAGCCCCGACCCACGTCACCGCCCAGGCCGACATGTCGTTGCCGGGCGGAGCTGGGCGCACCGCCGATACCACCCGTGTCAAGCGAGGCGTGGGTTTTGCGGTGAGCATCAAAAACCTCATGTTCGCCGAAGGCTTTGACGACTACTCCACTGCATCGTGCCTGCTGCAAGGCGACTCGGCTGTGGTAAAAAGCGCCTGCGCCGAAGTCGGCCAGGGCTTCGTTACGCTAGCGCAACAAATCGCCCAGGAGGTGCTGGGCATCGATGACGTCATGCTGGCCCCCATCGATACAGCCATCGGCTCTGCCGGGTCATCTTCGGCCAGCCGTCAAACCTGGATGTCAGGCGGGGCGGTCATGAAGGCCTGCGAAGCCGTGCGCACAGAAGTGCTAGCCAAAGTATCCGACAGGTTTGATGTAGCAGCAGAACTGCTGGAATGCTCAGACGGCAGAGTCCGCTCGATGGATGGTGAGATTGACCTTTCCCTGACCGAAGCCACACAAGGCGAAGATGTCTTCTGCGAAGTCGTCTACAGACACGCTCCTACTATGCCGTTGGATGAAAACGGCCAGGGAGACGCCCATGTTTCGTTTGCCTTTGCAGCACATCGGGCTGTGGTGGATGTGGACTTGGACTTAGGCTTGCTTCGCGTGATAGAGATAGCTACAACCCAGGATGTGGGCAAGGTTTTGAACCCGATCCAAGCTGTTGGGCAAATCGAAGGAGGTATAGCCCAAGGCGTAGGGCTGGCCGTCATGGAAGATTTGATGCTGTCCGAAGGCAAAGTCCAAAACGCTTCCTTCACCGACTATCTCATCCCGACTGCGCTGGACATGCCTGAGGTAGCAATAGTGGAGTTGATCGAAGAGCCTGAGCCAGGTGCTCCCTTCGGAGCCAAAGGCATCGGCGAACCGCCAGCCATTTCTTCGCTTCCTGCCGTAGCTGCCGCAGTGCGCAACGCTACTGGGCTGGAGTTGCCGCGGGTGCCCATCCGCCCTGAAGATATCGCTCTCGCCAGCCAGAGTCTCACCAGCCAAAGCTAATCTCAAAGAGCACCCCAGCGCCCAGGCCCCCCTCCGCAATAGAGCCTCACCAAAAAAAGAGCACTCCACCCTCCGAAAACCACTCCCCCCACCCCGCTTTGTGCCCTTGCCAATAGGCTGGAATTCGTGCCATTTTTGCTTCCAGAACTTCCATATCCCCCAGGAGCCTTGGCTCCCATCACCAGCGAAGCGACCATCAGCTTCCACTACGGGAAGCATCACGCTGGTTATGTCGCCAATTTAAACCGCCTCACCCAGGACACACCTTGGGAAAGCCAGACGTTGGAGCAGGTGATTGCCAACTCAGACGGCACCATCTTCAACAACGCTGCCCAAATCTGGAACCACACCTTTTTCTGGAACTCCATGCATCCGCAAGGCGGCGGGCAGCCGCATGATGCCACGCTGTCCCAGGCCATAGCTGAAAGCTTTGGCTCCTACGATGCCTTCGCTGAGCAATTCAAGTCTGTAGCTTGCAGGCTGTTCGGCTCGGGCTGGGTTTGGCTGGTGGCCGACCCGAGCGGGAGCCTGGAAATAACCACTACCTCAAACGCCGACCTGCCTCTGCGGTCCAGCCCGTCCAAGAAAGCTTTGCTGACTTTGGATGTTTGGGAGCACGCCTACTATCTGGATTTCCAAAACGACCGGCCTGCCTTTGTTGACGGCTGGCTGGAGCGGCTCATCAACTGGGAATTCGCCGCCAAGAACTACACTGCCTGACATCCACCCCCACAACCTCACCATCTATCCAGCCCCCTCTGAAACAAACCATGTCCGACACAACTATTGCCAACCTTTTGACCGAACAAGACGCTACAGGCCTAGGCGCCTTGGTCTCCCAGGGCGAGATCACTCCCTTGGAGTTGACCGAAGCTGCCATTGCTCGCATTGAAGCTGCCAACCCCGCACTCAACGCCGTCATCCACAAATCTTTTGACAAAGCCTTGGATGCAGCCCAAAGCCCCGACTTGCCTGACGGCCCGTTCACCGGCGTGCCCATGCTGCTGAAAGACCTCTGGGCAGCCAACTCCGCTGGCGACCCGAATTGCCTTGGCACGCGGGGACTGCGCCGCACGCCTTTCATCCATTCAGCCGATTCCAACATCGTCTCCCTTTACAGACAAGCTGGCTTCGTCATTGCGGGGCGCACCAACACACCTGAGTTCGGTCTGATGCCCACCACCGAACCCCTAGCCTTCGGCCCCACTCGCAATCCCTGGAACACCGACTACGGCGCGGGCGGCTCATCCGGGGGCGCAGCTGCCGCGGTAGCAGCGGGGATGGTGCCGGCTGCTCACGCCAGCGACGGCGGAGGTTCCATCAGAATTCCCGCTGCCATGTGCGGACTTGTAGGCTTGAAGCCCAGCCGAGGGCGGGTAACGATGGATGCCACCATCAACGCCAGCGGTTTCTCCGTTCAGCACGTGGTGTGCCGCACAGTACGAGATTCTGCTGCGATTCTGGATGTCTCGGCCAAGAATTTCCCCGACGACAACTTCACCTTGCCTCCGTCTGAGCAGCCCTTTTCCAAGGCTGTTGGGTCTGACCCTGGCAGCCTTCGGATCGGCTTGCTGGACACCTCCCCCCGCCCAGTGGTTGAGCTGCATCCGCAATGCGCCGAAGCTGCCCGCAAGACAGCCGGGCTGCTGGAGGAGCTGGGGCATAAAGTTGAGTTGGCTGGCCCGCAAGAGCTGGTAACCGACGAAGCCACAGTAGCTTTCGGCATACTCTGGAGCACCGGAGCGGCAGTGGACATGGCGGTGCTATCTGAGCGGCTGGGGCGCGAGGTCACCGAAGAAGACGTTGAACCAGCCACCTGGCGGATGGCTCAGCAAGGTGCTGACCTGTCAGAACAAGACGTGCAGTTTGCGCAGGACACATTGGCACAATATTCTCAGAACTGCCTCAGTTGGTGGGACAGCGGTTTTGATCTTCTGCTCACACCCACTACGGCCCTGCCGCCGCCGCGCATTGGAGATTTGGCCGCTCTGCACGAAGACCCATTTCAAGGACTGCCTAAGGCTATTCCGTATGCTACCTTCACGGCTCCGTTCAATATCACCGGACAGCCGGCCATATCCCTGCCGATGCACTTCACGCCCGAGGGTTTGCCAGTGGGGGCGCAGTTGGTAGCCAATCTGGGCCGGGAAGATTTGCTGCTGGCGGTGGCAGCGCAGCTTGAATATGCTGCCCCTTGGAGCGGGCAGGCTCCCAGTCTGTAACAGCCCAACCTGTAGCAGCCCAAAAGGGCATTTCGGCACTCCCGGCACTAACTGACTCGCTGTGCTGATCGTCCAAAACGCTGATTTGCTCTGGACAGGCAAACGTGAGATCCCCAACGCCACGCTGGCCTGCAAAGCTGGCCGGGTCGTTGAAATCCTGACTGCTGGCCAGACAGACCAGCCTCGTCCTCCAAGCCGCACGACACGCCTGGACGCCTCTGGCTGTGTGGTGATACCAGGCTTGGTCAACGCCCATCACCATCTGTTGCAGTCGGCTTTTCGCACACATCCCGCTACCCGCCACATCTCCATGCGGGACTGGCTCAAGCAGATGGGCCACCTCTATAGCCAAGCTCGGGTCGATCCCCCTTTTGTGGCAGCGGCAGCCGCGGTGGCCATCGCCGAAAGCTTGCTGAACGGTGTCACCACAGTAGCCGACCACCATCTGACTTGGCCCCCCAATGTCAGCCCCACAGAAATTGCCTCAGCAGCCATTGAAACCGCCCGAGACATGGGCATTAGATTTGTGTTTGCGCACGGCACAGCCTGCGGTGAACCGGAGGAAGTTGCCTCCTATCTGGAAACTTTGGCATCCCGCTATGAGTCTGAAAGCTCTGACGGGATGTTCCAGTTGGCTGTTGGCCCGGCTGGGATTCATTCAGACAACCAAGCCATGTTTGAAACTATGTCTGCTGTGGCCAGCCAACTCAGCTTGCGGCGCCGCACCCAAGCCAATGAGCAGATAGATGTGGAACTGGCCACTGAGCAATACGGCAAGCGCCCTCTTGAGCTGCTGGACGACTGGGGCTGGCTGGCAGCAGATGTAACTTTGGCACACTTGTGCGACATCACACCGCAAGAACGCCAGCGAATTGCCCAAAGCGGAGCCAGCGCAACTCACGCGCCAGGCTGCGATGTGCCGATGGGGTGGGGGGTGGCCGAAGTGGGAGAGTTGTTGGACGCAGGCGTTGCGGTCGGGCTCGGGACCAGTGGCGGAGGCAGCAACGACGCCGGACATCTGCTGGCCGATGCCCGTCTGGCCATGCAAATCAGCGCCTTGACTGGCCGACCACTCAGTGCCAAGGAAGTTCTGACCATGGCCACGGCAGGTTCAGCCGCAGGTCTGGGCCGCAGCAGCACGCTGGGGCACTTGGAGCCTTGTGCTGCTGGCGGTAGTCCCAGAACCACCGGCGATATTGACGCAGCCGGCGAACCCGCTACAAATGACGCGCCCGGCACCGCAGACCACCCCGGCACGGCAAGCAGCCCCGGCACGGCCGCTGATTTCTGCTGCTACGACATCAGCGGCCCCGACGATGCCGGCGTTGCCGATCGCCTAGCTGGTTTGCTGTGGGCCTCTCCCGGTCGTAAACCCCGCCATGTGGTGATAGCCGGCAAAGTTGTGGTGCAAGACTGGCAACTAGTCAACACCGACAGCCAAAAACTAGTGGAATCGCTTAATGCCGAGTTGAAAGCCAGACTGGGTTAGCAGGTCAGCTTCACTCCCAACAGCAATTATCAGCTAACTTAGAAATCAGACCCTTCTATGCCCCTAAATGACATCCCCTACGGGCTGACTTACGACGATGTGCTGCTGGTGCCCCGTCGCTCTACCATTCGGTCGCGGCGTCTGGCTAGTGTCCGCACCCAGTTGAGCCGTAACATCTC
>JAPYNY010000047.1 GCA_028283145.1 Candidatus Hopanoidivorans cymbastelae
ACAGCAGGCTGCGTTTGTGCTCCACGAAATCAACTAACAGATAGTCTCCTAGGGTGTCTGGGGTGGTGAAGAAAGCCCGACCTCCGTTCAGCTTGGTTATCTGTTCCACGAAGTGCGCCAGGTAGTCGGTGGCATCCAGCATGAAAACGTTGATGCGGATGTCTTCTTTGGTGCAGCGCATCACCTCCATGAGAGTTTTGTTGACGGTGGCGGCTGTGGGGGGATAGGCGAAGTAAGGGTGCCCGCTGTCGGTCAGGTGCGCGGTCGGCTCGCCATCGGTGATCATAATCACCTGCTTGAAGCCCGACTGGCTAGCCAGCATCTGCCGTGCCAGCATCAGAGCATGCTGCATGTTGGTGCCGTGCACATATTCCCACTGGACTGACGGGAGGTGTTGCGCCTTGATTTCGGTGGCGATGTCGCTGAAGGTAACGATGCCTAGATAGTCGCCTGGGAACTTGGATGTGATCAGGGCGTGCAGCGCAATAGCGACTTTTTTGGCCGGCAGGAAATTGCCGCGCATAGGCATGGACAGCGACAAGTCCAGTAGCAGCACCGTGCTTGACCGCACCAGATTTTCAGACTGCTCAATCTCAAAATCGGCTGGGGTGAGGCGCACGGGCACGCCGCCCCCGGTGCGCACGATGGCGTTGCGGATGGTGCGCTCAATGTGGAGATTGAACGGGTCGCCCCATTCGTATGGTTTGGTGGTGAAGTCCTTTTCGTGCCCGGCGCCGATTTCATGCAGCTCGTGCTCGTCGAAGCGGTCTTTGGCAAGTTGGGAAAACAGGTCGGCCAGGGCGTGCTGCCCCAAGCGGCGGATGGCTTTGGGGGTGAGTTCAAACCTGCCGTTGGTGTTGTCAATCAGCCCTTCTTCTTCCATTTTCTTGGCTAGTTGGCTGAGTTGTTGCAGACTGCGGGCAGCTTCTTCGCCCAGCAATTCCTTGGCGCGCTCGATGTCCACATCAGCTAGGGCGCCAGGGTGCTTGGCGTTGCTGAGGAGATTCTCCAACTGATCCATATCGCCCAACTCTTCCATCAGCTGCAGCGCGCTGGGGAAATCCAGCGGGTCAAGGCCAGAGAAGTCGTAGTTGGCATCCCAGTTTTGGTTGGGGAAAAGCTGCTGGAGGTGCTGCGACAGCTGGCTGATTTGCCAGTTGAAATCCATGTCCTGCAGGAGCTGCTGGGCGAGCTGCTCAATCTGGGCGCGCTGTTCGGGCGACATTGAATTCATCAGCGCTTGCATAGCTGCCATGCGCTGCGCCAGGATTTCCAGGAGTTCGTCCAGTGTTTGGGGGTTTTCGGGGAAGAAATCACCGAAGCGATTCATGAAGTTTTGGAAGTCTGGCTCTTCGCCGCGCTCACGCTGCGCCAGCATCTCGTTCAACTCAGCCAGCATTTCGTTGATGCGGCTCATGTCTTGCGGCGTCATGTTTTCGGCTTGCTGGGTGAGCTGCTGGACGAGATTTTCCATCAACTGCTCACGCAGCTTGGAAAGCAGTTCATAGAAGCGTCTTTCAGCTTCGGGCGAGGTGAACTCGTAGTTTTCCAGTTGGCGGAGTTGGCCTGGCAGGTCGGGCGGGAGCATGTCTAGCTGCAGTTGTTTTTCCGCTGTTTGATGGAAGTTGTCGGGTGCGGTTTCCTTCCTCTCTTCGGTGCTTCCGCCCCCAGTCTCGCCCTCACCCCCTAGCGGCTGGCTCAAACCTTCCAGATTTTGCTTCTCCGACTCCACGATGTCTTTCAACTCCTGGGCGATGTCACCATAGAAGCCGTCCAGATTGTGCTGGCTGAGCAACTCCTGGCGACGCTGCCGCAGCTTTTCCAACATTTCTCTGATACCGGCCACACGTTCTTCGTCTTTGCCAAAACCCTGCTGCAGCAGGCGTCTTAGGGCAGACAGCGGGTCGCCGTGATAGAGCAGGTCGTTTCGCAACTCTGCCAGAATGTCTAGAGCAGACGGGTCAAATCCAGTTTGTGTTCCATCCCAGCGGGAATAGACGTTGGCTCGGAAACTCTGAGTCTTCCGCCTATGCCTCAACCGCCAGATAGCCACACTTTCACCTTAGCAATCATGCGGGCTTTGGATTTTGTCTTGCTTGTGGCTGGGCGCGATGGGCGGCTTAGCGGGGTTGGTGCTGCTGGCCTTGTTTTGCCAGCTCTGCGCAACTGGCTTGGCGCAACTACTCCTGTGCGGCCTGTGCGGTGGCGGTCTGCACGGCTATATACGATTCAGCCGAAGCTGGCCAGCCGGCATAGTGCGCCAGGTGAACCACCCACTCCAAAAGCTCGTCTTTGGTGAGATCGCCCAACTCCAATGCGGCCCTGATGTGATGCGGGAGAGCCTCAGCTGAGCCGCGTGTGGCAATGGCCGTGAGGGAGATCAGACGGCGTTCTTTTCTGGTCAGGCCCGGTCTCGTCCAGACATTCTTGAAGACCCCAGCAGTGAATTGCATATAGGGGTCGCTTAGGTCTTCTGGCGCCTCATTAGCCATTACGTCCCGCCAAATCTGGCGGACTTCGTCTGAGCTTGTGGGGTTGGTTGGCATGGCTGGCTCTGGGTTGGGGCGGTGGTCGCTGCTGTTGCTGTTGCTGTTGGGGCTGTTGCTGTGATCAGGGCTGTGGTTGTGGTCGTGCAGTTCGGTCATGTAAAGATGTTAGTCAAATAGTCGGCTAGATAACCAGCTGGGGTGTGTCGGGCGGGGCATGGCAGGAGGCAATGTCAGACCCCTCTGCTAGACATATAACAGGTGCCGTTAACAGGTGCCGTCTAGATTGCAATAGGCACCTGCTAGACATGCAACAGGCACGGCCTAGAATTTCTAGCGTTTCGCAGCCACCCGGCTGCCTCGATGTTTTCATCGCTTTTTCGGTTCCGAAGCCGCGGCTCAGGCTGTGCCGTGGCTTTGCTGTTTCTCGTCATTCGCCTCTGTCGCCTGACAATCCTGGCGGTTGACTTGCTCTTTCCTTGTCGCACGACTTGCTGTCATAGACAAACGATACGCCTAGAAGCGATGCGCCTTAGGCGGAAGAAATAGCAAAGGAACCTTCCCATGTCTGAAAAAGAAATCAACAGCGCTGAAACCAGCGCAACCGACGGCAACCAAATCAACGACAGCTTCATTCGCCGTCAAAAGCAGCTCACGGAAATCGTGAGTGAACTCACCGACCCCAGCAAGAAGGAGATTTTCCCGATCATCACTGGGGTTGCCAGCCTTGACGAGACAACCGTCACGCTTTATTTCCCTGCCAAAGCGCCCACGAGTGTAGCGGAAGACTTGCTGGGATTCGTGGCTCCTGCCGGCTGGGATGCGCTGGTTGTCGTGGCGGAAGGTTTGGCCCACAGCGAAACCGAATCAAGCAAGGACGTCATAGTCGGCTACGGGCTGGGGCGACATGGCGAGGAGGTGTCGGTGCTGCGGATTGAAGACGAAGAAGCGCTGGTCAGCACGCTCCCTTCGGAGGGCAGGGTGCTGGATTGTTGCAGACGTGTTTTCAGCTTGGACACGCCGCCCGGCAAGCAAAGCACCGTTGAGTTGATCATTTCAGCCTGGCTCGGACGGATTTTCGTCAAGGCAGCTCGAGCCAGCCAAGACCCTTCTTTAGACATGCAAGAAATATTGCAGAAAGCAGAAGAGCTGGACATGGCGGAAGACTTGGATGATATAGATGACTTGGATTGGCAGGCTCTGGCCAAGCTCCACCCGCTGATCAGCCATGAAGACACCGAGTTGTTATCGCCTGAGGAACTGGGAAAACAAATCCGTGAGCTATGCGTAAGCGGCAGTTGGGGCAAAATCCGCCAGGCGGTAGCCGAAGGTGAGATTAAACATGCGTCCATAACGGCCGAGCAAGCCGAGTGGATGGATGATGCCATGTTCTCCAGGTGGTGTCTAGCCGACTTTCCCGACAGCGATGCCGTGGTTGACAGCTTGTCTGGTTTGCTGCCCCAAGCTGTTTTTGAGGAGCTTGCCTTGAGCTTGGAGGAGCATCGCAAGTCTGAATAGAGGGGCTGCCAGCTTGGGCGGATGGGCTGGGCTGCTAAAGTTTTGGCAGTCCGCCCGAGCTTGAATAGCCTGCCCGCAGCCCAAGCGGGAAGCCCAAGTTGGAATTTTGGGGCAAAAGCTTTATAATAAATCAGGGCGTCAGGCCTTTTAGTATTTGTTCCCCACTTTTTGTTTAGAAAGGAAAAGTATGACTTTTGACGTTGGCGACCGGGTAGTTTATCCCCATCACGGGGCGGCAGTGGTAGAAGCGAGGGAAACGAAGATCATAGGAGGTGTGGAGACTGAGTATCTGACTTTGAAGTTGCCTCATCTCCCAAATGTGATGGAGATTTCCCTGCCGGTTGAGAATGTCGACAAGGTGGGGGTGAGGTGGCCCATCAGTCAGGAAGACGTGGAAGACCTGTTTGATGTGCTGCGCAAGCGCGATGTGCGCGAGCCTCCCAACTGGAGTCGCAGATACAAGAACCATCAGGAAAAGCTAAAGTCGGGTGATGTTTACCAAGTGGCTGAGGTGGTGAGAAACCTTTGGCTGCGCGAAAAAAATAAGGGCCTGTCTCCAGGCGAGCAGAAACTGCTTACCAAGGCAATGGACGTTTTGAAGTCTGAGTTGAGCCTGTCACTTGACCTATCTCCCGATGGTGCCCAAGAGAAAATAGAAGAAGCCTTGTCTTAGATTTGGGAAGGGGTTTCTTCGTCTTATAGATCTTCATCTTGAAGGGTGGGTTGTTCTTTATACTCCTTAATATAGGGGACAAAAGTCTTGTGGAAAAGCTCTGCTTTTTTAATAAACCAGTCAAAATAGTCATTGAGATTGGTATCATTATAAAGGTAAAAGTCTTCGTTTTTCTGTGATACCACCCAAGATTGACCTCTTTTACGTTTGCGCCATTCAGACCTGCCGAGTTTTTCTTCAATTTCATTTTTATTTTTTTCTAGAAACAAATAAAAATCTTCATCATTAACTGCTAAATGACAACCCATAACTTCATTCTGAATGCTAATAGTTAATTCTATATATGTACCACTCATTCCAATAGTAATATTATACCAATGGTAAGGCTTAGGGCTTTGGCTAAATAAAAATTTACCACCGATACCTTTGATTTTTTGATCTTCTGCACATTTCTTTAAGCCTTGCCAAAATTCTTCATATTGAATTTCTATTGTAGATAGAATGTTATCTCGGCGTTTAATTCTTTTACCCCATTCGTTTGGTTTGCAAACTATTTCAAGCTTTGGGGCTGGTTTTGAATTGCCAATTTTGTAAACATTTATTTCTAAAGCAAAAAATGAAGTTTCTTTATCAGTTTTTTCATTGAGCCAATCAATTGCAGATCTATGCTTCTCCTTTATTTCTTTAAAAATCCAAATAATTATTGATGCTTTATGACCTGCAGCATAGGTCATTAGTTTTCCTAGATGGTCGTGATCAGACTGTTCCAATTGATTTTCTATAACAATTTTATTACCTGTTTCAGCTTCTTCTGCAAGTATATCAACGGAAAAACTACCAGTTGATACTTCAAGCTTAGGTTTTTGAATAACAATCCCAATCGTCTTACTCAGTAAGGGCAGTCCTTCACTTACTAGCCAAGTAGAAAAGTGGTCTGCTTCTTTTGCCCAGATTTTTCGTAGGTCAACTTTTTCCAGTTCGCCCAAGTTTTGAGCACGGTCTTCTGAAGAGTTGAATTCTGCCATCATAAGGTCTCTATTTTCTCTGCATGGTTTGGGGTGGAATTGATGCATAGTCTAGTAGCATATGAGGTGTAGGTTGCGGGCTGTGGCGCAGTTTGGTCAGCGCACCTGCTTTGGGAGCAGGGGGTCGCCGGTTCAAATCCGGCCAGCCCGACAAGTCTAACCATTATTCAAGATGCTAGAAAAACGCCTGAAGCTGTCAATGCCCTTTATTGGTAGGGCTGCTGGTTTTGTCGGCATGGTTGTTGTGGCGTTCATTGCGCTAGTAGCTTTTGCAAGCTGTGGTGGGGGAGGTGACAGCTCAGTAACTCAGGGCACTACCGCATCTGGTAATTCTGAAACAATCAGCAGCCCGCAGACCACTGGCTCCGCAACTGACAATTCTCTGGACTTGGACGGAACCGCATCAACTATGGCAGCCAGCGATAACTCCCCGCTGTCGTCCAGCGAGCTGCTGCCAGGTGAGAAAAACATTGAAGGCTTGCGGGTGATTCCTGTCTTCAGCGCAGACCATGTGGAATATGACGTTCAATACTCCACCTCCCCGCCAGCCGGTGGGCCGCATTATGGAATTTGGCAGAATTGCGGGTTTTACACGGTTGAACTGCTGGAAGAGTTGGCAGTCCATTCGCTGGAGCATGGGGCGGTTTGGATAACATACCGTTCCGATATTTCGTCTGAGGATTTGGGCAGCTTGGAGCGGCTGGCGGAGAGAAACAACTATCTGCTGGTGTCCCCGCTGGAGCAGCAGGAATCTGAGGTTGTGCTGACTGCTTGGGGGCGCCAGTTGCCGCTGGGGTCAGTTGGCGACTCTAGGTTTGTGGAATTTCTAGATACCTACTTGGGAACTGGCCCGACAACTCCCGAGCCTGGCGCAGTTTGCTTCGGAGGAGTTGGCGTTGCTCCAGACCAACCGCTTGCCGTCCCCAGATAGGGATAGGCTGCCACAAAATCTCAGCACCCCGTACGGGATTCGAACCCGTGTTACCAGATTGAGAATCTGGCGTCCTAGGCCTCTAGACGAACGGGGCAAACAGCGCAGTGCTATTGTGCAAGCGGCTGCACAAAATACTCTACATGGAAAAACCTATTTTGCCTTGTCTGGCTGCTTTGAGTTGTTAGCGCCCTTGTAGATTTTCGTTGCCCCAGCTTGTCCAGGTGCCATTCAAAGTTTCACGGGAGAAAAGCTCAATCTTGTCAAGCATTGGAAACATTTGGTCTATTCGGTTACGAACCTCAACTGGCTTGCTGCTGTGTGCTTGTCGCTGCTCGTTCACATATTGTCGGATATTTCTTTTGCCCCGTGGAGATGGGATTTTCCCTTTTTTGAAAATTAGGCACAACTCGCATTGCGACATGGTGTAGTGACCCGGATTTACATACTGCTTATCCCATACGAACCCGACAGTGGCCCACTGAAAGCCCCATGCCTTGCCTAAATCAATGGCTTGATCTAGGTGGGGAGAAGTTGCCCACATGAAAAGTAGGCAGTCTTGCGCCGCAATGTCGCCAACCTTTAGTTCCTTCAAATCCCCTAGAGTAACTGTGGGATAGTGGGCGTCTGCCCCTCCAGTGTCTCGCCCACCTCTGCCGTTGTGCTGCCTTTGCCCTCTGTAATCCCAAGGCGGGTCGGCGTAGATGATGCTGAATGTCTTGCCGGGCAATTCGGGGAACAAAGTCATGTTCACATATTTGTGGTTTGATTGCTTGGCTCGGGGGGAAGGACTTGAACCCTCAATAACGGGACCAGAACCCGGCGTGTTGCCAATTACACCACCCCCGATTGCGAATTTTAGTTTACAGGGCTTGAAGCGAAAATTTCAAGAAAATTATTTCGGGAGAAAGTCTGGAATTACGAAATGGGGCTTAAGTTAGCGGGGGCGGAATCCAAGATCGCCAACCGCAGACGGCGCAGCACTTCATCTCGGCTCAGCAGCACCATCGACTGAAACAGCGGTGGCCCGACTGCCCTGCCCGTCAGGGCAACCCGAATTGGCGCTTGGGCTTTGCCCAGTTTTAGTCCCTGTCTTTCGCCCACTTCCAACGCGGCTTGATGAACCGCCTCTGCGACCCACTCCACCTCAGCAAATGCTTCAATGGCATCGCTCAAAATCGCCCCAGCCACAGGGTTGTTGACAATGTGTTTTTGCCAGGAAGCTTCATCTCGTGGCGGGTCGTCCAGCATCAGCCAGTCGACAAAGCGCCCAACGTCAGCCAAAGTGCGAACCTTTTCCTGAACTAAAGGAGCCAAAGCTTCCATTACCTCAGGTCGGAACTGCTCAGGCGTCCAAGCAGTCCGTTCTAGCCAAGGCTCCAGTTGCTCCAAAAAATCCTCGGCGGAAAGCATGCGAAGGTGCGTGGCATTGAAATGCTCAAGTTTCTTGGTGTCAAAAAAAGCTGGCGATTTCAGCACATCCTCTAGCCGAAACAACTCCAGTATTTCCTCCATCGGCCTTATTTCAATGTCATCCGGCGGCCCCCAGCCCAAGGTGGCCAGATAGTTGGCCATCGCTTGGGGAAGATACCCCTTGTCCCGCCAGTTCCCCAGCGACACATCGTCGCGCCGCTTGGAAAGCTTCTGCCGTTTCTCATTCACCAGCAGGGGCAAGTGAGCATAGACAGGCCGCTGCGACCCTAAAGCATCCATGATCAACTGAACCTTCGGAGCGCTGGGCAGCAAATCCTCTCCTCGGATGGCGTGTGTGATGCCCATGTCGGTGTCGTCCACGGCGTTGGCCAGCAGAAAAGTCGGTGTGCCGTTGGAACGCCAAATCACAAAATCTTCCATGTCAGACAGGGCGAAGGAGACCACCCCCCGCACCACGTCTTCAAACGCCACATGCCTGTCTGCGGTAGCTGGCATATCCTGGGTGCTGGACACTTGAAAGCGCACCGCCAAACCGTCCTTCAGGCTGTTGCCCGGCACGCGCTGATTGTCGGCATCGCACAAAAAAGCCCTGCCTTCGCGCAACAGTTGGTTGACGACTTGCCTATGCCGCTCACGGTTGTCGGACTGAAAAACAGGCTCGCCATCTATGTCAATGCCGAGCCATTCCAGCAAGTCAACGATGGTGTTGGTGAGTTCTTGGCGGTTGCGCTCGGTATCGGTGTCTTCAATGCGCAACAGCATGTGCCCGCCCACCGATCGGGCAAACAGCCAATTGAACAAAGCTGTGCGGGCGCCGCCGACGTGGAGGTAGCCAGTTGGAGAGGGCGCGAATCTGACGCGGGGGGCCTTTGGCGAGGCGGGGTTGTCGGGCATTTCAGGCGGGCTTGTGAAGGTCTGTCTCAAACAGCGAAAGCGGGTCGGACTTCACCAGTTGGCGTATTTCATGAACAGGTTTAGCCAAGGCTGCTTGAGAGCACAACTCAACGATATCCAAAACCCCGTATTTGTTGTGGTCAAGGTCAATGAAAAGCTCACGCCTGAGTTCCGACAACTCCTTGGGAACTTCAGCATCTAAAAACCCCCAAATCAAAAGAGCCATCTCAATGTCCGAAGCCACGGGAGCACGCCCCAAAAGGGAGGCACGTTTCAAGGCCACTTTAACGCATCCTTTCAGCACGGCATCGGGGCTCAGCGGTGAATCCTCAGGCAGCTGCAGCCTAGACCTAAAACGTTCAGCCAGCAACAGAGCATAGCCTTGGTCGGGCCCTTGAAAGTTGCCGCTGGTCGGGCTGGAGGAGTGGGAATCACCGGGGCGAGTCAGCTTCCAAGCGCCTCTGGTGCGCTCGGGAGACTCATAGAATTTGCGCCCTACTCTTGGGTTTTGGGGGACAAAAGGCGGTTGGGCCATCGGACAAGGTGTGGGTGCGGGTGCGGCGGGTGGCTAGCGGCCGCGGGCTGGCTAGTGTGCCTGTTGGGGAGCCATATGCAATAGCCCCCAGATGATGGAGTCGGCCAGTGCTTGCCAGCTGGCTTCCACGATATTTTCCGACACTCCGATAGTCGTCCAGGTTTTGTAGCCGTCAGTTGAATCAATCAGAACTCTGGTGACAGCTTTAGTGGCCAGAGCGGTGTCCAGCACACGCACTTTATAGTCGGTCAGATGGATGGCCTGGGAGCCGGGGTAGTGGTCGCCGATGGCAGCCATCAAAGCGTTATGCAGGGCATCCACCGGGCCATTGCCCTCCCCGTGCGCTACGATGCGCTGGGTGCCCAGCCACAACTTGACGGTGGCATCGCTGTCCAGCATGAGATCATTGTCTTCGTCGGTTATGGTGGGCGAAACCTTGGCAAGGTCGGCATTCACTTGCGATGTCGGCGAGACCCCAGATCGATGGCTGACCCCCACTGAATAGGACTCCAGTTTGAAGTAGGGTTGCTGCCACCCCGCCAATCGGCGAATCAGCAACTCCATAGAGGCATCTGCCACCTCGTAGTGATAGCCGGCATATTCCAGTTGCTTGAGGGTTTCCACCACCTTGCTGAGCGTGGCATCGTCCAAGTCAAAGCCAAAATCCTTGGCTCGGCGGGAAATGGTAGCTCGGCCCGCCATCTCAGACACCACATACTGGCTGGAGTTGCCCACCAGCTCAGGCTGAATGTGTTCGTAGGCATCGCTGCGGCGCTCCAGGGCACTGGTGTGCAGCCCGGCCTTGTGGGCAAAAGCAGTAGCCCCCACGAAAGGCTGTTGCGGGTCGGGCGTGAAATTGACCAGCTCGGCTACGTGATGTGCCACCGAAGTCAGCCGGTTCAGACGGCCTTCAGGCAGCGCCTGGAAGCCGAGCTTCAATTCCAGATTGGCGATGATGGGGACCAGATTGCAGTTGCCGGTGCGCTCTCCGTAGCCGTTGATGGTGCCTTGGACTTGGGTGGCTCCGTTCAGCACGCCAGCCAGGGCATTGGCCACCCCGCAACCTGTGTCGTTGTGCAGATGAACGCCGATGGGGGTTTCCAAGGCCTTGCAGACGGCAGCCACAATCTCGCCCACTTGATGTGGCAGGGTGCCCCCGTTGGTGTCGCACAACACCAGTCGCTCAGCACCCGCTTCGGCTGCCGCAGACAGCACTGCCAGAGCATAGTCGGGGTTGTTGAGATAGCCGTCAAAGAAGTGCTCGGCATCAAAGAAAACCCGCTTGCCCAAGCCTGTCAGAAAGCGTACCGACTCGGCAACCATGGCAATGCCTTCTTCCAGGGGGACTTGCAGGGCATCGGTTACGTGGTAGTCCCAGCTTTTGCCTACAATGCAGACCACCGAGCAGCCCGAGTCCATCAGATTTGCCAAGGTTCTGTCGGTCTCCACCTTGGAGTTGGCGCGACGGGTGGAGCCGAAAGCTACCAGACAGCTGGTCTTCAGCTTCAGTTCGTCTTCCGCACGCTGAAAGAATTCGTCATCTTTGGGGTTTGAGCCTGGCCAGCCGCCCTCAATGTAGTCCACGCCCAGATAGTCAAGTTGATGGGCGATGCGGAGCTTGTCCTCCACAGTCAAGGAGATGCCCTTCAACTGGCTTCCGTCGCGCAAAGTGGTGTCGTAGATTTCAACTTTGGGGGCTGGCATAGCGGTGGTGCTTTGGGGGTTGCTAGCTACTCCTTGACGTATTCGTTCCACTCTTTGTAGCGAGCATCCCGGCCGTGAACGACTTCTTCATAACCTCGCTGGATTTGGCGGGTAATCGGCCCTGGGTCGCCCAGGTTGCGGTCATCCACCGACCTGATCGGCACAATTTCAGCAGCCGTGCCCGACAAGAAGGCTTCGTCAGCTAGATAGAGGTCGCTGCGCAGCAGGTCTTCCGTGCGATAGGGGATTTCTAAATCGTGCGCTAGAGTCTTGATGGAATCCTGGGTAATGCCTTCCAGCGCCCCGGCGCTTGTTGGCGGAGTGATTATCTCACCGTCGCTCACGATGAAGACGTTCTCACCGGTGCATTCGCTCACTCGCCCCTGCGGTGTCAGCAATATCGCCTCGTCATAGCCGGCGTTCATGGCTTGAACCTTGGCCATCTGGCTGTTGATGTAGTGCCCGCAACCCTTGGCTGCCGGGGGCATGGCGTTCGGGTCGTGACGCTGCCAGGAACTGATCATCACCCTGACTCCGTTACGGATGCCTTCGTCGCCCAGATATGTGCCCCAAGGCCAGGCAGCAATGGACACATTGACCTCGCTGGTAAGAGGGTTGAGCCCCATCTCCCCATAACCCAAATACACCAGCGGGCGAATATAGCAGCTGGGCAGATTATTTTCCCGCACCACTAGCTTGGTCGCCTCAATGATTTCCTCAGGGGAGTAAGGGATTTCGATGCATAGTATCTTGGCGCTCCTGAACAGCCTATGGATGTGGGGTGTGAGGCGGAAGACAGCAGCACCGCGGTCGGTTTCGTAGGCACGGATGCCTTCAAAAACACCATTTCCGTAGTGAAGTGTGTGTGTCAGGACGTGGATTTTGGCTTCATGCCAGTTGACCAGTTCGCCATCCATCCAGATTGTGTCAGCTTCTTGAATAGCCATTTGTTTACGTATTGTAAGGGGGTGTGTAGTTAGTTGTGGGGTAGGGGGAGATTGGGTTTGTTTTGGGTTCTGCGTGTCTGTTCAGCCGGCACTATGGCTGTGTCTATGTCTATATTCTAAGCTAGCGGGCAATATACATTAGGGCTGTATCGGGCTGTATCTACTGCGCCCGGCCGCGATGCCCAGCCACGATGTCGGCAGTTGCCTGCGCAATGGCGTCGCCGATAGTTGCGGTGCCGCTCAGAGTGGGTTTGGTTTGGCTTTCCGCCTGCTTGCCAAACTCGCCAATCTGGTCGCAAGCTGTCTGAATGGCTGCTGCGGCAGCGGTTTCACCTAAAAAGTCCAGCATCATGGCGGCCGACAAAATCGCTGCGGTGGGGTCGGCAATCATCTGGCCGGCAATGTCGGGCGCGGAGCCATGCACCGGCTCGAACATGGATGGCCCGGTGCGGTCTGGGTTGAGGTTGGCTGAAGCTGCCTTGCCGATACCGCCTGAAACGGCACCCCCCAAGTCGGTCAGGATGTCACCGAAGAGGTTGTCGGTGACGATGACGTCATAGCGCTGGGGCGATTCCACGAAATAAATACACGCTGCGTCAACGTGGTTGTAGGCAGTTTCCAAATCGGGGTATTCGGCGGCTGTCTCCTCAAAGGTGCGCTCCCACAAATCCCCGGCAAAAGTCAAGACGTTGGTCTTGTGCACCAGAGTCAGATGATGCGCCGGGCGAGACTGGGCCAACCCGCAGGCAAAGCGCACGCAACGTTCCACGCCGTGGCGGGTATTGACCGACCCCTGCGTGGCTATCTCACAAGCTGTGCCCTGGCGCAGAAAACCGCCCTCGCCGGCGTAAGTTCCCTCGGTGTTCTCTCGCACCACGACCATATCTATATTGCGTTCGGGAAAGCGGAAGGGCCGCAAGTTGACATACAAGTCCAACTCAAAGCGCATGCGCAGCAACAGACCCCGCTCAATCACCCCTGGTGGTACGCCCGGCGCACCTACAGCCCCGAAATAAAGTGCGTCCAGCCCCCGCCATTCTTCCAAGACCGAATCTGGCAGCACCGTGCCGTCCTTCAGATAGCGGGCGCCGCCCAAGTCATAGGGCACGGTTTCCAGTTTCACGCCTGCAGCTTCCACTACCTTCAGCCCTTCGGTTACCACCTCAGAACCTATGCCGTCTCCAGCTACCACCCCGACTTTGTTTTGTGCCCCGATGTTGTTTTGTTTCATAAGCAATTCAGTTTAACAGGGCTAAGTTTGTAGCTTTAAATATATGAATTCTGACCAGACAAGTATTGCGGAGCCGGGCGCGGCGGATGTGGGCTTAGACGCGGCGGCCACAGAGCCAGGTGTGGTGGAAGGTGTGATGGAAGCAGCACCGGAGTCCGTTGTGCCGGCGCCAGCAGACAATCCCAGCTCTGACGGCGAAGGAGGAGGAGGCAGCGGCGGCGAAGGCGAAGGCTCTGACGGCGAAGAAGGCGGCAGCAGCGGCAAAAGCAACAGCCTCATGTCGCGCATTGTTGCCAGCTCCGACCCTGGTGCCACAGCCAAGCCAGTCCGGCTGTCGCAGGATGCCCATGAGCGCCTGTCGGCCGAGTTGGAGGATTTGACCACCCGCGGCCGTGTAGAAATCGCTCGCATCATTGAAACTGCCAGGGAGCTTGGCGACCTCAAGGAAAATGGCGATTACCATGCGGCCAAGGAAGAGCAGGGCAAGATGGAAGGGCGCATCCGCCATCTACAGAACCTGCTGGAAAAAGCCGTAGTCGCAGACGAAGAGGAAGCAGCCGACAGTGAAGCATCAGGCGGCAAAACATCGGGCGAAGCAACGGCCAGCGTGCAGCCGTCAATCCAGATTGGCTCGGTAGTCACACTTCGCTATCAGGGAGAAGACGAAGCGGAAACTTTCTTGTTGGCTTCGGTTGAGGAGCGGGTTGGTGATTACGACTTGTTGTCGCCAAAATCTCCGCTGGGCTCGGCTTTGCTGGGGGAATCGGCCGGGCAGGAGGTCAGCTATGAAGTGCCACAAGCACCGGGACACAGCAAGAAAACAAAATTCTCCGTAGAAGTATTGAAGGTGGACTAAGACATGTCTGCGCTGACGCTAAGCGAAAAGGTCTGGCAACGCCATGTGGTTGAGGGCAGCGAGTACAGCGGCGACCAGGATCTGCTCTATATCGACCTGCATCTGATCCACGAAGTAACTTCGCCGCAGGCTTTTGAGGGCTTGAGGGCGGCTGGCAGGAAAGTTCGCCGCCCGGATTTGACGCTGGCCACCGAAGACCACAACGTCCCCACAATTGACATTCACCAGCCGATTGCCGACCCAATATCTAGGCGACAGGTGGAGGTGCTGCGGGAAAACTGCGCCGAGGCTGGCATCACCTTGTATCAGATGGGGCACGACCGCCAGGGCATTGTCCACGTCATCGGGCCTGAGTTGGGCTTGACCCAGCCGGGCATGACCATCGTCTGCGGCGATAGTCACACTTCTACACACGGGGCTTTCGGGGCGCTGGCATTTGGCATCGGCACCAGCGAAGTGGAGCACGTCCTGGCCACGCAAACCCTGCCGCAGACCAAACCGCGCACGCTGGCCGTAACGGTGGACGGCGAGCTGCCACTGGGAGCGGTGGCTAAGGATATAGTGCTGGCCATCATCGGCAAAATCGGCACGGGAGGCGGCATCGGGTCGATCATTGAGTATCGCGGCTCGGCTATTCGGGCTTTGACTATGGAAGGGCGGATGACGGTCTGCAATATGTCTATTGAGGCGGGCGCGCGGGCCGGCATGATTGCTCCCGACGACACCACATTTGCCTATCTGAAGGGGCGTCCGCACGCGCCGACCGGGGCGCTTTGGGAACGGGCATTGGACGACTGGCGCAGTCTGGTCACCGATGAGGCAGCTAGCTTTGACAACGAAGTAGTCTTGGATGCTGCCCAGATAGCCCCGCAGGTGACTTGGGGGACAAACCCGGCGCAGGTGGCTCCGATAACCAGTGCTGTGCCCAACCCTGACAGCTTTCCCGAAGCTTCACAGAGGGAGTCGGCAGCCAGGGCCTTGGAATATATGGGGTTGCGGTCGGGGATGCCTATCAAGGAAATTTCAGTTGACACTGTCTTCATAGGCTCTTGCACCAATAGCAGAATTGAAGACTTGCGCAGCGTGGCTGAAATTGTGCGGGGGCGCCGGGTGAAGTCGGGGGTCAGAACTTTGGTGGTACCTGGTTCGGGGCAGGTCAAGACGCAGGCCGAAGCCGAGGGGTTGGATATGGTTTTCAAGGCGGCAGGACTGGACTGGAGAGAGCCAGGGTGCTCCATGTGTTTGGCCATGAATCCCGACAAGCTGGCTGAAGGGGAACGCTGCGCCAGCACCAGCAACCGCAACTTTGAAGGACGACAAGGCAGGGGCGGTCGCACGCACCTGGTGTCGCCGGCGGTGGCTGCTGCTACTGCCATAAAGGGGCATTTCGCTACCCCAGAAGATCTGGATTAGGTGGCTGGGGGGGGGTGCGCAATTTGCGCAATTCAGAGGTGGTGAAGGCGGCGCGGCCGCGGGTCAAGAC
>JAPYNY010000048.1 GCA_028283145.1 Candidatus Hopanoidivorans cymbastelae
TCCTCAATCTGACGGCAACTCTCTTGGTGTGTTGAACCCGTCATGTTGGCCGCAGCATACATGGCGCCCAGCACGTGGGGGGTGGGAGAACTGGTCTTGACTGCTGAGATAAACTCCACATCCCCGCCCTTCGGCTTGGCCTTGCGCAAAGTGTGGGTTGAGCGGCTTAGTCCTACGAGGTCGATCTGGAACCGATGGCGCAAGTGTGGCTGGGCTATCGGTGTCTTGCGCCTGATGTGACCCAACAAGACATCCGCCCCCTTAAAAAAATCCTCGTCTTGACCTAGTGAATACCAGCCTGCAATACAACCCAATAGCAACGAGCCATAGCCCGGCGACAGATTTGCCTTTCCCAAGGCTACCCGACGGGTTGGCGACACGGGCCGCGAATGGCAAACCTCCAGCTCAGCTAGCAAAGCTAGACAAAATCTTTCAGCAGTTTGCGCAGACGCTTGGCGGACGATTTTATATCTGAAATCAGGTCATCGTCTATATCAAACTGGTCGCTGTCATATATGTCGCCAAGGCTGGGGAAATCTTCATGCATTGCCTCGTGGTCTGACTGGTCGGCTTCGGGCATGGCAGCTTCAGCGGCTTCGGCTTCATCATCGCTCGCTTTAGTTTCGGCTACGACAGCTTCAGTCGCTGCAGCTTCGGCTGCCTCAGCTTCACCTGCCTCAGCGTCGTCTCCACCCCCAACCACGGCTACTGTCTCATCCTCATCAACTCCAACTTCAACACCCTGCGCCTCCATCAACTCCTCTAGGAGCTCTTCCAACTTGTCGGGAAACAGCAACTCAGCTAACTCCCCTGATGCCTGTCGCAGCCCATGCCAGCTCTTTCGGGAAATGCCAAACGGCAACTCCAGCATATGCAGCCGACCGACAGCCCCCAGCAACTCCTTCGTGGCATAGACATCGCCCACATTTTTCTGTATGCGCTTGCTCAGCTCAGACAACTCCCCCAACAGATCGGGCACGTGCACACCAGCCAAACCAGGCCCAAACTCCTGTTCATCCATCTCGGCAACCGCCTTCGTCCAAGCATCGAACACCTTCTCAACCCGCTCCTCGTCAGCAGCTTGAATCACTAGGTCGCCTTCAATACTGAACTCATGCGGGATGCTTTCGGTTGCCAGCATGTCAGTCAGCACATCAATCTGAGCGTCCGAAAATTCTTCCATCTCGTATTCCGCTGTCTCGGTGCTGTGGTTAAAAACTGGCAACTCCGTGTCTTTCACCCGTATCACCAACTCATCCACCTGCTTCTCGTCGGCTTCACGCACCACCAGCGAAGCCCCTTGCCAAGCGTGAACCAGCTTCTCGGTATGCATGAAGCTGGCCATCAAAGAGCGCGACTCCCACGACCATTCGTGCAAATCATAGATAAGGTGCTCCTCGTGCTCCTCGCCCACCTTGGTAACGGGCGTTGGCGGGTAGGGCAAAGTCAGCACCCCGCATTCAAGGCAGTTCGTGACCTCAGCCGTGTAGTCGGCCCCGCATTGGAAACACCACACCGCTGACGGCCCAGCTTGGCGGTTGGGGCAAAGTGGGGCCGCAGCCGCTTGGTTGCTGGTTTGGACAGAGGCCACCTGGCCAGACATTGGGACGGTGGCCACTTGGCCAGACATCAAAGCCGCTGGATCAGACGGCAAGACCACCTCCCCGGACTCCACGGCAACCTGCCCCGGCGCAACCTCCCCCGACGGAACTTGCCCTGGCAGGCGGTCTGCTGCCGGTGCTTGATCCCTTGCCGGCACTTGTTCCCTAGGCGCCCCGGCCGAAGGCGCTTCTGACGATCCCGAAGGCACCCCCGCAACTCGATCTTTATCCACCATGTTATTTTCAGGCTACAGCCCTGATTAGGATTGGGCTTATATGACCGACCAAAACTCCAGCCCCAGCCAATCGCAGCGCAACCCAGCCCCAGACCGCAGTCTTGCCTCAGACCGCAACCTCGCATTGGAACTCGTGCGGGTTACCGAAGCTGCTGCCATCTCTGCCTCCCGACTCATGGGCCGAGGCGACAATAAAGCCGTGGATGCCGCCGCGGTGGATGCCATGCGCAGCATGCTCAACACCGTCCCGATGGACGGCATCGTGGTCATCGGCGAAGGCGAAAAAGACGACGCCCCCATGCTCTACAACGGCGAAAAAATCGGGGATGGTTCGCCGCCCCGCTGCGACATTGCGGTTGACCCTGTGGACGGCACCACCCTCACGGCGCTGGGGCGCAGCAACGCCCTCGCGGTCATCGCCCTGGCCGACAGGGATTCCATGTATCAGCCAGGCCCTTGCGTTTATATGAACAAAATCGCGGTCGGCCCGAATGCCAAGGGCGCCATCGACCTCAACTTGTCGCCCACGGAAAATCTCCATCGGGTAGCTGAAGCCGCTTCCAAGGAAGTGCAGGATTTGACGGTTGTGATTCTAGACCGCGGGCGCCATGCCGACATCATTGCCGAGGTGCGCCAGGTGGGTGCTCGTGTGCGCCTGATTCCAGACGGAGACATCGCGGGTGCCATCTCCACCGCCTGGCCCGATTCGGGGGCTGACATTTTGCTGGGCATCGGCGGCACGCCCGAAGGGGTTATTACGGCGGCCGCCCTGAAATGCATGGGGGGAGACATTCAGGGGCGCCTCTGGCCCAGGGATGCCGATGAACGCCAACGGGCTATAGTAGCCGGCATTGACATAGACCGCAAATTGACCCTTGACGACCTCGTGTCCAGCGATAATTGCGTTTTTGCCGCCACGGGCGTGACCGACGGAGACCTGCTTCAGGGCGTGCGGTTTTCAGCTCATGGGCCAACTTCGCAGTCGTTGGTGATGCGCTCTAAATCGGGCACCGTGCGCCTGATCAACACCAACCACAGACGCGACAAGCTAGACCAGATTTTGGAGTAGCGCGGGCCAGGCGTGGGCGGGGCGGGGCAACACCGCCTGCGAAAACTGGTGGAGGTGAGCGGACTCGAACCGCCGACCTCTTCGTTGCGAACGAAGCGCTCTAGCCATCTGAGCTACACCCCCAAGTCTTGAGTCTCCAACTTGAATTCCCCAAGCCAAAAACCCAACTAAATTCTAGGGGATTACACACTACTTGACTTGCCGTTTTTTGGTTTTGAGGTGGTAGCAAGCAGCAACCCTAAGGTTTCATGGGTGGTTGAAGTCAAGGAAAAAATATCCGCAACAGGCAATTCTCGCAACGGGCGCTTCCACCAGGATGATGACCGCGATTTGCCTAGACCAGCTTCAGGTCCGAGAGCGGCTTGAAACAAGACCTGGTTTGCCAGAGACATAAAGCCGACTGCTGAAATGAACCCATTAAAATGAACCCATGACACTCCTCCGCAAGAACCAGCCTCCCAACTCAGACGCACCCGCTGCGCCAGTGGAGGAGGCAGATAGCTGCATCCAAGAAACAGACAACAGCGCTGAACTCCCACCCGGGTTCGCATCCAAAGAAGAGCACGAGAGATATCTCAGACTTAAGCGCCACAGGGAAGCCGACCCCGAAGGGTGGGCGAGAATGGATGCAGCGATTAGGCGCGATCAAGAAGCAGGTCTGTTCGACATTCCTTTCAACGAAGTTCTGCCAAAACTAGGCAAAGGGCGCATATCACTGTCCTAGGTTGGAGGAATGCGCTGAGCAGTAAGTACGCCTCACACTCCCAAGGGAAGAAAGTCAGAGAATTGGAAGAAACACACCACAATTACGAAGCCAACGGGTTTTGGGCATCTCCATACTCTGCCAGAAACTTAATGCCTGCCACTAAAATGAACCCATGACACTCCTCCGCAAGAACCAGCCCCCCAACTCAGACGCACCCGCTGCGCCAGTGGAGGAGGCAGATAGCTGCATCCAAGAAACAGACAACAGCGCTGAACTCCCACCCGGGTTCACCTCACAAGCAGCTTACGAGTTGCACCTCAGAGTCAAACGCCACATAGAAGCCGACCCCGAAGGGTACGCAAGGATGGCTGCCGCTATCAAACGGGATCAAGAAGCAGGTCTGTTCGACATTCCTTTCAACGAAGTTCTGCCGAAACTAGGCAAAGGACGTATATCTCTGCCTCAGGAATGACAGCGTCAGGTGTCCAATCAGCGTTCGTGGACACCAACATTTGGGTTCAGACATTTCCCAGATATTTGTGCATAAACCTGCATAAAGTCGGAGCGTGCCATATCTGGTACTCCGACCTCGTCATGGACGAGTTCCTGCGCAACGTCCAAAAATTAGGCAAATCAGGCATCTCCGAAGCGGAAGCTCATAAACGCGCAGCTGAAATTCGAAAAGAGTTGCCCCACTCGGAAATGCTTGTGCGCTCACAAGCAACAAGGATCGCTAACGTTGTGCTGCCCGATGAGTGCGACCGGCATGTTCTGTACGCAGCATCGGCTGCGCGTGCTGATGTTCTGGTGACCGAGGATTTAGGTGATTTCCCACCAGATCTTCTGAAAAGCCGGAGCAACCGGTTTCTCAAGCTGCCCGATCATTTCAGAGTGGTCAGGCTGGATGAGTTTCTGTGCGATATCTTTGAACATAACACGGACGGATTCATGGATGCTTTGGCACTGACTCTCGCCCCGATGGAGCAAGGAACCATCAGTGAGCATCTGACAACTTTGAGAACAGGCCACAACTGTCCTACCGTCTCCAGGCAACTGCTGCGTAGTATCACAGATATAGAAGAAGCAGTCCAACAGCACCGCTGACCAAGGGATTGCCGTTTCTCGCAGCAGCTAGATTAGCAGCAGTTGGCAGCAGCGTTTAAAATACAACTATCCTCAGTGTCTGGAAGTTGCATCTTTAGTTTTTCCTGATAGTTCAGGGGACTTTGTCGTCAAAAACAAAAATTCTATTCTGGCGCGGTCTGCTTCCATGTTTTGAAGTGGCACGCTTCTCCTGCAATTTGCACATCCCACAATTTGCAGCGAATTTCTACAGCAACTTCCAGTCCATCCTTCTAGCCGCCCCCGCTCGCCCCCGCCGCCCGCCGATACGGGCCCGACTTGCCACCGGTCTTTTCCAGCAGACAGATATCGCCCACGACCATGCCCTTGTCGCGCGACTTGCACATGTCATAAACAGTCAGGGCAGCCACCGAGCAAGCCGTCAGAGCCTCCATCTCCACCCCTGTTCGCTCAAATGTCTCCACTTCCGTCTCAACTTCCACATAGTCGTCTTCAATACGAAAGTTCACCAGCACGCTGCCCACCAACAGCGGGTGGCACAACGGCACCAAGTCGGGTGTTTTTTTGGCTGCCTGGATGCCTGCCACCCGCGCCACCGCCAGCACATCTCCCTTGCCTATCGCCCCCTGCGCCACTGCCAGGGCCGTGTCGGGCTTCATGTAGACCCGCCCGCGTGCGACCGCCCGGCGGTGCGTGGGTTCCTTGGGAGTGACGTCCACCATGCGGGCGCGCCCCTGCGAATCCAGATGCGTGAATCCCATTTCAGCCATATCTGAAAGCCTAAGTTGGAAAGCTGATTTTGGGGGTGGGCCAGGCTAGACCCAAACAGGTTTTATGACTTTGAGAAAGCAGGTTGTAAGCAAACGAGACTGGCTGCTAGGGCTGGCTGGGGGCCGGAGTGCTTGCCTGCCTGCGTTTCTTGGCGTTGCGCCAAAGTATCAGCGGATATCCCACGGCAGCGATAGTGCTGAAGATGAACCACTGGACAGCATAGCTGCGATGGTTGCCAAGGCTGAATTCAGGGACGCCTAGGATGACCAGGTTGACAGAAGCGGATGGGGTGGATTCTTCTAGTTGGATGTAGAAGCTGTCCAAGACCTGTGGGAGCGACTGCGGTGGCAACAGCGATAGTTGCAGTTGCGACGGCTGCGACTGCACTGGCCCCACTTCCGCTACCCCCGGCTGCTCCGCATAGTGAGCCGCGAGAGCCGAAACATCTGGTCTGGCAAAGGTGCAGACCGGTGCCAGAGAATCACACTCCCTGCCAGAGCCACCAACTGGCAGAAATAGCAGACCTGTGATTGCGACTTGGCTGTCTTGTGCTGTGGTGGAGCAATTGTCGCCTTGCCAGACGTCGGTGGCACTAGGACCACTTGTGGCCAACTCACGAGGCAGCCAGCCTAAATTCGCCATCACGGAAAAGTCGGCAATGGGGGCGGCGGGCGCAGCGGAGTCGGCAGAGGGGCTGGCAGGGTCGGCAGTAGGAGCGGTGGAATCAGGGGCGGGCGCAGCGCGGGAATCAGGAGCAATAGCAGGGAATTCGGGGAGACCGGGGGGCAATTCTGGGGCATTAGGGGGCAACTCAGGCGTCTGGATGAGAGGCGCAGTTCCAGCGGCGGATGATGAATCGGCGGCAGAGTCCGATCTCACAGCGGAGACTTCCAAAGGAGCGAAAACCCAATAGCCAGGTCGTCCGTTCAAAGTTCTATTGCGCACCAGTACCGCTTGCGAGCAATGCAGCCTGCCTTGCGCGGTCAGCCTTCGGTATTCCCAGTCTTCCACGCCAACTGATCCAGCCGCATCAGAGCTGCCCAAAACGCTCGCAACATCCACTGCTGGCACAGCCAAGCTATCAGCCAACTGGTCTCTCAGGGCTTGTCTTTCGTCATGGCGCCTAAGCTGCCACAGCCCTAAATTCACCATCGTCACCACCAGCGCAAGCACCAGCACGCCCACCCCGACTTGCGTCCAAAACCTCCTAGACAGCCGCAGGTTTCTGGTTTTGCGCAAGTGTCTGGTTTTGCCTAGATTACGGAGCTACTTGACGCAACTACACACCCAGCAGCGAATCTAAGCCAATCGTCAGCCCTGGTGTCTGCGCCACACGCTTGACCGCCAGCAACATCCCAGGCATGAAAGATTGCCGGTCGTAGGAGTCCTGCTGAATACGCAGCGATTGGCCTGGCCCGCCCAGGATGACCTCTTGGTGAGCTATCAGCCCTTCAGCTCTGACAGAGTGAACTCTCACCCCGTGCTCTCCCACACCGCCCCTGGCTCCAGGCAAGGTTTCCTGGGTTGTAGGGTCGGCATGCCAGTCTTGCGAAGCCTGTTCCATCCTGTGAAGGGTGGCCAGGGCGGTGCCAGACGGAGCGTCAATCTTGTGTTGGTGATGGAGTTCAATGATTTCGGCAGACGCAAAATGCGGGGCTGCCAACTCAGCAAAACGCATCATCAGCACGGCTGAAATGGCGAAGTTGGGGGCGATGATGCAGTTGGGCTGTGCGGGCGGGTCAAACCAACTGCCTATTTCTTCAAGTTCGGCTGCGCTGAAGCCTGTAGTGCCGACCACGGCATGAACTTTGTGCTCGGCCAGCCAACGCAGGTTGCCCAAAGCGGCTTGATGGTGGGTGAAATCCACCGCCACCGCCACCCCTGTTTCAGCCAAGCCTGCGATGCGTGAACTGACCGTCGTGTGGCAGATAGATTCACCGACTGCTGCCGGGTCGACAACGGTGGCCAGCTCCAAGTCGGCATCTGCCTTTATGGCTTCACACGCCGTGCGGCCCATGCGCCCGGCGGCTCCCAAAACTGCGACTTTAGTCATGGTGAAGTCATAGTGGGCGGGGACGGGATGGCTGGCGTAGTGCTTACGGTGCGATGCTGGCGGGGGGCTGGCCACGGGGGGCGGCTGGCACAATGACGCCGCTAGCCTCGGTTGCGGCCTCCCCCTCGTCGGCGCAACTCGCCAGGCCCCAAGTCTCCATAGTCTTGTTCAATCTGGCGGTCAAACTCCCGGCCGAAGGAAACCTCACGACGATTGGATTCATCTGCTGAGTCGTCTGGCATGTAGATGTCATCTCCCTCGTCAAAATCCTCAGAGTCGTCCTCCGTGTCGTCGTCTTCTTCATAACCGAAAGCATCATCGGCACGACCGTCAGCGAAATCATCCGCTGAACCGACTTCGTCCACGAAGTCTTCGTCTTCCAAATCTTCGCCTTCGCGGTCGTCAGCACCAGCACCATCGCCAGATCGGTCGCGGTCGCCACCCCCACTGCCGCCACCGCCAGAGCCGCTTCGCATCTCCCTCACCTGCTCTTTGCTGGCCAAGCTCAGGCTGATGCGGTCGGCCTGGTCGTCTTCAACCGTCACATAAACCTCATCGCCCAGCGACAAGACTTCCTCCACTCTGTCTAGCCGGCGCTTGCCGCCAAGCTTGGAGATGTGCAACAGCCCATCACGTCCGGGCAAGAAATTCACGAACGCCCCGAAGTTGGTGATGTTCACCACCTTGCCCTGATAAACCCGCCCCATCTGAGGCGCAGGCGGGTTGACGATCAGCTCCACACGCTCTCTGGCGGCATCCACCTTGCTGCGATTGGGAGAGGTGATGGTCACCTTGGCGGTGCCGTCAGAGTCGTCCACATCAATCTCGGTGCCGGTCTCGTCTTGAAGCATGTTGATGACCCTGCCCTTGGGCCCGATTATCTCACCGACCTTGTCGTTCGGCACCTCAAAAGTAACAATCTTGGGCGCATTCTCGCTCACATCGTCGCGCGGCGCAGGCAACGTGGCTTCCATCACATCCAAGATGGCAAGCCTGGCTGAGCGGGCCTGCGCCAAGGCGTCACCTAGAACTTGAGCGGGGATGCCGTCAATCTTGGTGTCTAGCTGGAGGGCGGTAACATAATCGCGGGTGCCGGCCACTTTGAAGTCCATGTCGCCAAAGGCATCCTCGGCACCCAAAATGTCGGTGAGCGTGACGTATTGGCCTTCTTCATACACCAAGCCCATAGCTATGCCCGCGACAGGCATGATGATCGGCACGCCCGCATCCATCAGCGACAGACTTGAAGCGCACACCGAAGCCATGGAAGTTGAGCCGTTGGACGACAGAACTTCGGAAACCAGCCGCAGTGTGTAGGGGAAGTCGGCAAACGACGGGACGACGGGGAGCAGCGCCCGCTCAGCCAAAGCTCCGTGCCCGATTTCGCGGCGCTTGGGGCCACGCATGAAGCCGGTCTCGCCCGTGGAGAAGGGCGGGAAGTTGTAGTGGTGGAGGTAGCGCTTGCGGTCCACTGGCTCAATGGTGTCGATGATTTGATCCATCTTTTCGTTGCCCAGGGTGGCGATGTTGAGCACTTGCGTTTCACCCCGCTCAAACAAGCCCGAGCCGTGCGCCATCGGCAACACAGCCACCTCAGCTGAAAGCGGACGGATGTCGGCGGTGCTGCGTCCGTCAATGCGGATGCCATCGTTGACCACCCGGTGCCTGACAGCTTCTTTGGCGAGTGCGCGGACGGCCGCGCGGACTTGGCTTTCTGCTTCTTGGGCGTCCAACTCGTGCGCCTCGTGCTCTGGGGCGTGTGAGGCCGGGGTCGGGGCCGAGGCTGAGGCTTCGTCTTCGCCGCTGGTGCCGTCACCACTGGCAGCACCGGCACCGTTGCCGCCAGCACCAGCACCGCCTCCAGCCAATGCTTCAAGATCCAACCCCTCCATCACCTTGGCCACCAACTCATCGGTAGCTTTGGTTTTCTCGCTTCGGTCGCGGATTTGCTCAATCTCTGCAAGCTGGTCTCCTACTGCTTCGGCCACCGCACTATGGATTTCGTCCGAATAGTCGGTATGGGCAACGAACTCCATCGGCGGCTTGACGCCCACCGAGACTATCAGGCGGCGCTGCAGCGCCACAGCTTCGGTGATCCACTGCTTGGAGAGTTCCAGCCCTTCAGCCAGCACAGCTTCATCCACCAGCTCAGCCCCAGCCGCATACATCCGCCCTGCGTTTTCGGTGCCGCTGGCTTCCACCATCATGATGGCCACATCGCCGTCGTCCAGCAGTCGGCCAGCTACGACCATTTCAAATGAAGCCTCGTCTATCTCCTCAAAGGTGGGGTGCGGAATCCACTCGCCGTCGGTGGTGTGCGCCAAACGCACCGCCCCAACAGGCCCGCTGAAGGGGATGCCCGAAATGCTCAGCGCGGCCGAAGCTGCGTTGATGGCAGTTACGTCATAGGGATTTTCCTGGTCTGAACTGAGCACCAAGCCCACAATGTGAACGTCATTGCGAAAACCTTTGGGGAAGCAGGGGCGCAACGGGCGGTCGGTCAGCCGACAAGTGAGCGTGGCGGAATCAGAGGAGCGCCCCTCGCGGCGGAAGAAGGAGCCGGGGATTTTGCCCACCGCATACATCCGCTCTTCCATGTCTACCGTCAGCGGAAAAAAGTCAATCCCCTTGCGGGCGCTGACGGAAGCTGTAGCTGTTACTAGAACTTTGGTCTTGCCGATGATGCCTACTACTGAGCCGTTGGCCATGTTGGCCAAACGCCCGCTTTCAAAACCGATTTCCTTACCATGTGCTCCGCTCACGGGAGCTGATACCGAAACAGCCTGTTTGGCGTGCGGTTCTTGTTGTGTTTGTGTCATTTTTATCTGTGTTTTCCTTTCGGAGGTGTTTCCTCCTGGTGTATTATGTGGATTTTATGTTTTGAAACTTCGTTGTTAGCCGCTGGGGTGTCGGGCCTCGTGGATGGTGATTATTCACACAGCGATTGTTGATGCCCCGGAAATGGGTTCTCCCACAGCTTTGTTCTTATTAATTTTTTCCTAACTCTTTTGCCCCGAATTCCTCAGACCTCACCTGCTACCGCAAAATTCCCAGACAATCTCACCGTCCAGTTGCCACTCCAAAATCTAAGGGGCGCGCTAGCAGCCCCGCGGCACACCAGCTTTCACCTGGATGGATATGTCTGCCCAAGTGGCTTTGTCTCCCAGATTGGCTGGGCAACGTTTCAGTTGCGGTTGCGGCCGAACGCCCAATCGCCGTCGCCGGCATCTGCCCCACCTACCGCCGCAAGTTCAGCTTGTTTAAAATCTCCCTGTAACGCTCCACGTCAGACTTTTGCAAGTAGTTCAGCAGCCTGCGCCTGCGCCCTACCAGCATAAGCAGACCACGTCTGCTGTGGTGGTCTTTCGTGTGGGTTTGAAGGTGGTCGGTCAGATGGCGGATACGGCCGGTCAAAAGCGCAATCTGCACCTCAGGCGACCCTGTATCGTTTTCTGAGCGACGGAACTGTTCCACCGTCGCGGCTTTCCCTGGAAGATTTTCACTCATAAGTCAAACACCAGTCTAGCAAGATACTGCGACTTTGCCACCCCGAGCAATGGAAGCCCCCTGCCACGCCTGCCGTTAAGCGGAAGCCTCCTCTGCCAATCACCAGCTAGTTCAAGCCTGCAAGACTGCTTGCCTAGTTTACCCTGTCGCCTGTGTCAGCATAGGCAAAGCAATGTCTCTGGTTAGGGCCAACGCGAACATCTACTATTGGTCTCGCGAATTTGAAGCCTGCGCCAGATCGGGCAGTCAGATCGTCGTCTATGTCAAAAAACTTGTTTTTGGTCTCAAACAAAAGCTCGTCGCCTGCCTCATTGGAAGCAGCAGAAATAGCCTCAACGCTGCCTGTCTCAAGCTCAGCCTTATCCCGCACAAGACTAATTTCATCAGCATCAATGATTCCATCGTTGTCAATGCTGGCCGTCCACACACAAACCGGCACACAACCAAATCTGGCCGAAGTTTTGCCAGCATTCCTACCCTTCTCACCATTGGCTGCCAAGATCGGGTCATAGATTTCAACATCAGTACAGCATGGTCTATCTAAAGATAATGCGCTATTTGCCGAGCTAACAGATTCAAAGTAGCGAGGACAAGGCTCTTCTTCTTCTGTGCCGTTTGAACTGGTGATGTTTGCAATGATCAAAGCCAAAAATGCACTGGCAACTAGAGCCACGAACGCTACCGTCGCGACAGCGGTTCTCGTTTTCAAATTGATTGTTTTCAAATGATTGCATCTCTTGTCATCTAGATGCCCTGCCGAAGCTCGGCAGATTGACTGAACGCAGCATCAGTAGCAACTTCTGCTGTGGCTATATTGGTGATTAACATAGATTTGCATTTCCACTTTATCATATATGGTTATCATATATTATTTTAATATATTGCCTTGGCAGTCGCTGAAACTCCTCTAGCCAGTCCTGATTAAATACCCAGAACGCACGCCCCTACACCAAAAAATTCTCCTTAAGACCGCACCGCACCGGCAAAAGCTCTTGCTCGCTGCCAGCAACTCCCCTCCTTCAAAACAAATCTAAAAACTTACACAACCTGCAACGCCAACTCCCCAGCCAAAGCGATCGGACATCAACCCGCACTCCGACTTCAGCGTCTAGGGGAATATCTCAGTTTCCAGCTTTCCAAATCATCACCTCCACCGCCAGCACCGTCCCCCTCACCCTCCTTACAGCCCTATCATCAAGTCACCCATGACTTTGGCTCGTCTCCCTGCTATGAGCAGAGATGTTTTCTCTGGTGGAGTTAGCTGAAGCCCTATGGGTTGTTGAAGCAAAAACCCTGTCGCCTCTGACATCATAGGCTAAGCAATCTCTCTGGTTAGGGGCAACACGAACTTGTGCTATTCCGATCGCGAATCTGAAACCTGCGCCAGAGGTAGCAGTCAGATCATCGTCTATGTCAAAAAACTTGGTTTCGGTCTCAAACAAAAGCTCGTCGCCTGCCTCATTGGAAGCAGCAGAAATAGCCTCAACGCTGCCAGTCTCAAGCTCTGCTTTATCCAGCACAAGACTAATTTCATCAATGTCAATGATACCATCGTTGTCAACACTGGCCGTCCACACACAAACCGGCACACAACCAACTTTTACCGAAGTCTTACCAGCGTTCCTGCCCTTCTCACCATTGGCTGCCAAGATTGGGTCATAGATCTCAACACTAGTACAGCATGGTAGATAGATTATGCTATCTGCCGAGCTAGCAGATTCAAAGTAGCGAGGACAGGGCCCTGCTTCCTCTGTGCCGTTTGAACTGGTGGTGTTTGCAATGATCAAAGCCAAAAATGCACTGGCAACTAGAGCCACGAACGCTACCGTCGCGACAACGACTCTTGCTTTCAAATGACTGCCTCCTTCATTATTCATAAACCCTGCTTGAGCAAAACTTTTCTGTCGGCAGGCTTTCAGCCAGCCAGGCTTCCCTTTCCACTGACACCTTTGACCTCATAAGGATTTTCATAGTCTAAACCTAACACCAAAGCCGCCGTGAGCATTTTTGTGAAAGCCTTTATGAAACAAGGGCGTAACGGGTAGTAGGTGAGGCCGACTTGTGAGTGTGGCGAAATCAATGGAGTGCTCCTCGCTTTGAAAGAGGGAACTGGGGATTTTGCCTATTGCATGCATCCGCACTTCTATGCCCCCTATCAGTGAAAAGTCAATCTCATTTTGGGCGTTGATTGAAGCTGCAGCCATTCCCAGAGCTTTGGTCTTGTAGATGATGCCAGCCTCCACGCCCTTAGCCGCCTTAGCTAATCATCCGTTCTCCCGGGCTGAAAAGCTATGTCAGTAGCACCCATTGCACTTTCTCTGTCTCCAAATTCCCAAGACAATAAATAGTTCATTAATAGCCTTAGCAACTGCTATAGCATTCCGCCAGGCATCTGCTGTGCGTGTGCGCACAGCCGACGAACGAGGCATCACCCTCCAAACACTCATCGTCACCGCCGTGCTCGTGCTCATGGCAGTAGCCGCCGGCGTGGTCATCGTGGCCATCACCAACAGCGCCTCAGACGACCTGGAAGAACAATCCACTAGCATCGATGGCAACTGCAATCCAGTTGAGGTCTTTGACCCTACTATCGCTTCAAGAAACATCAAAGGCACCAATGCTGGTCAGGAAGGCAGTGCTATCGGTTGCATTCCCGTCTGTATCTTCAAAGCAAGTGATGCGAGCGGGGAAATCGCAGCAGGTGAAATAGATTTTATGCGTTCGCAAGCGTCACTTGCAGCTGGGACAGGCACAGCAACAGACGGTGTAAAGGTTGGGCAGGAGTTTTTGTTTGAAGAGCCCAAGAAGCTATTTACTGCTGGTGATATTGCAGGCACTTCAGGTTTCAGGTTTAAATCTCCGATTGCCGAAGTTCGCGTCACTGCAGATCAACGTCAATGCCTTCCTTATGATTCCAGAGACGAAGTAGTCTTAAGCTAGGCAAACTAGCATTCTTTTGGCTTGAGATAGCCAGTTGCAGCAAATGAGCTCCTTGCCGTGAGGCAAGGGGCTCATCCTTATACCCAGAACTAGATGAGTGGATGACTGGCAAACGTGGCCACTTGCGCAGCGGTTGGCATCGTGAACAAGTCCAAAGTTTTGGGGTGGGGGAGGGTATAGCAAACAGGAATAAACGATTAGTTAGATGTAGGTGAGTTGTTTGCCTGTGAGTTATCGGGCTATGTGTCGTATCTGATGGAAGGCGGCTGTCGTCAGGGGTTTTCCAGCTTGCGAATTCGCTGACGTATCTGGCGAGGTGTTTGGTGGTCATGTGGTAGCAAAGTGCCACAACTGGCATCGTTTGAACAAAACCCACACAATTCGAAAGTGCGCTAGGACTCGGACGCAGTTCGCCTGTGTAGTACGACACCGTAGCTTGCTGATATTGCTCTGACAGAGCTGTGCAGGAGCGGTGCTCGTCAGGGGATAACTCCAAAATGCTGACGCCTTCAAGCCGTGCAGCCCACCGGCCTGCTTGATGACATCCCCCTTCCATAGGACCTTTATGTGCCTGACATTCCTACCCCACTCAAAGCCCGCCATCACTCCAAAACCGCAAGCAAGGTATGCTGTCAGCTATTTTTGCTTGTGCGCGCCCGGTTTTTCTCTTTGTTTCAACCCGCTTAATCGGGCAGTCCTTTACTACAACGTTGAGGGTCTTCGGCTAGAGCCTCGGCGCATTCATAGTGCCAGTTGGTTTGTCTGCGTGTTTCAAACTTGCATAGATCATAGTTTGGGGCCGCACGCAGATGCTTAGATACGTGGCAGATGATGCGGCTGGCTTGGACGTTCTCTGTCAGTTCACAGAACCAACACACATACTTGAGGCCAGCCAACAAAACGACAGGCCCCTCAACGTCATCGGGAAGCATGTTTATGTCTTTAGTGGGGTCAATGTCACTTTGCTTCACTATCTCATAGGGTTCCACGCTAGGGCTGGATCCAAAAGCCATTTTGCAGGCTGGAATCATGAAGTCTGACCTGACCAAGCCCATGCCTAGAGACAGAACATAAAAGTTCTTCGGGCCGAAAGCATCGGTCAGCAATGAGTAGGGCTTTGGTGTGTACAACCTGTAAGCAGGAAGCAACTTAGGACACTTACTATAGTCCGCAGCAAGATTGCATGCTTGATCTGATGGGTCAGACAATTGAGCCTTCAACAGTTCCTTGGCATCGCTGATACTAGGATTATGCTTCAGATTGTAGATAATCACTTCTTCACGCCAAGTTCTATCGGTGCCAGGAACGTTGTCATCGGGGTGGACGCAATGGACGCCAGGTTTAGGAGGCACTTCATTTGGGCGGGCAACGAACTTCACCTCTTGCCCTTCTGGTGTTAGCATCTTTCTCGACCTGTCCATGCGCTTTGCGCACTGCATTACCACAATCATTTCAAACCCTCCTTTGTTTTCATATTCGTTTGGCTAGCGTCTCAAGAATACAATAGCCGGGTGTCGCATGCTTCGCCTATGTACCCCAAGTTCCGAAACTCTGATTGACGCCACCTTTGTGCCCTAGGCTGAAGTGCCCGAGCCATTGCGGGGAGGAGTGTGTCAAGCGACGAATTTTCGTAGTTACTGAGCAGGGCGATGGAATTCAGCTCAATCACTAGACAAAGGCTGTGGCAACTAGCCGGGCCGTCAATGGCCAGCCAAAGTAATTCCGTCTCACTTGGCGTAACACGCACCGTCCGCTCCATCGGCCATTCGGCTTTGCGGATTGTTTTTCGAGGCTGACTTGCCTGCCCTACAAGATGAGACAGATGCCAAGCAGATTTCATGGTGATGCTCAGAATCTCAGGCTAGTTTTCTACTGGACACTCCTTTGAAGTTGATCGCCATCACACAAATAAACTCCAACCACAAGCGAACCCCAGTTTCGATGACTGCATCACAGAGCCCTTCTTGCCGGAAAAGAACACACGGCATTACTAGCAGACTTTCCCTTTCCACTGACACTTTGAGTTCACAGGACTTTTGCTGACGGTCGGTCAGCCGACTGGTAGTGTGGCAGAACCAGTGGAACGCTCCTAAGTTGAAAAAGGAGCCGAGGATTTTATCCACCGCATAGGTCCGACTTCTTTGTCCACCGTTAGCGAAAAAGTCAATCCTCTTTCAAGCGTTGATTGAAGCTGCAGATGCTAGTAAGACCTTGGTCTTGCCAATGATGCCGACCAGTGTGCCGTTGAACGCTTAGCAAATCATAGACTCTCTCGGCCCGGAAGTAAAAAGTATGAGCCCCCTGCCTCACGGCAGAGGGCTCATTTGCTACAGCCGGACTAACTCAAGCCCATGCTTAGTGGTTGATTTAGGTGACTATATCGCCTGTGGAGGTGTACGCGCGACAGCTTCTCTGGTCTGGACTCACGCGAACTTCTGCAATGTTGGAAGCAAATTCAACTATCGCTTCGCCGGCTGGTGTGGCATCAGGATCTCCAATTGTTAAAGTGCCAAACAGCTCATCAACATCTTCGAAAAGAAAAATATTACCTGCCGCTATGTCTCCGACAGTGTAGTCAACAGCTTGAGTGGGAGTATTGTTTTCTAGTTTCCTCATAATGCTAATTTCACCTACTCCTATGGTACTGTCATCTGCTCCTCCTACTGACCAAACGCAGACTGGTATGCAGCCAATGGTGTCAGATGTGTTGCCACCGTTTTGCCCTTCGTTGCCCGACGAAGCCAAAAGTGGGTCATAGACTTCAACCCCGTTGCAAAGTGGATTGATGCTGGTGGTCTGTTCTTCCAGGTCGTCTGAGGCGCTGTTGGTGATGGCTACGATGACCACGCCGGCGGCTACAGCCATGAGCACGAGCACGGCGGTGACGATCAGCGTCTGGAGGGTGATGCCCCGCTCGTCGGCTGTGCGCACTCGCACCGCAGAGGCCTGGCGGAATGCTATAGCAGTTGCTAAGGCTATTAAACAAGCAGCAACTATGGTTATGGTTAACATTTTATTGTCTCCTTTTGGGTTTTGTTTGATGTTAAATTTAGCTTAAGCCTAGCAGGTAAGAACTAAGCCTGCGTTTATTTGTTTATTCAATGTTGCTATGTTATATTAGCTTTTTTTCATTTGCAACATTTAATTGAAAATATTTTTTGGCACCTCCTGAGCCAGCTTCCAGGCGGCTGAATTTCCCACTGATTTGGGGCTAGGAACGCTTGCTGGCTGGGGGTTGTAGCCCTTCCTCAGATATTCCCCCTAATGCTTCCAGCTACTGGGCGATCTTGGGAACTCTGACTGTCTTGACCGCTGTCTGAGACCGCCTAATCCTAAGGGCGGGCATATAGCTAAGCCGCAGCTGACCCAAAGAAAAAGCTGCCAGTAGGGGTATTCGCAGAAAGTTCCGGCTAGCAAAGTGAACTTTTCTGTCCTGTTCTAAAGCCTGGCTCATGCTTGCTAAATAGCCTTAGCAACTGCTATAGCATTCCGCCAGGCCTCAGCCGTGCGAGTGCGCGCAGCCGACGAACGAGGCATCACCCTTCAGACGCTGATCGTCACCGCCGTGCTCGTACTCATGGCTGTAGCCGCTGGCGTGGTCATCGTGGCCATCACCAACAGCGCATCAGACGACCTGGAAGATCAAACAACCAGCATAGATGCCAACTGCGAAGGCGATGAAATTTATGACCCAGTAGCAGCGGCAAACGGAGTAACCCCTATAAGAGCCGGCCACAATGGAAGTGCTATAGGCTGTATTCCAGTCTGCTACTGGACAGAAGCTGATGGAGAAAAAGCAGATGATGCTGCTAGTTCGACTATTGGAACGGATGAAATAGATTTTTTCAGAGACCAACCTGACCCAGTTGAGTCAAGTGGTACGGTGGTGAGTACTGGAGACGGAGGAGATAATCGAGATAGATTTTTGTTCACAGACACAAAGTCTGTAAGTAAGGATAACGCAGCATTTGAAAGTCCTATAGACCAAGTTCGGGTGAATCCTAATCAAAGAACTTGTAATGCGTATAATTCTCGTGGAGATATCGTTTAGCACTACCTTTGCTTGCTTGTCGAAGCCTGCACACCCAGACTGTTGCGGCATGACTCAGAAAATGAGTTTTAGCTGCAACAGTCTGGCTAGAACAGATAGGTCAAGCTGACTCCCTTTCTGGCTTGAGTTAGCCCGACCAAAACACAGAGCCTCTTGCCTCGCGGCAGGGGGCTCATGCCTTTAACCTCAGAACACGTAAGCCTTGTGTTTGACGGTCGCAGATTTCAGAAGAGCTTGGCCAGCCAACCCCGGCGTTATCAGTCAGATAGTCTGGGGTGAGCCAGGCTGGTTGTTGGAACAAAGGGGGCAGCCTGATCCAGTGCTTGTTTCCGTTTTTTGGTGCTTTTTCAGGGGATGCTGTCGTCTAGCAAATCACGGATGAAATCTTCGCCAGAAACCACCTGAATTCCGAGATTGCGAGCCTTTTTCACTTTGGTGGTCTCACCATGCCAGCCAGTATCGCCTACTACAAGAAAATCGGTTTCCTTGGTGATATTTTCTTTCATTTCTCCACCAGCTTGGACTATCAGGCTTTGCACTTTTCTGCGGACGAACTTCAAAGCCCCGGTGATAACGATTTTCTTTCCTGCCAGGCAATCAGCATCAAAGCTTTCCACGATGTCCCGCCATTCATCATCGTTGTTTTCCCGCTCCAGTTGCCTTAGGTATGCTTGGCGTGCTTTAGGAAGCAGGGAGCATCTTTCGGGGTGCTTGAGGAAAAGCTGTGATGTTGCGATTACATCCGCTTCGGCCCTGTGATATACGGAAGATGCTATGCCAAACTCGGAGCAGGCCTCTTCCAAGGTTTTCCGGCTGATTTGTCTGGTGTCCAAATACGCTTCCCAAGGCGGCGGGGTTGTGCGCAGTACGACCTCGTTGCTTTCACCGTCTTCGCCCCGCTCAACCGAAGCAGGTTCTCCTATCTTCCCGAAGCCGAAAGAAGCTCCCAGCATCCGCAAGTCAAACGACACGTAATGCCCGACTATCCGAGCGTTTTCCAGCTTTTCCAGGATTTCTGCTGAGATGTCAGCAAAACTGGGAGCGTTCGCTACCATGTCGTCTGTGATGTGGTGGATGTAAGAGTTGGTTATCCGCCGGTTGGGTTTCACCAAAGAACTCCATAGCTCCACAGGACTCCCGTCCAAATCCAAAGTCTGAATAGCTACCTCAATGACGTCATCGTACAAAGAACTAAAGCCTGTGGTCTCTGTATCCAATACAGCGAACCTGTCATGGTCGCCTGCTAGTTGGCGAAGGACATGGGTGCTCGTTGTTGCCATTTGCTTCTCCTTCTCATCTGCTTGCGTGAAACGCGTGAATGCAGCTTATCGCTTAGCTCAGCACATCGGAAACAGACCTGAAAGGGACTTCGCCGCAACCACAAACACTGGGTAGCTGCCAAAGGAAAACACCACCAATCAGAACTGCCACCATCTCACTAGCGCAGCCCACCGGCCTGTTTGCTGACACCCCCCTTCCATAAGACCTTTATGTGCCTGACATCCTTACCCCCACTCAAAAACCGCCGCCAAGCCAGAACCGCAAGTAGGGCATGCTATCCTCTCTTTTGCATACACATGCCAAGTTTTTCTACACTTTGCTCTAGCCTGATTAATTGGCCAGTCCTTTGAAAAAGCGTTGAGGGTCTTCGGCCAATGCCTTGGCGCATGAGTAATGCCAGTTGGCTTTTACGCGTGTTTCAAACTCGCATAGCTCATAATTTTGATCTTCGGGTACATGCTTAGATACGTGACAGACAATGCGACGAGCTTGAACTTTATCTGTCAGTTCACAGAACCAAGACAAATAATTTAGGCCAGCCAACAAAACAACAGGCCCCTCAACGTCATCGGGAAGCATGTTTATGTCTTTAGTGTGGTCCATTTCTTTCTTTTTCACTATTTCATGGGGTCTCGCTCCATGGCTGGAGGCGAAAGCCATTCTGCAGACAGGAATCATGAAATCCGACCTGACCAAGCCCATGCCCAGAGACAGAACATAAAAGTTCTTTGGGCCGAAAGCATCGGCCAGCAATGAGTAGGGCTTTGGTGTGTACAACTCACCGGCAGGAAGCAATTTGGAATGGTCATTATAGTCCGAAGCAAGATTGCATGCTTGATCTGATGGGTCAGACAACTGAGCCTTCAGCAGTTCCTTGGCATCGCTGATACTAGGATTGTGCTTCAGATTGTAGATAATCACCTCTTCGCGCCAAGTTCTATCGGTACCAGGAACGTTGTCGTCGGGGTGGGCATAATGGAAGTCAGAGTTAGAAGGCACTTCATTTGGGCGGGCAACGAACTTCACCTTTTGCCCTTGTGGTGTTAGCATTTCTCCCGACTCGGTTGACATTCTTTTTGCGCACTGCATGACCACAATCATTTCAAACCCTCCTTTGGTTTCATATTCGTTTGGCAAGCGTTTCAAGAATATAATAACCGGGTGTCATATGCTTAGCCTATGTGCCACAAGTCCCGAAGCTCTGATCGACGCCACCTTGTGCCCTAGGCTAAAGTGTCCGAACTGCCCAAGCTCAACACTCACCGCCCGGCCCACCGGCTGCTCGGCTTTGCGGGTTGTTCTTGAGTCTGACTTGTCTGCGCTCCAAGCGGGGCAGACACCACGCCGATTTCTGCTAGACACCCTCTTGAGGTTGGCCGCCATCAAATAAGTGGCTACTACCCATAAGCGTCCATCCACTCCCCCGGCACCAAGAAAGAAGTATGAGCCCCCTGCCTCACAGCAAGGAGCTCATTTACTACGGCCGGGCTAACTCAAGCTCTGCTTGACGGTCGACCTAGGTTACTACGTCACCTGTAGAGCTATAGGCGAGGCAAGTTCTCTGGTTAGGACTGACTTTAACTTCAGCGATTCCGCTAGCAAATTGCATATTGGTAGTATCAGTAAGAGTATCACCATCAAACCTAAAAAGTTCGGTAGGAGTCTTGAAGAAGTGCTCTTCATCACCTTCTAAATCAGCTATTGCTGCTGCGAATCCATCCGTTGTCCCGTCCTCAAGTGTTGATTTTGAACGCGCAAAACTGAGTTCACCCGCATGAATAGTTGTATCATCATCTGCTGCTGCTGTCCATACACAGACCGGCACGCAACCAATCGTGGCTGATTTAGCTTCTGGAACGTTGGCGATAGTGCCGCTAGGACCGTTGCGACCAGGAATATTGCTAGATGCCACGATTGAGTCAAAGACTTCTACTCCGTTGCAACGTGCTTCGATGCTGGTCGTCTGATCTTCCAAGTCGTCTGAAGCGCTGTTGGTGATGGCCACGATGACCACGCCAGCAGCTACAGCCATGAGCACGAGCACGGCGGTAACGATCAGCGTCTGGAGGGTGATGCCCCGCTCGTCGGCTGCGCGCACCCGCACCGCAGATGGCTGGCGGAATGCTATAGCAGTTGCTAAGGCTATTAAACAAGCAACAGCAAGGCTTAGGTTTAGCATTTTGTGTTGTCTCCTTAGTTGTGTGAAGCAGCTGCATCCTGCAACGAGCAAAAATTTGGGGAATTACATATATGACTTACCGGTTTTGGTTTTTTTGGAATGTTGTAGGAGTTTCGCTGGGGTTATTGCTATAATGGTTTTATGGCCAAAAGAAACTGGAGTATAAGCAAGCAGGCTAGCAGGGCTGCACACCGTGAAAGTATCAGTGTTTTGGAGTTGTTCCCTGACCACAAGACTGCTGAGCATGTGGTTTATCCAGATACGCTAACGGGACGGGGTGCGCTGATCCGATTGCGACAGTAACCGGGTATCGGTGTCTTCACATTGGCAGGTGTGGTGGCGTTGGTAATGCCAGAGGTTCTTTTCCGTAAAAATGTCAATGTCATGCAATCATCCAGAATCTACGTGCGCAAGTGGCTGGTTGCTATTTGTCTGAGGGCGACCAACCTCCAAAAGGCATCCAATAGGAAACTGACAAGGGATCTGGTTATTACCCAGAAATCTACTTGGTATATGAACCACTGGCTCCGTAAAGCTTTTGAAGAGGAAGTTTTGGGTAGAGAGCGACACCCAAACACTGAACTCTGTGTAACGGCTAAGCTAATTTGAGCAGGATACAGCAACACACAACTATAATATATAAAGGAGAAACATAATGGAATCATTTGATACCTATGGATATTTTTGGATCGATGTTCAACCAAATGAAGAACTTACAGAAGACTTGCTCGTTCCGGGTGAGTTGCATTTTGATGATAAACACGGGTGCAAGTTAGAAGTAATAGGCGATTTTTCTGGCAAACTTTCGCCTGAGTGCACTATACTTGGAATATGCGAGGGTATAGGCGAAATATCCTTATATAAATGTTCTTTATACCCACAACTAAATTTGACTAGAGTTGGAGAAGGATTTGCTAATTTGACAAAGTCGGTATTTAGTTGTGAAATTGCTTGTGTAGGTATACATAAAGCTGCATTAAATGATGTAAAATTGAAAAGCATAAGGCTTGCAATGCACAATTTAGAACGTTGGCTGGGCAGCGAATTCAAAGGTTTAACAGAACTTGGAGAACACAGTTTTAACTATAAGAAACCGGAAGACCAATCAGCAAGCATGTCAAATATAGATGCTACTATTGTTATAAGTCATGATGCCAAAAGCGCAAGTAGCCGTATAGCATCTACTGCCAGTATCTCCCTGTATTCTACAATTCAAATGAAATTTAACGAGCCAATAGAATTACGAGATGCAATATCATGGGAAAGGCGATTTCAAACACTAGTTGCTTTAGGTATCAATAACGCTACATGCGTCAAAAATCTTTGGGGCAAGACAACAGACGGCAAAGGCGTTGCCTTATATTATGCTGCTGCTAAACATCGAATTGCACCAAACTATGAAATGACATTTATTTCAGGATTTTTTAATTTTGAAGATATAGGCGGTGTGAGTGGTATGGCGCAAATTTTATCTGAAGACATACTTGATTCTTTAGCAGAAGCAATGCTGCCTCTTTTCATATGCAACATGCCAAGCGAATACAGTTTATTTTCTGTGTATAAAGCTGCAGCCACATTAGCAGCGAAAATAGATAATAAATTTCTTCGAAAAGAAAAACTAGAAAGCAAATTGGGTAAGAGCATGGCTCCGTATTCTTATAATGAGCATATCTATCATATAATTGAACCTTTTGAAGAACAAATCATTAAAGTATTTTTCAAAAAAGAAAAGCATCTAGTTGATTGGGTTAATAATATGAAAGATCTAAGAGATAAACTATTAGCTCATACTTCAGTTCACAAAAAAATTGAAGAGCCTTTAGGCATAATTTTATTTGAATACAGAATAATTTTGCTTTTGCTTATATCTATGTACATAATTAACACAGCAACTACTGAACCACGATATAAAAGTATTACAGGGAACAATTCTATTCGGAATATAAATATAGAGAAAACAAATGCTAAGGCAAAAAAACTAATAGAGCAAATAAAGTAGAGAATACTCTGCCCTTGTTGAGTAAACTAGCATTGCTGCTTTATTCAGATTCAAGTTATGGCAACAAAACGCCTAGTGAAGCAAAGCTGTCGCCAGATGGGGTAAAGTCAGACCCATAATGGTTTTGCGGTCAAACGGAAGTGGATTGTAAACAGGTAGGCCTGCCGGGCTGCACACTGTGGAGGCGTCAGTATCTTGGAGTTATTTCCGGATGAAAACACATCTGAGGAGTGGCTGGTCCAAGTGCGCTGGCCAGACGGTGTGTGTTGCTGCAACAATAGGGTGTCAGTACCATCTCATCGAAAGAATGCGGTTCCGTAAGCACCGTGGGTTCTTCTCCATCCAAGTAAACACAATCATGCAATACTCCAAGATAGGCATCTGCAGATGGCTGGTGACCATATATCTGATGGCACATCTGACGGTGACCAACCTTAAGGAGGTTTCCTGCTTGAAGCTAATCCGTGATCTAGGAATCACCCAAAAGTTGGCGTGGCATATGAACCACTGTCTGTGCAAAGCTTTCAAACAGGAAGACCCTGAACTGCTGGGAGGGATCGTGGAAGTGGACGAGACCTAAATAGGCGGCAAACGTGGAACAAGCACGAATAGAGAAAACAGCGGTTGGGCTTTGGGCATGCTGGCAAGACAGCCATAGTCGGAGCCGTCAAAAGAGACGGCAACACCACATGAGACCTTTCCTGCAGTCACCAAAGAAGATCTGGCTAGGTTCTCGGCCTGCAACATCCGGCCAGAAACGCAAGTGTTCACGGACGAGCACCGTTCCTACACAGTGCTAGCTGAGCAATGCGAGCATGCCTGTGGAATCGTAAAGCGCAGGCGAATACGTCCGTCCGAGGCATGGTGCACACCAAAAACGCCAAGTCGTTTTGGGTTGTTTGACATCTGTCCCAGCAACTCATGGGCAAACGACTCACCTACAGCCAACTAACCGCCTAACCCCCAAAACACACACCAAGAAAATCCGCCACAAAAAACAACCGCCAAATATAGATCACTAAAATACATAAATCCAAAATCAATCACACATATCGGAGGCAAATAATATGGACACACCCATATACAACAACCCTGAATGGACTGCTGAAACAGCAGCCAAGTCAGCAGCCCTTTTACTGCTGGGGGGTGCCTATCGGTCCTCAGACGAAGGGGAAAGGCCTTTGGCTTTCACCAAAGGGAACTGGTATTTCCAACTGGAAGAGCATTCCCGTGACCCGTTCCAAGCTGTTTTCCCCCACGGAACAGCCCACTTGGACGAAGGTTGCCACTCGTTCCGACCTGACTTCCCGGTAGGGTTCAAGTTCCCGTTTGAATACGAGCAATACCATGAGACCCGCTTGGTTGAAGCTAAAGTTATTGTAGCTGATGTGCTGACACCTGAATTCAGAACCGAAGCTCCAAATACACTCGCAGATCTTATCCGAGAACTAGGCAAACTGGAAGTAGACAGTGTCCTCTGGGTTCGCCAGCGGACGTACGGGAGACAGACGACGCCCGGGGGCTACAGACACACAGCCTATATTTTGGAGGAACGACTTACTGGCAGATAGCAGGTTGCAAAATCAAAGGTAGCGATAATGGTAACTACGATGACGGCTGCTAAGCATAGGCGGGCTGCTGACAAGCGCAAGCTGCTTGCCGATTTTGATGAGCTTGTCAAGGAGAATGATAACTTGAAAGGCAGCATTGACGAGCTTGCCGGGCTAGCACTGTAGCTCGGTGCCACGCTTGCCGAGGTCAGCGTCTGCCTGGATGTCATCAGGCAGACGATTTACAAGCACTGCAAACAAGTTTGAACGGAGAAATGAAAGCTATTGCGGCGGTTGCTTTGACTGCCGTGTTGATGGCAGGTTGTGGTGCTGACAGGACAGCTGCCGGTAGTTCTGCAGCGGCTGCTATAGCTAGTTCTACTACGGTGGCGGCTTATATTGCTGTCAGTACTACTACTGCTATGACAACTACTACAACGGCCACTACTGAATCTTTTGTGTAGAATTGGAACTTGAAGCGTTCCAGCAACCAACTAAGAAAGGAAGGATAATAACAATGGAGAAAATGGAGCTAACTGGGAAACTGGTGGAAGCACTGGATAAGACCATAAAAAAATTGGCAAGTAGATTGGAAGAAACTAACACATGGGACTCAGCTGATTTGCAGTTTGTGGAGTAGCAGGCTGCTTTGCTGAAGTCTTTAGTGGAATTTAGGAGAGATATTGACAATTATGGCTTGTAGGTTGGTGGTGTTATGCTAACCTAGCCAGGCAGTTGCTTAGGTTGCCAGTAGCAGCACTTTAGGCGTGTTAGGAGCTTGCTAACGACAACTCTAGGTAACCTTAGCCAGTGGCTATATAGGTAATGGCCATGTGGGTTGATGTTGTTATTGGCATAGCAGTTTTAACTAGAATGGTGTGTCTATGGAGTGTGGCAGTGGCGTTGCCAGCAGTGCCGTGGGTTCTTCTCCGGTCAAGAAGGGCACTGTGATGTAGTCTTCGAAGATCAGGGTGCAGAATTGGCTGGTGGCCATGTATCTGATTGTGACTAACCTGAAGGGGGTGTCGAGCATGAAGCTGGCAAGAGATCTGGGCATCACCCAGAAATCGGCATGGCATATGAGCCATCGGCTGCACAAAGCACTTGAAGATGGCAAATCTGAGTTTCTGAGCGGTATCATGGAAGTGGATGAGACCTATGTGGGCGGCAAGGAGCGCAATAAGCACGACTGGAAAAAACAGCGTATGAGGGGGGGCTTGTCGGCAAGGCTGCGGTGGTCGGAGTCGTCAAAAGAGACTGACGAGCACCGCTTCTACACGGCTCTGTCAAAGCAATATGAGCATGCTACGGTGTCGCACGGCGCAGGAGAATACTTAAGAGGCATAGTTCACACAAATAGCGTCGAGCCGTTCTGGTTCATCTTCAAACGAGGCCACTATGGCACCGCACCCTGTCTGCATACGAGCCGCGAGCACTTGGACAGATGCAGCAGCAAATTCTTCGGCAGGAAAACCTCTGGTAAAAACCCACCCCACACCAAAGGTAGTATATATTCCCACAACTCGTTGTCAAATAACACCGCATACACCCGGCTAGCCAACCAAATACCCGGAACTCACCTAGTCAAAATAGATTAGATATGTAATTCACGCAATTTTTTGCCGGTGGTATAAACTTTTAAACGTTATTAGATCGCTCTCTAACATACAAATAACCACTATACAAGGAGACACCATGACCTATATGCCGCACCTAGCAGACTTGCCAGCCGAGGAAGCAGCTGAACAACTAGGCAAGCCAACGCAAATTAGAGAACAAAATAACTTTCTTGTAATACCCAAAAGACTATGGCATGACCCACCACTGTTCGCCTCTGATGAAAAAACAAATGCCACTTGGATTGTGCTGCCAGCCTATTACTCTTTGTATTTCAATAAACTGTATGAAAGCTGGCATTGGGTTGCCATCAACACTGAAACAGCCAAAAAAGAAACACCTACCACCTACGAATGTCAAGATTTTCATAAAATAGAACAAGATTGGCTGCAAGAATGCGCCATCAGAGACTTAAAGGAACTAGAGACATCACATCAAACCATAGGTTTTTCACAACCCACCGATAAAGCGACAATAATCGACTTGCATGATTTTTCATGTATACCAGACAAAATCCAAGACGATAAATTGCCTGTATTCCTGCTTGGCTACCAGCTAGGCAGATACACCGCTACAGCACAAGCGGCAGCTGAGAAGCTAGAAAGTAATACGCCAGCAGACAGACTGAATCAGCACCTGCCACCACTTATTCCAACGCAGGCAGACAACGCCATAACATCCCTACTAACACACCTAGCCAACCGATTAGACGCACACACTGCCAGCAAGCCTGCACAAACGTAAAAACACAAACGTAAAAACAGTCACAAGATACCACACAGCACAACCTAAATACCATCGCCATAGCAAAACACCAAGACAAATAATGAACTCAATTGCAGTAGCTCACTCATCTGGCCAGAGCACCTAGATCGCCTACTCACCAGCCGACTCATCGTTGGGGAGCAACACCCGGCAACTCAAAAATACCGACACCCTCACGGCGCGCATCCCGCTGGGCATGCTTGCTCACAATCCACTTCCGCATGGCCATAGACACATCTCATAAGTCCAAGTGGTTAGTCTTCTAATTCTCCGTGGTGTGCTTGAAGGCGAAAACGCCGTCCTCTTGCAGTAGGGTTTAAATCAACATGAGAATTGAAATTAAGAATTTATTGACCCCACACACCCTTCCACTTACAATAAGCGCAGTTGCTGTGGGACCGCCCGAGCCATCTGAACCAATAGGCAGGTGTCCCCCACATTCTCAGAAGTATCCGTCTGTCACTGTGCGGCGGCTCCTTGGGTTCTCCGCGAATTTCGAACGGCTGGGAGCCATGAACAAAACGCTGTACCAACTCAAACAAGCTCTGTTGGTGTAGATGGGCTGATGAGTGCGCCAAGGAGGCCAGTAGCCATGACAGCAGAAGACGCAGCCCTGCACTGTCTCCGCCAAGAGGCTGAGCCGCTGCGTTCTTATAGTGAAACCCACTGGACTTCCTCCAAGAACGTATGGGCATACGAGCTACGGCCGCACGCCAAAGGCAAGGCAGGGGAGCTGATGCTGGCAACACGACTGCGGGAGATTTTCGGGGACGACGCCATAGCAGACCATAACCCGGAAAGCTCCGCCGACCTGCTAATCGGCCCAGAAGCGATGCCGATAGAAATCAAAACTCTGTGCACCAACTTCGACAAAGCCTGCAGCGAATCGGTTACAATCACCATCACCCACGACGACTGGAAAGGCCTCTGGGTCACAGTGATCCGCCCGGAAAACTCACACTACTACTACATCACCAGAGAGGATTGGCAGGCACACATAGCAAACGCGAACACGAAACACAGAAAAGGCATATACCCCAGCATTGGCATCAGTTACCCACGCAACGGGGGCGGCAAAAATGTGTTCGGCTGCGGAGACTGGGAGTCGGCGATAGCTGAACTAGCTGAACACACAAAACTGGAGAAGCCTGACCTATGCTAAGTGGTCGGCATAAACGGGGAGCCAATCTGATGCTGCCGGCTAGCTAATCTCTGAGGCAGTGCAACCTGCCGGTCGCAGCAGGTTTAGGAGTTGGTGGCGGAGTCTGCGGAGGCTTTGCAGTTTTGGTTGCCGCATGTGTGGCTCGTGGGTTTTTGCGTTTTGTTTGTTGCCTGTGGTGGCGGTGTTTTACGGTGTTTAGGTCCATAATGTCAGACCCCTTGGTGATAATAGTTTTATGGATATGAACAAGTGGATAATCACCAAGCGGGCAAGCAGCACTGTGCCCTGTGACGCGGTCGGCATCTCGGAACTCTTGGACTTGTTACCAGACGATGACAAAGCCGAAGAGTGGCTCAGCCATGTGCGCTGGCCAGACGGAGTGCGCTGCTGCGATTGCAGCAGCGACCGGATGGCGGTGTCGTCGCACCGGCAGATGCGGTGGAGGTGCCGGGGGTTCTTGTCCGTTAAGAAAGAGCACATTCATGCAATCATCCAAGATCGGCGTGCGCAAGTGGATAGCGGTGATTTATCTGATGACGGACAGCCTCCCGGGTGTATCCAGCAGGAAACTGGCCCATGTGCTGGAAATCACCCAGAAATCGGCATGGCATATGACGCACCGCATCCTCAAGGTTCTAGAGCAGGACAACCCTGAGCTTCTGAGCGGCATCGTGGAAATAGATGAGACCTATGTTGACGGAATGGAGCGCAACCAGAATGAACAGCGCCAAGGTAGAGGGCTGAGGGCCAGACTACCACAGTCAGAGCCATCCAACGAGGCGGCAACACGATAGCCAGGCCTGTTGCTGCGGTCACCCACGAGGAGCTGGAGATGTTTTTGTCTCGCACTGTCCAGCCGGGAACATTCATGTTCACGGACGAGCACCGCTCCTACACAGTTCTGTCAGAACAATATGAGCATGTTACAGTGTCGCACAGCATAGGCGAACTGCGCCAGAGGGCTGGTGCATGCCAACAGCGTGGAATCGTTTTGGTCCATGTTCAACCGAGACATGCCACAGCACCCTGCACAAAATGAGCGTCAAACACCTGGCACGATACGTCAGCGAATTCGCAGCAAGGAAGATCTCACAAAAAAACCACCCCGCAGCAGATATGCTACATATTTTGACAGTTTATTGACAAGCAACTCCAACCAACCACTATAATACTGGTCAAAAACTCCTTCTAAATATAAAACCATCTAAAAAAGGAAACAATTGATATGACAGAAATGCTAAAGCAACTTGCAGGAGATCACGACAGGTTCGCGGTCGTTGATGTAGAAACCACGGGCTTTTCGCCAAAATACAGCAACATCTTGGAAGTTGCTGTCCTTACACTTGACTTAGAGGGGAACCAAACAGATTTGTGGAGCTCTCTGGTAAAGCCTAAACCTCACAAACAACCAATAAGAAACTCCTATATTCATGGCATCACAGCCGAAATGGTAGCGGACGCTCCCTCGTTTGAAGGCATCTCCGGGAAAACACTGGAACGCCTCACTGGTGCCAGAATAGTCGGGCATAACACATCGTTTGATTTGCGGATGCTGTCAGCGCATTTCGGTTTCGGGAAAATAGGCGAACCCACTTCAGTGATATGGAGTGAAGACAAAGATGGAAACAAGACTGAACAGGAAATCTTACCTCCGCCTTGGGATGCCTACTTGGACACACGGCATATTTTCAAAGGAAAACTAGTAGAAGCCTGCAAAAAGTTCAACATTCCTGCTGCTGAACATCACAGAGCCGAAGCTGATGCTCTCTCCACAGCCGCGCTTTTCCTCAAGCACCCAGAGAGATGCTCTTTGCTGCCTAGAGATCAAAGCTCCATGCGCAAGCAGCTTCATTGGGAAGAGGAGGATAAAGAATGGCTGGCACTTGTCGGCAGTTTCAGCAATGAAAGCTTAGCAGGCAAAAGAATCGTCATCACAGGGGCTGTAAGGTTCGTCAGAAGCAAAGTGGAGCAGCTCATCTCCCAAGCAGGAGGTGTTCCGGTGTCAAGTGTCAGCAAGAAAACAGATTTTCTGGTTGTGGGAGACATAGGGCCGCGTAAGGGAACCGTCAAAATAGATAAAGCCAAAAGCCTCGGCATTGAGATGGTCTCTGGCGAAGATTTCATCCAAAGCCTGCTGGACGACGCCATCTGACTGAGATCTGACCTGGCAGAGCGGAGAAGGCTGGAGGCAAGCGCAAAGCACACCTTGAGCCGAGCTGGGGCAACAAAGACGTTTGTTTAGGGTTAGGCGGGTTTGCGTCTGGTGGGAGGGGCTTAGGCGGTAAGTAGTTAGAAAATGTGGCGCAGTTTCTGCAGGGTGGATTTCGCCTCAGATGTTTACTATCTGTGAATTCCTAACGTATCGCGTCAGGTATTTGTGGCTCGTGTAGTGGCAGGGGCTGTAGCAGGCCTCGGTTGAACAGAGAAAATTAACTCACCGGCTAAATACGCCCGTAAACACGCCCTCTAACCGCACCTTAAATATACAACAAATACCCCACTATAAACCACCAACCACACAAAAAAAGCAATTTAATTATATAGTTCCCACCAGGCTTCTCATCGTTTTGCACCTTTGTATTTGGCTATTGAATGAAAGCTTGAAATCTAAATTATCAGTTTCGGTTTGCCTCCATTCGTGCTGCTAGCAAATTGAATTGCGCCACAAAGCAGTCATCATATGCGTTGAAATCCAGCCAGTCTCCCGCGTCCAGAGTCTGCTCATACGCCTCTAGTTCGGCTTCTTGCAGTGTGAACGGCAGCCCGTTAAATATGTTGTAGACGCCGTCTTGCATAATTCGGTCATATTCTTTTCTGATTCTCCAGTCGGCTGTGTTCTGGCAGGTGGTAGAGAATGTTGAAATGAGTTGCCTGACTTCGGCTCTGGTAATTAACTGCACTGGTGCTGTGGTAGCGCGCACCGTTCTATCTGTCATGTCGGCTGTGCGTGGCCCGTTGGCTGTTTCGCTGTCGCATGCGGTGGCTGACAGCAGCACGGTGAGCAAGATGGCTGCAATTAGTTTCATGGCGTCTCCCTACTGTTTTCGGCCGCTTCTATTTCCAGTTGTGTTACCCTGCGGTGCAACAGAGTATAGCGTATAATGGCTGAAGCGATCAGACGGGCAGTGCCGATTTCTGGGTGATGCTCAGATCCCGGGCCAGTTTCCTGCTGGATACCCCCTTGAGGTTCGTAACCATCAAATAGGTTTCCACCAGTTTACTTGCGGACACCGATATTGGATGACTGCTTCACAGTGCCCCATTTTGACTGAAAAGAACCTCCGGCACTGCCGGTATCACCACCGCACCAGCCGATGAAAAGACACCGACACTTGGTCGCTCCCGCAATCACAACACCGTACCCCGTCTGGCCGGCGCAACTGGGCGAGCCGTCAATCCTCGGCCCTGTCTTCCTCCGGGAATAACTCCAAGACACTGACACTCTCACGATGGGCAGCTTTGCAGGTCAGCCTGCTCACAATCCACTTCCATATGGCTATAAACCCACTTCATCAAGACCAAGTTATTAGTTTTCTAACTTTCCGTGGTGTGCTTGAAGGCCGGAACGCTCCTCTGCAACAAAGTTTCTTGTAAGGTGTAAATCACCATGATCATCGAAATCAAGAATTTATTGAACCCATACACCCTTTCGCTTGCGATAAGCACAGTTGCTGTGGGACCGCCCGAACCGTCTGAATCAAATTGGCAGGTAGCACCCACAGTCTCAAAAGCGTCCGACTTTAGCTGTGCGACGGTGCCTTGGGCTCTGCGCAAACTTGAACGGCTGAGGGTCATGAACGAAACGCAGTGCCAACTCAACCAAGCTCTGTTGGAGCAGATGGACTAATGGTCGCGCCAGGGCTAGTAGCCATGACAGAAGAAGACATGGCCATGCACCGTCTCCGCCAAAAGGCTGAGCAGCTGCGTTCCTATAGTGAACCCCACTGGGCTTCCTCCAAGAACGAATGGGCATATAGGCTACGACCGCACGCCAAAGGCAAGGCAGGGGAACAGATGCTGGAATTAAGACTGAAGCAGATTTTCGGGGACAACGCCATAAAAGACCGCAACGCGCTAAAACCGCCAAGGCCCGCAGACCTGTTGGTCGGCCCAGAAACGATGCCGATAGAAATCAAAACCCTGTGCACCAACTTCGACAAAGCGGGCAGTGAGTCAGTCACAATCACCATCACCCACGACGACTGGAAAGGCCTCTGGGTCACAGTGATCCGCCCAAACAGCTCACACTACTACTTCATCACCGAAAGGGAATGGCAGGCACGCACAGCGAACAAGAAACGCAGAAAAGACGTACACCCCAGCATCGCCATCAGCTACCCGCGCAACGGGGACGGCGACAACATGTTCGGTGGCGGAGACTGGGAGTCGGCGATTAATAAACTAGCTGCCCACACACAACTGAAGAGGCACAACCCGTGCCATGTATTCGGCCTAAACGGGGAGCCAATCTGATACTGGCAGCAAGCTAACCTCTGAGGCAGTGAAACCTGCTGGTCGCAGCAGGTTTAGGAATTGGTGACGGAGGTTTTGCTATTTTTGGGTACTACATATTTGGCTTGTGGGGTTTTTGGGGGGGATTGGTTTTTGCTTGTGGTGGCGCGTTGGTTTTGCGAGGTTTGGAGCAAAATGTCAGACCCCCTAGTGATAATAGTTTTATGGACTTAAGAAACTGGATAATCAGCAAGCGGGCTAGCAGCACTGTTCCCTGTAGAGTGGTCGGCATTTCGGAGCTCTTGGACTTGCTTCCTGACGACAACAGTGCCAAGGAGTGGCTCAGCCAGATTCGCTGGCCAAACGGGGTGCGCTGCTGCGGCTACGACCGGGTGTCGGTGTCATCTCATCGGCAGATGAAGTGTCGGTGCCGGTAGTACCAAGGGTTCTTATCTGTCAAGAAAAGCACAGTCATGTAATCATCCAAGATCGGCGTGCGCAAGTGAATAGTGGTGATTTATCTGACGACGGCAAACCTCCAGGGTGTGTCCAGCAGGAAACTGGCAAGAGATCTGGGCATCATGCAGAAGTCGGTGTGGCACATGACACACCGCATCCGAAAGGCGTTAGAGCAGGACAATCCTGAGCTTCTGGGCGGCATCGTTGAAATAGATGAGATCTTCGTTGGGGGCAAGGAGCTTAACCAGCACAAACGGCAGAAGCGGCACAAAAGCAGGGGCATTGTGAGCCAGACAGCCAAAGTCGGGGCCGTCCAAAGCAACAGCTAACGGTGGCTGACTGAGCCTGTCCCAGCTATCAGCCGACAACGACTGGAGAGGTTCCTAGCTGGCAGCATCCAGCCAAAAGGGACTGGAATATGACTATACCACGGTATCGTACAGCACAGGTGAATACGAGCGTAGTCTGGCCGACATGCCAACAACGCTAAATATTTTTGGGCTCTGTCCAAGCGAGGCCACCACGGCACCCTACCACCATATGAGACCCAGACTTTGGAGCAAATGTGCCACATATTCCAACAACTCACCTATAACCACCTAAACACTCCGAAATCACACGCCATAACCCTCATTCCAACAGTCCGCCTCCCCCCTATAACCC
>JAPYNY010000049.1 GCA_028283145.1 Candidatus Hopanoidivorans cymbastelae
ACGGCAACGAATAACCACCCAACTCCCCCGAAAGCGTCGGACTAGGAGCCAAAGGCGGCAACACAGAAGGAAAAGACGGACTCTCCACAGGAGGAACAGACGTGCTAGGAGCCGGAGCGGGAGAATCCTCCTCAGGCGGAACAGACGTAGCAGAAGAACCGCCTTCCTGCTGGGCGTCATCCTCTGAATCCTCACTTTGAGCCACTGCCGAGGGAGCTAACATGACAGAGCCAGCCAGCAAAGCAACAAACAAGGCAGCAAAAATTCTAAGGGCAACTTGTTTCTTGCCGTGGGATGTGAGAGATGTCATTGGATGACTCCTTGTGGTGAAAGCTTTGATAATATATAGTAAAGCATGAAGCCATAGTATATAGCAAAAATTAAGTTTGCATTATTTTTACTATTTTTGCTTTGTAATTTTTTGAGCATAATTTATTCAGCCTTGCGCAGCGAAATATCTAGAATTGCCCAGTCCCGTCAATTGGCTAAATTGAGCACATGAGCCACTTGCTGCTGATAGACAGCCATCTTCATGCGGTTTCTGCCGACCGCGTGCGCTATCCTTTGCGCCAAGCTGACTTGCCGGGGAATTCTTGGGTGGAGCAGTGCCCGGCTTCGGCTGAAGACTTGGCCGCTGAGATGGATACTGCCGGCGTGCGGTCGGGTGTGCTGGTTCAGCCAGTCGGAGCTTATGGCACCGATAACAGCTATGTAGCTGATGCCACGGCAACCAAGTCGGGCCACCCTAGGCTAGGCGGGGTTTGCGTAATTGATATGACTGCCCCCGACCGCTTGGTAAAACTGCGCTATTGGACACAGCAGCGCCAGATGGGTGGTGTGCGTTTTTTCTCGGTGCCGACCCCTGCTGTGGCCTGGCTGGACAACCCAGAGACCTTTGAGATTTGGGAAGCCTGTGCTGAGTGGGGAGTGCGTGTCAGCGTCTGCGTGTTGCCCGCTGAGTTGGAGCATTTAGGCCGGGTGCTGAAGCAGTTTCCGGAGTTGCCCGTGGCACTGGACCATTGCGGCTTTGCGGATTTTTCAGACGGCCCGCCTTGGCGAAATGCTGCCCCACTCTGGCAGCTAGCCACCTATGAAAATCTTCACCTGAAGGCAACCACCAATGTTTTGGATGCTGCTGGCGATTCAGCCAAGGAATTATTGCTGACGCTCAGCCGCCGATTCGGAAGCTACCGCCTGATGTGGGGCTCAGACTACCCCCAAACTCACGACCGCACCTATGCCCAACTCGTTGCCCTAGCTCAAAACACTGCAGAAGTTCTGCCTCCACAGGCACAAGCGGACTACCTCGGTGAAACCGCCTTAAAACTCTGGCCAGAGCTGGGTTAGCGAGCGGGGCGGTTTTGGCAACTAGTTGAGCTAGGCAAATCGGTTGGCTAGCAGACACGTGCCTGCACACAGCTTCAAACAGCTTTGGCCTGCCCGTCATCTAGCCCAGGAAGGCTGGGGTGGAAGCGTTCATACTGGCGAAAGCTTTCCAAGACAATCTCTTTGGCTTCCTCCCAGTTGGCAGCTCTAGGGCCGGGCATATCCCGATTGTACGGCTGGTCAAACACCAACACAGGTAAGTCATTGGCTCGCAGGGCTGTGATATTGTCGGGGTTGTCTTCAATGTAGAGGTTGGCCCCGACATCTTGTTTGCCACCGATAAAGCAAATATCCCAGTAGGGGATTTTCATATTGTCCAGCCACTGAACCGTATCGCTGGCAACCACCGCATGGCTGCCCGACATGAACAGCCTGTGGGTGATAATCCGAATCCATAGACCAGCATTGGAAAGCTCCCACAGGGCTTGACTGGCCCCCCGCATCATCGGCATAGTATAAAACAGCCGCTGCTCCTTGACGGCTCTGGAATGATACTCCTCATATTCAGTCTCGGTCAAGTCCCACTCGGGGCAATTCCAGGAGATTTCATCTGTGAGATCACTTGGAGAGATGCCCCGGTCGGCAGCTACAAAGTTTTTCAGGGCTGTAATGTAATCGCCGCAGACGCCGTCCAAGTCCACGCCAAGAATAAATCGTCTGTCCACGGGAAAATCAGTTTATAGATCAGGTGTTAGGAGGTTGGGTTAACTGGGACGTGGAGGCTGAGGTTAAGTCGGGTGATTAGGCAGGCAGGGCGACGGGGCTGGCTTGTTGGACTGGCAGATCTGCTAGTTAGGCTTGGTGGCGGACAGTATGGCTGGCCGAAAGCAAAATTTCTGGTCGCACCGCAAATCTTACGCACCCTTGGGATGCCAGACAGTTTTATATTCGCAGAAAGACTCAATTATGTAAGGGCTTTGAGCGGTATTCGCCAGCCAGTTCTGCTCTTGTGCTGAAGCATAGACCACACGGGTTACAGTCTCAGCCGCCAACGTCTGGGCCTGTGCCCGCAAGTCGGGCTCACAGCCGGTTAAATCAAGGGCACCCACATCGCCGTGCCCAGCCAAGGGTGGAATTAGCTCATCATGCAAACCGCTCAAAATATTGACCACCCCAGCGGGCACATCGCTGGTGGCCAAGGCTTCAGCCATGATGATGGCTGGCAGAGGATGGGCATGGCTGGCAATAGCTACCACAGTATTGCCTGAGACAAGTGCTGGTGCCAAGCGCGAAACCAGCCCCAACAAAGGCGCTTCATCGGGTGCCACGACGCCAACCACTCCAGTTGGCTCGGGAATGGTGAAGCCGAAATAGGAGCCAGCCACGGGGTTGCTGCTGCCCGTTACCGAGTTGAATTTGTCGCACCAGCCGGCATACCAAATCCAGCGATCTATCGTGGTCTCAACTTCCCTGACGGCCAACTCAGCCACATCAACTGAGTAGGCTTGGTTGGCTCTCACATCTCCCAAAGCCCGCAGCTCACGCACAAATTCCTCACGGCGGCTTTCCATCATCTCGGCAATACGGTAGAGGATTTGCCCGCGGTTATAGGCTGTGCGCCCAGCCCACGACTGCTGTGCAGAGCGGGCAGCCTTCACCGCCTCGCGCACGTCTTTGCGTGAAGCTCTGACGGCGTGCGCCAAAAGTTCGCCTTGGGCAGAGTGGACTGGGTATGTGCGCCCCGATTCCGACCTTGGAAATTTGCCGCCTAGATACAGTTTGTAGGTTTTGAGGATGGCGGTCCTTGGCGGCGCGACGGGTGCTAAGGCGGTCGTGGAGTCTGTGTTGGAAGTGCTGGCGGGGGAAGGGTCGACGGAGTGGATAGAGCTTGTGTTGGAAGGACTGGATGCGAGGATGGCATCCGGAGGGTTGGCGGCGGTAGTGTCGGCGGCAGAAGTGTCGGAGCCAGTGGCGCCAGCACGCTTGCGCCTTCTGAAGAAAGCCATCAGGCTAGACCAACACTCCGGCAGGCTCCAAGTCAACATAGGGTAACAACCCCTGCCGCCCGCCTTCTCGCCCGAAACCGCTTTCCTTGTAGCCCCCGAAAGGACTGGACGGATCAAAGCGGTTGAAGGTGTTGGCCCAGACCACCCCGGCTCGCATCTGTTCGGTCATCCACAAAATCCTGGAACCCTTTTCGGTCCAAATTCCTGCCGAAAGCCCATAGGCGGTGTTGTTGGCTTTCTCCACCGCTTCGGCTGGCGTGCGGAAAGTCAGCACCGACAGCACCGGGCCAAAAATCTCCTCCTTGGCAATGCGATGCGACTGCGACACATTGGTAAACAGGGTCGGCTTGAAGAAATACCCCTCTGCGGGCAGCTGGCAGTCGGGCTGATACAACTCGGCTCCTTCGTCCACTCCAGCTTCCACCAGCGAGGTGATTTTTTCCAGCTGCACCTGGGAGTTGATGGCACCCAAATCGGTGTTTTTGTCCAGCGGATTGCCCACCCGCAAAGTCCCTAGGCGCCGTTTCAGCTTCTCGATCACCAAGTCGGCCACGGATTCTTGCACCAGCAGGCGCGAGCCAGCGCAGCAGACATGCCCCTGGTTGAAATAAATCCCGTTGACGATGCCTTCCACGCACTGGTCAATGGCTGCGTCCTCAAAGACGATATTGGCTGCCTTGCCTCCCAACTCCAAGGTGAGACGGGTTGTCCTGCCAGCGATACGCTCTTGAATATTTTTGCCTATGCTGGTGGAGCCGGTGAAGGCCAGCTTGTCAAGCCCGCGGTGTTCCACCAGCCAGGCACCGGTATCGGGGCCGCCAGTAACGATATTCACCACGCCAGGCGGCAACCCAGCATCCTGGAGCACTTCCGCCAGCAACAACGCCGACAAAGGTGTAGTTTCGGCAGGCTTCAGCACCACAGTGTTGCCGCAGGCCAAGGCGGGTGCCAGCTTCCAAGCAGCCATCAGCAGCGGGAAATTCCATGGGATGATAGCCCCGACAACCCCCACTGGGCTAGGTTGGCGCCCTACGAAGGCATAGTCCAGCTTGTCGGCCCAGCCAGCGTGATAGAAGAAGTGAGCCGAAGCCAAGGGGATGTCCACATCTCGTGATTCCTTGATGGGTTTGCCGCCGTCCAGGGTTTCCAGCACGGCAAACTCTCTGGAGCGCTCAGCCAGCAGTCGGGCGATGCGGTAGATGTATTTGGCTCGCTCAGCTGCTGGCATAGGCACCCACACCTCTTCGCGGGCTTGGCGCGCCGACACCACAGCGCGGTTTACGTCATCGGCGCTGCCCAAGGTGAAATCGGCGATGCGTTCGCCGGTGGCGGGATTCAGTGTGGCCAAGGTATCGCTGCCCGGTTCCTCCAGCTTGGAATCGATGAACAGTCCATAACTGTCTCGGAGGTTCAAGATGTCGGTGGATTCTCTGGAAGTGGCATAGTCCAAGGTGAAGCCAGCAGCTTGAAGTGCCACCTCTCCGGAAACCGGAACGGCCACTTCGGCCGCCTCGGCTTGTTGGGTTGCGTTTGGATGGTTTGGGCTGGTGTAGGTCATGTCAGCGGGGTTGGCGTTGGCCTTGGTCAGGTCAGAGCAAGAAGCTAGACAACGGTGAAGTTCTCGGGACGCTGATAGCGACCGGTGCTGAGTTTGGCATGTTGCATCAGCACATCGTTGAGCAGGGACGAAGCCCCCAGACGGAACCAGCGAGGGGTCAGCCAGTCGGCTCCCAAAGTCTCAGCCACTATTACAAGGTAATGCCAAGCTTGTTTGGCAGTGCGAATCCCCCCAGCCAGCTTCAAACCCACCTGGCGGCCAGTTCGCTCGGCGATGTCTCGGATGGCTTCAGACATGCACAAAGCGGTGGGGAAGCTTGCGGCTGAGGCGATTTTGCCAGTGGAAGTTTTGATGAAGTCCCCGCCGGCTGCCGTTGCCAACATGGAAGCCTTGCGGATTTGGTCGTAACTGCCCAGCTCTCCCACCTCCAAGATGACCTTCAGGTGTGCCTCTCCGGCCACTTCCTTGGAGGCAGCTATCTCATCAAAAGCCAGGGAGTAATGTCCAGACAAGAAAGCACTGCGGTTCAACACGATGTCAATCTCATCTGCGCCGGCCGCTGTGGCCCAGCGAATTTCCTCCAAGCGTGCCTCCAGCGGCCCCAAACCAGCAGGAAAGCTTCCAGCTACGCTGGCAACCTTCACAGGCGTGCCTTCCAGTGCCTCCACTGCAGTGGGGACGAGCGTGGGATAAACGCAGACTGCAGCCACAGGGGGAATCTCAGGGTTGGTCGGGTCGGGCCGCAGAGCCTTGGCGCACAGGGAATGAACTTTTCCAGCCGTGTCCGCGCCCTCCAAGGTGGTCAAGTCCATGCAGCTCACAGCCAATTCAAGCGCTGCTCTTTTAGAACTGGTCTTGATAGACCGTGTAGTCAGGCTGGCGGCGCGCTCCTCCAAACCTGTGGCATCCACGGGAGTGGCAGCCCATGTGCCTCCCCACCGACCTCTGACTTCGGGGGAACTGGTGTCGTCAATGGGTTGCAGTGAGCTAAAGGTGCTGGGGAATGGGGTATTCAAGGGTTGAAAAAGGAAGGATAGCTGGCTTGGGTTTGGGCTTGGCGCAGAGAAATGTTCTCGCTAATATTTTAGTGCTTACGCAGCGGGGGTTTCACATTGGAGAAGTTTCGTCTTGGAGAATTGCAGAGAATTACCAACGGGTGGACTTTGCTGTAGGATTAAATCCGTGTCAAAGCGAACTCAGCGCAAGAAAGCCAATGCCCGGCGCAAGAAAGCCAACCACGGGCGCAAGCCCAACACAGGTCGCAACAGCTAGTCAATCTTTGGATGCTGCTTCGGGGGAGGCTCCCTCGCCAGTTGTGGCTCAAGTTTCTCAGCCGGCCGAAAATCCAAATTCGCCTGGCAACGCAGCATCACCCGTCGCCGCACTGCCCAAAGCCTTGGCATCGGCTGAAGCTTCAGCGTCTCCAGAAACATCAGCGCTGCCTCTGTCCTCATCTTCGCCCCAAATTCTTATCTATGACGGAGACTGCCATTTTTGCGTGCGCCGAGCCAGATGGTTTCAGCGCAGATCCCGTAGCCAAAATATGGCTGTGGCCTATCAGAATCTACACCTGGACGAAGTCGGGTTGAGTCAAGATGTAGTTTCGCGTGAAGCCGTTTGGATTGATTCCAAGGGACGGCACTTTTATGGTCACAAGGCCATTGCCAAGAGCCTCCAGCACATAGGGGGTTTATGGGGAGTTCTGGGGAGGGTCATGCTAGTTCCGCCCTTTAGTTGGCTAGCCAAAGGCACCTATAGGCTGACGGCCAGCAATCGTCACAGGCTTTGATGCCTAGCTGCTTTGGGTTTTGAGGCTTGGTGGTCGCAGGCTTTGCTGGTCTGCTGTGGCCCTCGGTCTGACCACCGCAGATTTTGAGTTCTGCCCTATCTTGGTGTCGGTGGCTGCTGTATAATTGAATTTAGTTGCAATCACCCCTCCAACTTTCGCTACAAATTTGCGATCTAAAACAGCCATGACTACCACACTTGAAAACCCATCAACCCCATTTTCCGCTGAGCAAGCCCGCGCCAACGATGCCGATCGCATCAACGAGATAGCGCAATTCAACGCGGGCGAGTTGAGCACCATTCACGAAATGGTCAATAATGCCGACACTTTATTCACTTGGGATTACTCCAAGGGAGCGCGGCCCAAGCTGGAGAAGCTCTACGAAAAAGCCAAACGCTCTCAGTGGAATGCCGAAACCGACCTTGATTGGTCAATCGAGGTTGACCCTACAAACATTTTGCTGCCGGTAGAAAACGTGCCTCCCACTATTGAAGACTTGTCAGGCCCTGGCTCCCCAGTGCGAAAATGGCAGGATGACGACTGGGCAAAATTCAACACCGAAGTTGTGGCTTGGCGCCTGAGCCAATTCCTCCACGGCGAGCAGGGGGCTTTGGTCTGCACCGGCAAAATCGTAGAGACAGTGCCTTGGATAGATGCCAAATACTACGCTGCCACGCAAGTTGTGGATGAAGCCCGCCATGTGGAGGTCTTCGGCAAATACCTGAATGAAAAAATCGGCAATACCTATCCCATCAATCCCCACCTGCGGCTGCTGCTAGACGACATCATTGAGGACAGCCGTTGGGACATGACCTACCTAGGCATGCAAATCATGGTTGAGGGGCTGGCCTTGGCTGCTTTCGGCTTTATGCGCAACTTGACGGCTGAACCGCTGCTGAAACAACTGCTGCGCTATGTCATGGCTGATGAAGCCCGCCATGTGGCCTTCGGGGTCATCAGTCTGCAAGAGTTCTATCAAGAGCTCACTGCTGCCGAAATCAGAGAGCGCCAAGTCTTTGCCTACGAAGCAGCCCTGCGAATGCGCGACAGATTCTTGGCGCAGGAAGTTTGGGAGCGACTGGGTGTGCCGTCCAAGCAGATGGTGGAGATTTTCCTGGCACTGCCAATGGAAAAGCTGACTTTTCAGCAGTTGCTGTTCTCCAGGATTGTTCCCAACTGTCGCAAGCTGGGTCTGCTGGATGCTGCCGATGGCTGGCTGCGAGACCGTTTCACCGAGCTTGGCGTGATCGAATTTGAGCACCTTGAAGACACCAGCGAAGACTATGAAACATATGCTGCCATGGAAAATTCGCAAGAACTTGAAGAAACCGCAAGCCAAAGCCAACAGTGAAGCCCTCAGCCAACAGTGAAGCCCTCCGTTGATTGGACAGAACTTTATCGCCGAGCCCATGATGTAGCGCAACGGGCCTACCCTCCATTTTCTGGGCTGAAGGTTGGGGCTGCTGCGGTGGTAGAAGATGGGCGAGTGGTGGTTGGTTGCAATGTTGAAAATGCTTCGCTAGGTTTGACACTTTGCGCTGAGTGCGCGTTGATTTCCGCTCTCCATGTTTCTGGGGGAGGGCGTTTGATTGCCTTGGCTTGTGTGGATGGGGAAGGCACCCCGCTGACACCTTGTGGTCGCTGTCGGCAATTGCTACGCGAAGCCGGTGGCAAGGATCTAGTCGTGAATGAAAGCCACACCATAGATGAACTATTGCCAGGCGCTTTCACAATTGAAGACTTGCCCACCCCGCCGCCTTTTTTGGAAAGTTCCAGTGCGTCTGGGGCTGAGGATGCCACAGCGGAAACCCCCAGAGCGGCTAGTGCCGAGGTGTCCGCCGCCACCGCCAGTGCGTCCCCCAGCTTCAGTATGCAAGATCTGCTGGCAGCCAAAGCCCAAGGTCAACGTCTGGACGACGACCAAATACATTGGTTCATCTCCTCCTACACCAATGGCGACATCCCGGATGAGCAAGCCTCATCGTTGCTGATGGCTATTCGTCTGCGTGGCATGATGCCTACTGAACTGGCCGTTTGGACAGCTGCCATGATTGAATCAGGGGAGAGGCTGGATTTGTCTGCTGTCGGCGCTCCCACGGTTGACAAGCACTCCACAGGCGGAGTCGGCGACAAAATCTCGCTTATTCTGGCGCCCCTGGTAGCGGCTTGCGGAGCAGCCGTGCCGCAGTTGTCGGGGCGCGGGCTTGGGCACACCGGAGGCACTCTGGACAAGCTGGAATCTATCCCAGGTTGGCGGGCACAGCTCAGCAACCAGGAATTAATCACCCAACTGGATGAAATCGGAGTTGTCATTTGCGCGGCTGGAGCAGGTCTAGCCCCAGCCGACCGCAAACTCTATGCCTTGAGGGATGTTACTGGCACGGTTGAGTCCATCCCGCTCATCGCCAGTTCAATCATGAGCAAGAAGATCGCCGAAGGCACAGCCAATTTGGTGTTGGACGTCAAGGTGGGCTCTGGGGCTTTCATGAAAGACCACCAATCAGCTCGCCAGCTGGCCGAAGCAATGGTTCAGTTGGGTGCCGAACACCAAGTTGCCACCACAGCCTTGTTGACGAACATGGCTGTCCCACTGGGCAACACTGCTGGCAATGCCGTTGAAGTTGCCGAAGCCGTAGAAGTGCTAGTCGGCGACGGCCCAGCCGATGTGCGTGAGCTGACCTTGGCTTTGGCACAAGAGATGGTTGCCTTGGCTGGGCTGGATGCCGACCCTGAGCAAATACTTGATTCTGGGTTGGCCATGGACGCTTGGCGCAAGATGATCCAAGCCCAGGGAGGCGACCCTGAAGCTGCTTTGCCCAACGCCCAAGAGACCGAAGAAGTCCTCGCCACCGAATCCGGCTATTTGAGCGATTTAGATGCCTACTCGGTGGGGATTGCGGCTTGGCGGCTGGGAGCTGGCCGAAGTCGCAAGGAAGACCCAGTGGATTTTGCTGCTGGCGTAGTCTGGCATGCCAGACCAGGCGACCAAATCCAGGCTGGCGCAAAACTCTTTACCCTCCACACCAGCAACTCAGATCTGTTTGCTCCTGCCATCGAAGCCCTGGAAGGCAGTTATTCCATCACCCCCCGGCCACCTGTGCTGTCACCCTTAGTCTTAGACAGGGTAGCAGGGTAGGCGCGTAGGGTTTGTTAGCCTTGGTTTATGGCTGTCCCCACTCACGAAGAGATTCGTAGCGTTCCGAAGGTCTTGCTGCATGACCACCTTGACGGAGGCGTGCGCCCCCAAACCGTTATCGATCTGGCCCGGCAAACAGGTTATGACGCGCTTCCCACGCAAGACCCTCAAAAGCTAGAACGCCATCTTATGCGCGGCGCCAACCGCCGCAATCTAGACCTCTATCTGGAGACGTTTGCCCACACTGTGGGAGTTATGCAAACGCCACAAGCTCTGAGCCGAGTTGCCCGCGAATGCGCCGAAGACCTGCACGCAGATGGTGTAGTGCTGGCTGAAATCCGCTTTGCCCCTGAGCTGCACACCGAGCGCGGCATGACTCAAGACGAAGTTGTAGCTGCGGTGGTTGCGGGCTTCAAGGAAGCTACAGCTCACCTGCCTATTCGCATTGGCGTGTTGCTGACAGCCATGCGCACGGCGGCGCATTCACTGGAAATAGCCGAGCTAGCGGTGCGCTGGCGAGACGACATAGTGGTGGGGTTTGACATCGCCGGCGAAGAAGCAGGCAATCCTCCCACCCGGCATCTAGATGCCTTTCACTGCATCCAACGCAACAACTTCCATTTCACCATTCATGCCGGGGAGGGTTTCGGCTTGCCTTCTATTTGGGAGGCGGTTCAGTATTGCGGGGCTGAGCGGCTGGGGCACGGCGTGCGTATCATTGACGACATCCACACCCAGCCAGACGGGAGTGTCCAGTTGGGGCGACTGGCGGCCTATGTGCGCGACCGCCGTCTGCCGCTGGAGCTTTGCCCAACGTCCAATGTCCACACGGGTGCGGCGGAATCCATAGCCACCCACCCCATCGGGCTGCTGCGGGACATGCAGTATCGTGTGACGGTCAACACCGACAACCGTCTGATGAGCAACACATCGGTGTCTAAAGAGTTGGCCAAATGTGCCGAGGCCTTTGACTGGACTTGGGCGGACATTCGCTGGCTGACTATCAACGCTGCCAAAAGCTCTTTCATACCCTTTGATGAGAGACTGGACATCATCAACAAGATAATCAAGCCTGGATACGTCCACTTGGTTGAATGAGCGGGCGAGCTTTGGTTGAATGAAGCGGGTGGCTGACTGACCTGGAAATTTCAGGTGCGCCAGCATAACTTAGCCAGATGTAATAGTATCAAGTCATAGGATTACCCACCATGTCAGAGATTGAAGTCATCGGTCTGGATGCTGACGACACACTGTGGCATGATGAACGGATGTTCATGGATATTTCCTCTAGGTTTCGTCGTCTTTTGGAGCAATACATCGCCGGCGACTTAGACGAAGGTTCTATTGACGTAGTGCTGGAGTCTAAAGAACGTTCTAACTTGGAGTTGTTCGGCTATGGTGTGAAGGCCTACACGCTTTCGTTGATTGAAACGGCCATTGCCACAACGCGATGGCGCATATCCGCTTATGACATTCATCAGATCATCAACTGGGGCAAGGAAATGCTGACACATCCGGTGGATTTGCTGGATGGAGTTGAGACTGTGGTGCCACTGCTGGCTGAGAGGTATCGAGTTTTGGTCATCACCAAGGGCGACCTGTGGAATCAAGAAGCCAAGATTGCCCGCTCAGGCTTGCAACCATATTTTGACAGTGTGGAAATTGTGGCTGAAAAAGATGTATCAACCTACCAAAGGGTTTTAGTCAGGAACGGCGTAAAGCCCGACAAGTTTGTGATGGTGGGGAATTCCTTGCGTTCCGACATTGCGCCTCCCTTGGAGTTGGGCGCTCGTGCCATCCACATCAAATATCCGACTATCTGGGCGTTGGAGCAAGTTCCTGAAGGCTTTCTAAATCCAGACGACTACACCGCGATTGATTCAATCAAACAGTTGCCGGAAGTTTTAGAGCAGCTAGAAGCTTGAATTGGCGACTTGAAGCTTGGGCGGCTTGAAGCTTGATCTGACGGCTAGAGACTTGAGTTGATTTTTTAGATTTCGGGGAGTTTCCCAACTCAGGGGCTTTTCCCAGCCCAAAGTCTGGCTCAACACAGCCTCCCACCTGTTGAGAGATATTTTGCTGCCAACCCAACTTGTTCCGCCCTGCTTTCAGTTTGTTCTGCCGCCGGACACACTCCATGGTCGGCCCCTAAAATCCCCTAAAATCCAATGGCAAAATCTGCCAGCAGGCCAATTGCCAATTAAGATTGACATTTTTTGTTAAGTATGGCTAACATAAATTTTTAACCAGTCCGTCAAAGACTAGGAAAGGGAAAATAAATGAACAAATTAAAACTCTTGCTGGCACTAGCCATTCCATTAGTGGCTTTTGCATTTTTGGCGTCTTGCGGCGACGACAATGACTCCAGCAGCCAAGACGGCACGGCAGGCTCTATCACCCTTTATTCAGGACGCAACGAAAACCTCATCGGCCCCATCATTCAACAATTCGAAGACGCAACTGGCATCAAGGTCAATGTGCGCTACGGCAACTCAGCTGATTTGGCTTTGCTGATAGACACCGAAGGCTCCAACACGCCAGCTGATGTTTTCATCTCCCAGAGTCCAGGCGCCATTGGATTTCTCAACGGTGAAGGCCATCTGCGCCCACTGTCTGCCTCGGTGCTCAACTTGTTGCCTGAGGATTCTCGCCCAGCAGATGGAACCTGGGTTGGCTTCACCGGGCGCCAACGTGTCTTGGTGTACAACCCAGAAATCGTGGACGTATCTGATCTGCCGTCCTCAGTTTTTGATTTGACCGACCCTTCGTATTCTGGTCGTGTGGGCATCGCCCCGGAAAACAGCTCATTTCAGGATTTCGTCACTGCCATGCGCATCAACCAAGGTGATGAGGTGGCTGAACAGTGGTTAAAGGGCATGGCCAGCAATAACTCGCCCAACTACCCTAAGAACTCCGCCATTGTAGATGCTGTGATTCGTGGCGAAGTGGATATGGGTTTGGTAAATCACTATTATCTGCTGCGAGTGCTGGACGAAGAGCCAAACGCTTCAGGCGTCAATCACTACTTTGCACCTGATGACATCGGTTCTCTGGTGATCGCCACGGGCGCAGTTGTGCTGAACCAATCTGACGCTCCTGCTACTGCTGAGCAGTTGATCAGCTTCTTGCTGTCGTCTGAAGGTCAGGCATATTTTGGCAGCGCACTCAAGGAATACCCACTTGGAAATGCTGCCCCGGCCTTGCCAGATGATTTGCCTCCTTTGCCGGAACTCACAACGGCGGCACTGAACTGGCAGGAACTAGGTGGCGGACTGCTCCGCACGGTAGAGCTAATTGAAGACAGCGGAATAAAGCAGTAGCTTTGGAAACCTAGGTTGGCATTTCTTGTTAACTACAGCTAACATATTATTATCATGTCCACGGTTACTTCTTCTGCAACCGTAGCTGAGACAGCCCTTGCCAGCACGTTCGCCCAAAGCAGCACAGCAGCAGACAACTCAGAGTTGCCCATGCTCTGCTTGCGCAATATCACTAAATCTTTCGGTGATGAAATCGTCTTGGAGGACATTTCGTTTTCAGTTCCCCGGGCTGCTACGGTAGTGCTGCTTGGCCCAAGTGGTTGCGGCAAGACCACCATGCTGCGGATAATCGCTGGACTTGACCGCCCCGATTCAGGCGAAGTTTGGAGTGGCAGTCGTCAGCTCACCGGCCCTGGCACATTTGTGGATGTCAGATACCGCCGGATTGGAATGGTTTTCCAAGACCTGGCGCTTTTCCCCCACATGACTGTGTTCAAGAACGTCGCCTACGGTTTAGGCGGTCGCAGTTTCGGTGAGCGCAAGAAACGCCAGCAGAAGATAGTTGAAGAGGCCATTGCGCTAGTCGAGTTGGAGGGGCTGGAGCATCGTCGTCCACATCAGCTTTCAGGTGGTCAACAGCAGCGGGTGGCTCTTGCCAGGGCACTCGTCCCCAAGCCTGAAGTCATTTTGTTTGACGAGCCGTTTGCCAGTCTTGACACCTCCCTGCGGGTGGAAGTGCGCACCGAAGTTCACGAGCTGCTCCACAGTTTGGGCACCACCGCGGTCTTTGTAACGCACGACCAGGAAGAAGCCTTTGTAATCGGTGAAGAAGTTGTGGTGATGGCAGACAAGCGCATCGTTCAGCACGACCGACCCTCTGTGCTTTACAGCAAACCCATTTCGCGCTGGGTGGGTTTGTTTGTCGGGCAGGCCAATATGTTGCCTGCTAGCGTTTGTGGCGCATCCGCTCAAACCATCCTGGGATCCATTCAGCTGGATGAGGAGTATACCAGCAGCCAAGCTGACGTGCTGATACGCCCTGAGCACTTGGAAATGCTGCCTAGCGGCAGCGACAACGACGGCAGCGCGGAGGCGGGCGCGGAAGTCAGCACTGGGTTTGGCACGGTGGAGCTAGTTGAATACCACGGCCACGACACTATGTATGCCGTTCGTCTGGCGGATGATTGCGTTCTCAAGGTGCTTTTGCCCGGTTCGTCGCCGCAGTTTGACCACGGCTCCAAGGTGGAGTTGTGCTATGTCGGCCCGCCTGCTACGGCTTTTGTCAAAGATCAAGTCGAGTAAGACGAACTGACTCGCGGGCATCACAGCTGCGGGCATCCGAACCGTAGGCGTTTCACCTATAGTCAGCCAAGTTGCAGACAGCCAAGCCGCCCGTGACCAGTGTCAAAAAGTCGCACGGCAAGTCGCACTACTTTCAAACTCATGCCAGTTCTGTCGGGCGGGGCTTGTATCTGGGGATGGCAGGTTGGAGCATTCTGCTGGCTGTCATCTTTGTGGCGCCCTTCGGCTATATCCTATTCCAGGCGCTTGACTTGGGTGTCTCTTGGGATGACAACTTTGCCAACTCCCTAGTTCCGCTTCGCAATACTTTCCTGCTGGGTATTTCTGTAGCACTATCGGCTGCGGTTGTTGGCACAGGGCTGGCTTGGCTGGTGGTGCGCACCGATTTGCCGGCCCGCAAAGTCTGGGCTATTGCGGCTCCGCTGCCGTTGGCATTTCCATCCTTTGTCGGCGCCTACGCCTTGATTGCGGGCTTCGCCAAGGGCGGTTTTTTGGAAGAATTGCTTTCGCCTTTGGGAATTCATAGCCTGCCTTCTGTTTATGGCTTCTGGGGAGCGTGGGCAGTTTTGACCTTCTTCACCTATCCGTATGTCTATCTGCCGGTGCAAGCTCGCCTGTCAACTCTCCCAGCCACATTTGAGGAAAGTGCCCGGTTGCTGGGGCGCCGTCCGCTGGAAATGTTTGCCACTGTGGTGCTGCCGCAAACTTGGACGGCCATTTCAGCAGGCAGCCTGCTGGTATTTCTCTACACCATAAGCGATTTTGGAGTTCCCTCGCTGTTGCGCTACCTCACCCTCACCCGGTCTATTTTTGACAACCGTCTGTTTGACCCACCTACCGCGGTAGCGCATGGACTGGTTCTGGCAGTGCTGGCATTCATGGTGATTTTTGCTGAGCGGATAATTTCAGGACGTGGTCTGTCGGAAGAAGGCCACCTCAGCGGGGACGTGGCTTACAGACAAGCCTTGGGCCGCTGGCGCTGGCCGACAACCGCAGTTGTGGCTGGCTGGTTAGGGATTGCGCTGGTTGGCCCGCTGGTGGTGATGGGTTATTGGGTGGTGAGGGGTTTCCTCAACCGCGGGCGCATCACCGGCCCGCTGGTACTCAGTTTTGACGGCATCTGGGAGCCTGCCCGCAACACTTTATTCATCGGTGTGGTTACGGCGCTGGTAACAGTTTTTGCGCTGTTGCCGTTGGCCCGGCTGACGGCACGCTATCGCTCCAGACTTGGGGCGGTTTGTTCAAGCTTGGTGTTAGCTGGATTTGGCCTGCCAGGGCTGGTGATTGCGCTGGCGTTTGTGTTTTGGGTGCTCAGGAGCCCGCTGGTGGGTTTCTACCAATCGCTGCCGTTACTGGTGCTGGCATATTCATTGCATTTTGGCGCTCAAGCCACCCGCGTGAGCGAAACGGCAGTGGAGACTATGCCTCAGCAACTGGAGGAAGTTTCGCACACCTTAGGGGCTGGCAGACTGCGGCGATTTGCGACAGTTGATTTGCCGCTGATGTCGCCGGGCTTGCTGGCTGGCGGGGGCTTGGTTCTGCTATCAACCATGAAGGAGTTGCCCATCACGCTGCTGCTTCACCCTATTGGATTTGACACCCTGTCAATCAGAATTTGGGCTGCGGCGGAGGAGTTGGCCTTTGCGCAAGCTGGTTTGGAATCGCTCGTGCTGGTGGGGTTGAGCGCAGTGCTGACTTGGCTGCTGATAGTCAGGCGGGTGCGGCTTTGACCGGTGGGGGTTTGATTTACCAGTCCCCGATATTTATTTGCCCCCGACTTACTCGACTTACCCCGACTTAATAGTCCCCAACCGTGCTGGCGAATTTAGATAATAAGTGAGGCCCAGCTAACACTGGTTCGTATTTCGGCTTCTCACCCGGTTTGAGGCAGGTTGGAATGCATTTCACTTCCGCATCCCAAGCTGCGTTGTGAAAGAACACCAAGCTCTGTCTGCGATTTGAAGGCGGTTCTGTGGGTGGGGCTGGCTCACCGACCTCCACGGACTCACCTTCCTCGGCTGGCACACCAAGCTCCGCCGTCTCACTAGTCTCCGCTGCCTCAGCTAAGTTGGGCGGCAGCACCACTCTGTGAAGCGTTGAGACCCAGCGGTCGTTAGTCCAACGTGCCATCATATCACCCAAGTTGACCACAAAACTGTTAGAAATGTGGGGGACGGCGGTCCAGTTTTCACCTATTCTGATCTCCAACCCGGCAGCCGCGCCACCAAAAGTCAGAATACTCAAAGTGCCGTAGTCGGTGTGCGCACCGGCTCTGAGCTGTCCCGGCTGTGGCAGTTTGGCGAGGTGGGGATAATTGACCGCCCGCAAAGCACTGGAGTGATAGCGCAACATCGGTTCAAAATAAGTCGGCTCCAGCTTTAGAGCAACAGCCATTATGCTGAGCAGCCGTGCCGACAGCTCAGACATTTCAGCGAAGTAACGTTCCCAGGCGGGGCGCAACTTGGCTGGCTTGGCGGGCCAGTCTGTTTCCGCTAGCAGGCCTTTGGCCTCGAGGGGAATTTCAGGGGGCAACTCCAGTGGGCCGATGGAAAGGCTTTCCTTCAAGTCTGGAAGCGAGTCGTCCCCAAGCGACCTGGCCAGCGTTTCAGCCGTCATTGGCGAGTAGCCGTAGGCATGCTGTGGAGTAGGTGTGGGCACACAAAGTTTTTCTTCCAGCGACAGGTCAAAGAAAGCCGCGGCAGCATTCCAGGCGTCGCCAATGATTTTCTGGTTGATTCCATGGCCTGTTATGGCAAAAAATCCAACCTCACAGCACGCATCGTCAATTGCTTGTGCCACAGCTTCAAGCTCAGGCTGCTTGCCAAAGCCAGGCTGCACTCGCAGAGCATCCGAAATGTCAATCACAGGGATGGAAATTTTGCTAGTCAAGTTCAGCCTCCTTCTAAATTCTGTGCGCTGGGCTGGGTCTCGCCCGCTGGAATGGAAGGTATTCTTACTTTAATCTAATTTGACTTTAGAAGCCACACTGATTTACCACCGCTCGCTCCGCGGGTCTAATTCTGGCACTCCATCAGGCAGCCCGGCAGCAACAGCAGCATCTAAAATGAGCTTATGGAGGCAAACGCTTCAATCCAACCAGAGCAGTTGGCTGACATGGTCGCAGAAAACGGC
>JAPYNY010000005.1 GCA_028283145.1 Candidatus Hopanoidivorans cymbastelae
GAATTCCACAGGATTCTCAAGCCAACTGGAAGCTTATACCTCCATTGCGACCCCACAGCATCCCACTACCTGAAGGTTGCCTTGGATACCATTTTTGGGGATTCCAACTTCAGAAACGAAATAATTTGGCGAATTGGCTGGGTAAGCGGGTTTAAAACACAGAAGCGAGGGTGGATTCGCAATCACGACACAATCCTTTACTACGTTAAATCACCAGAGGCCACAAAACTATTCAATAAAGAATATATTCCATACCCAGAAGGCTATAGAAGACGAGACGGCAGCGAGCCCACTGGAAAAGGAATCCCCATAGAAGATACTTGGAACTGCTCACAAAATGATGATCTCAATTCGATAATGATTATGAGCTTTTCAAAAGAAAAACTGGGTTACCCTACCCAAAAGCCAGTAGAACTGCTAAGGCGAATAATCAATGCATCCAGTAATGAAGGCGACTTGGTGCTTGATCCATTTTGCGGAAGCGGCACAACTCTTGAAGCAGCTCACAACCTTGACAGACAATGGCTTGGAATTGATATAACGCCTCTAGCTGTAAATCTCATAAAGGATGAGCGTTTTCCTGGTTTGCGGATTCCAGTTTCCGGAATTCCTAACGATATGGCAGCAGCCAGAAAACTGGCCTCAGAAAATCCTTTCGATTTTGAAAAATGGGCAGTATCGCTAATTCGTGGCTTGGCCCCGAATGAAAAGCAAGTAGCCGATGGCGGAATTGATGGTCGTGGATATCTAGTCACTAAACCAGACAATCACAACTCAGAACTTGTGATCGCTCAGGTCAAAGGGGGTAAATGCACACCCGACCACGTAAGGTCTTTCGCTAATGAAATCACATCACGAAATGCTGCTGTGGGAATCTTGATTACTTTGGAAAAACTCACCTCTGCTACAGCCATGAGAACCGCTGCTGAGTTGGGAAAAATTTCGGTAGGAGCGCAAGAATATCCACGTTTGCACTTTTGGTCAATGGAACAGCACTTTGAAACTTCCCCTGCCAGACCACCTTGGATTCCGCCTATGGTCAATCCTCTGACCGGAGAGGCAGAAAATACTCAAACACGGATGCTATAGCTGATTTGCTTAAGGCTATTACACGGCTAACCCTCTGCTAGAACTGCTCCCACCGCTTAAACAACCCCCGCCACTAAACCTGCTACACTCCTGAAGCAGCTCTTCATCCGACAATACAACTATGAAAGTAATGGTGTTCTTGCTGGTTTTGCTGGTGGTTTTTATCATCGCTTGGACGCAAGTCATTTACCCGAATTACTTGGCCCCTGAAAAGCTGGAAAGCACTGGCGAAGCGGTGAGCAGAGCTATTAGCGAGGGCAGAGAACAAAGCCGAAACATACTTGACCCAGGGGCAGCTAATCGATCGGATACTCCGTCAACCAGTGAAAGCAACTCTATTGCTAGCTCTACTATCAGCACTAACGCGGAAGCCCCGACACAACCCGCCTACCTGCAACTTTGCCAAAAATACGCCGGCGATGCATTGGCCCTGCGCGGGTGCCGCCACCATTACCGCACAGAAAATTCCAGATAAGCAAGTTTTGGCAGTAGAAAACATATCTTTGCTTCAGGGACCTAGCGGTCAACGATCAAGCGGTAGACCAAAAAACAGGGCTGAGCTTTTCCTAAACTAGTAACATGCCAAGCCAAGAATTTCTGGATTATCAGGCAGCCATGGCCAAGGCTGCAGCAGAAAACCCGCCCCCCGAGTTCACCACAGAGCAAGACCGGCGCGAACATATTGACAAAATGCTGGGACAGCGCCCGCTGGCTGATGGAACCATAGCACAACCTGCCGACGCCGACGGAGTTTTTTCAATCTGGGTTATGCCTGAGGAAATTTCTAGCGACAACAACTGCCCGGTTGTCTGCTATTTCCACGGTGGGGGATATCGCATCGGCTCAGCCGCCGCATGGCAGCCTTTTGGCTCTCACTTGGCCAAAACCTGCGGCGCCAAAGTCTTGCTGGTTGACTACCGCCTCGCACCTGAAAATCCTTTCCCGGCAGCTATGGACGATGCTCTGTGTGCCTACCGCTGGCTTTTGGAGCAGGTTGCGCCCAGCAGAATAGTTCTTGCTGGTGATTCAGCCGGAGGCGGGTTGGCACCAGCCCTGCTGCTGGCTATTCGTGACGCAGAGTTGCCGCTGCCGGCTGGATGTGCCAGCTTGTCGCCTTGGTCAGACCTCACCAATTCGGGCGACAGCTTTACGACCAACTCCCAAACCGATTTCCTATTCTCCAAGGAGTTGGCTGAGGAGGCAGCTGCCATCTATCTGGCGGGCCAAGACCCAAAGCACCCTTATGCATCTCCCGTGTTCGGCGATTGGAACGGACTCCCGCCGCTGCTCATCCAGGCAGGCAGCATTGAAGTTTTGGAAGACGATGCCCGCAATCTGGCAGCCGCTGCACAGGCCGCAGGAGTTGAAGTGCGGCTGAAGATTTTTGACGGCATGCCCCATGTCTGGCAGCATGGCTACCCAGTCTTTCCCGAAGCCGTGAACGCTATGGAAGACATCGCCAGCTTTGTGGCCGACATGGCCGCCTGATTTGGGCTGGCTGGCGCAAACTTCCTTCAGCTTCTGCCGTACCTCCGCCAAGTCATAGCTAGCCTTTCAACTATGACCGACAACGAAAAATCCGCAGCGAGCCACGCCGCACCTGACCACGCCGTCTCCAGTTCAACCGCCGCCCCTGACTCGCCCACCCCTTCCAGTTCTGGCACTTTATTGCTGCAACAACACGAAGGGGTGCTTTGGGTCAGGCTGAACCGCCCCGATGACCGCAACGGCATCAACCTGGAGATGCTGGAAGACTTGAAATCCATCTGGTGGGAGTCAGATGCCGACCAGCAAATCAGAGCTATCGTGATTACCGGCTCAGGCAGGGCTTTTTGCACGGGGGCAGACCTGCGCCCTGGTGCTAGCGGTGCGGGCTCGGCTGGGGCTGCGGAGGACTCCTTGCTGTTGGACTACCGACCTGCCACCAATATCTTCCGCGATCTTTTCAGGGTGTACTGGGAGTTGGAAATACCCGTAGTGGCGGCTGTGAACGGCACAGTGGCTGGGGCAGGTTGGATGCTGGCTCTGCTGGCAGACTTGGTGGTGGCAGCCGAAGACGCCCGCTGGATTCATGTCTTTGCCGCGCGGGGCATGATCCCCCATGCCGGAGACCCGTATTTCTTGCCACGCATCCTGCCGTTTCACGCTCTGAATGAGATAGCCATGTTGCGAGAACGATACACCTCCAAGGATCTGGCCCGTTGGGGTTGCATCAACCGATTGGTGCCAGCCGACCAAGTTGAGGCTACAGCATCTGAGTTGGCTCACAAGCTAGCCACTGGCCCGACCCGCAGCTTGGGACAGGCCAAGCGCTTGTATCGCCGCTCTTTGGACAGCGACATGCTGACGGCCTTCGGAGAAGAAGCCATGACCTCAGCCTTGATAGCCCAAACGCACGACCGCAAAGAAGGGGTGATGTCGCTGCTGGAAGGCAGGCCGGCCGACTTTGAGGGGCGATAAACCCGTTCGTCGCCGGCTTTGGCTTTGTCGTCTGGTGGCGCATCGCCTGCTAGCTCAGACTTGTAGTGCCACTTTCTGCCTAACTCCACAGTCGCAAACCTAAAGGCCCGCCGTGCCTGCCGCGCTCATTACCAACTCAGCACAACAGCAGAATGCCACGGCTCAGCACGGCGTTGTTCTGGTGGTGGATTTTGGAGCCCAATACGCCCAGCTAATCGCCCGAAAAGTCAGAGAAGCAGGCGTCTACAGCGAGATTGTCTCCTGTCGCATAACAGCCGAAGAGATTACCAGCTACACGCTGGAGGACGGCCAGTCAATCGCAGTCAAAGGGCTCCTCCTGAGCGGCGGGCCCAAGTCGGTGCATGTAGCACAGGCCCCTATGCTGCGCCCAGAAATCTATGAACTAGGCATTCCAATTTTAGGCATTTGCTACGGCGCGCAACTGCTGGCGCACAACCTGGGAGGCGCCGTCAACCGAAGCGGGCGCGGCGAATACGGAAGCACCGACTTGAAACTTCACTCCAGCGGGCAGCTTCTGCGCAACCTCACCGACACACAACCTGTCTGGATGAGCCACTTTGATGCAATTACACAAGCACCGGCCAACTGTTTCATCACCGCATCCACCGCTGATTCCCCGGTGGCTGCCTTTGAAAACCCTGAGCAGGCCATTTACGGAGTGCAGTTCCACCCTGAAGTCGCCCACACGCCCAACGGCAAGTCGGTCATCGAGCGCTTTGTCCATGACGTCTGCGGCTGTGCGCCCAACTGGACATTGGATTCCATCATTGAAGAATCCATCAACTCCATAAAGTCAAAGGTCGGCCCAAGCAAGCAAGCTATTTGCGGCCTCTCAGGTGGGGTGGACTCAGCAGTGGCAGGAGCGCTGGCTCACAGAGCTTTGGGCGAACGGCTGACTTGCGTGTTTGTTGACACTGGGCTGTTGCGGGCAGGCGAAGGCGAGCAAGTGGCTGAGACATTCAAGCGCAATATGGGGGCTGAGCTGGTTCATATTGACGCTGGAGAGCGCTTTTTGACAAAACTTCAGGGGGTGACCAACCCTGAAACTAAGCGCACCATCATCGGAGAGCTTTTTATCAGAGTCTTTGAGGAAGCCGCCAGCGAGCTGACCGAGGCGGATTTCTTGGTGCAGGGCACGCTTTATCCCGATGTGATTGAGTCAGGCACGCAGCATGCCGCCAAAATCAAGAGCCATCACAACGTTGGCGGGTTGCCTGACGATTTGAAATTTGAACTGATTGAGCCGCTTGACCGCTTGTTTAAGGATGAAGTCCGCCAAGTTGGAGAGGCCCTGGGACTGCCTTGGGAAATCGTGCATCGCCAGCCCTTCCCAGGCCCAGGCTTGGCAGTGCGTGTGATTGGGGAGGTCACAGCCGAAAAGGTGGCTCTGCTGCAGCAAGCCGATGCCATAGTGCGTGAAGAAATTCAGCGGGCGCATCCCGACGGGGCAATTTGGCAGTATTTTGCGGTGTTGCCGGATGTGCGCACGGTGGGAGTTATGGGTGATGAGCGTTCCTATGCGCACCTGATTGTCATTCGGGCTGTAACCAGTGAAGATGCCATGACCGCCGACTGGGCCAGACTGGACTCTGAGTTGCTAGCCAAGATGTCCAACCGCATCATCAACGAAGTGCCACACATAAATCGCGTGGCTTACGACATTACTTCAAAACCACCTGGCACTATTGAGTGGGAATAGCGGGCGCGAGTAGGAATAGCAGGCGTGGGCCGGCAGCACAAAACACGCCTAGCCCACCGACACCCGCGGAATCCGGCCCAAGAACGACCTAGCCCACCAGAAGTTCTGCTGGGATTATGGCTTCAATAATTGACAGGTCAACTCGGGCTTTTTTCTTGTCCAAGTTGATTACCTTCACCGTCACCTCGTCGCCTGGGACAACCAGCCTCTGCGGCTGTTTGACAGTGTTTTCAGCCATCTCCTCCACCGGCAGATACCCGAAAAGTTGGCACTTGTGGCTGATTTCTGTGGCGGTTGCCTGGTCTTTTTCTTCTGCCTGGTTTGTAGTTGCCTGGTTTGAGGCTTCATGGCCAGCAGCGGCCTGGTCTGCGGCTTCCTGGCTTTCGCCATTGGCAGAACTCTCAGGGTCTAAAGCTACGATGGCACCTGAGTAAGCCAACCGGTCAACCCGCCCTTTCAAGATCTGGCCAACTTGGACATGCTTGACCGGATTTTCCCCGGTCTTAAGTGAAAGCAGAGCCTGCCCCTTGTCAAGATTGATTTTGGCTATCAGACAAGTTACGCTGTCGCCCACATCAAAGAGCTTGCCTGGGTCTGGCCCATGATTCCAAGCCGTTTCTTTGCGGTGCAGCAACCCCCTGACGCCGCCGATGTCAATAAACGTCCCAAAGTCGGCTAACTCAACTACTTTGCCTTCCACCGTATCGCCTTGAGACAGCCCTTCCAATACCTCTCTGGTTGTCTCTCGGCGCCTGGCCCAAACCGCAGCATTGTGGGAAACTATGAATTTA
>JAPYNY010000050.1 GCA_028283145.1 Candidatus Hopanoidivorans cymbastelae
CCCGCACGAAAACACTTTTCTGCACGCCGCTTTGTTTTGGATAGCTGACACTCCTGCGTTCACCTTGGCTCAGCTGAGGGAAGGGATAGGAGCTTCAGCCCCGACTGTGTTCAGGGTGGTGGATCAACTAGAGGAGGCGGGAATTATCAATTTGGCGGCTAGGCGAAAGTTTGCTCAGGGGCGAGGGGAGTCGATTTGGGAAGCCCCTGAAGTTTATGAGTTGGCAACCTTTGCTGAAACCAGGATCAAGGAAACCATCCGAGAAACGCTTGCTAGCGGGTCGCAACCTTTGGTCAAGCAGAAGCCGTAGCCTTTAAGTTCGCCCAGCATAAGTTCGTCCAGCAACTTTTTGGCTGAGAAGCTCTATGGGGTGGCAGATGCGTATCTTATGGGACTGGAGGTCTTCTTGCAGGTGAAGCAGACAGCCTGGGTTGGCTGCCACCACCACCTGGGCTCCGCTGCGCAGGATTGCTTCTTGTTTACGTTGGCCGATGGCAGCGGCAGTTTCAGGGTGAGTCAGGGAGTAAGCCCCACCTGCTCCGCAGCAAAGCCCCTCGTCATCCAACTCCACTAGCTCGATGTGTGGCAGCAACGTCTGCGATGTCTGCAAAACTTGCCTGACAGACTGATGAGTTTTTTGTGCGTGGCGCAGGTGGCAGGGGTCTAGCACCGCAACTTTTGTGCTGTTTTTCTCGGTTTTGCCCCGCCCGGCTCCGCCTTGCCGGGCTGCCTCCTGACTGCCCGCCCGCCCGGCGCCACCTTGGCCGTTACCGCCTAGGTTGCCCGCTTGTCCGTCCGCAAGCTTGGTGGCAAGCCACTCGTGAATATCTTGCACACGGGCACTAAAGGCTTCGGCTTCTTGAGTGGCCAGCAAACTGCCGTAGTCTTTCAGGGCGGCCCCGCAGCCAGCCGAATCCACCAAAATCGGTGCTGAGCCGGGCATAGCAGACATAGTGCGAAAGGCTAGTTTTTCGGCTTGACTCCGCAGACCAGCGTGGCGGTGCAAGGCTCCGCAACAAGATGCGCCCGCACCTGGCAAGACAACCTGCCCTCCGACTGCCTCCACTGCTGTTTGTGCGGCCAAGTGGACATGGCGCATCATGGCATCCATCACGCAGCCTGTGAACAGCCAGACAGTTTCAGCCGTGAGTGCCATCTCCTCGCTGGCCGTCTCGCTCTCTTTACTGGCTGCCTCCCCGCGGGCTTCCTGTCCCTGAACCGTTTGCTCGCGGGTATCCCCCTGAACTACCTGCCCATGACCTGCCCCCCTATCACCAGCATGTGCTGATTTCGCACGCCTCAGCGACCGTTGCCAAAGCGGGATTTTCGGCAGCTTTACATGGGAGGCGATGCCAATGCGTTGCGCTAACCGCACGATGCCTAAACGCTGCGCCACCCCCAGCAACACGAAACTAAGTCTTAACAATCGCGGGTGTGCCAGCAGTCTAAAACTCCATTGCTGCCACCGCCCGGCTTGTCCCGCCCCGCGCCGTCGCCCTTGCCGCTTTCGTCCCGCTGGCTCCTTCCGCCGCCGCCCTTTCCCCTTGCGCCCTGCTCGCCCTTTCCGGCGTTGCCCTTGCCGCTTGATATCCACTAATGCCTCACGGGTTTGTTCCATCAACTGGCCGAAAGGCACACCCGCGGGACAGGCAGTTTCACAGCCCAGACACAGCACACACATTTCCATGTGCTCAACGAACGACTGACTGGCTGAAGCCGACTGATTAACCGCAGACATGAGCGCAAGCCTCCCCCTAGGGGAAGCATATTCTTCGTTGGTCACCCGATAGGTCGGGCAGTGCGGCAGACACAACCCGCAGGCGATGCAGCTAGCCAACTGGGTGTCATCCAGTTTGAGGTCGATCGCAAAAGTCGGGGACTCGCCTGCGGCAGCGGAGTGGTCGGCTTTAGGCATTATTTTCTGGGCATTGATATTGTTGGTTGCGGAAGTCAGTTGACCGCAGCCGATGCTGGAGCCGCCGCTGAGCTAGCTGTGGCAGCCAAGTTGTTTTCATCCCAGACTTTGCGCCCTGGGTTCAGGCGTCCGCGAGGGTCAAAGCGGGACTTTATTTTGCGTTGCAAGGTGAGCGACCTGGCGTCATCAATTGGCAGCAATTCTCTAGGCATTCGCAAGTCGCTGGGCAGGTGAACGACGCCGACGCCGACTTCGGCCACAAAAGACTCAGCTTTGAAGTGGTCGGTCAGCGAAGGCAAAATTGCTGGATTAAGAGAGAATCTCTGCCAGCTAGCAGTCAATTTCTGTGGGTATGAGGTCGGTCTCTGCTGGTGTGGTTGAGTTGCTTGGTTGTGGGGCGGGGCGCAATCTTCAAGACCGTTAGCCTCTGCTTGGGATGAGATGTCTTCGGGGTGCCCTTCAAGCAGCACCCACGTTTGGCGGCCGTTCCACAAAATGCTGGAAGGCTGCCACAGCAACCCCAGCAGCGCAAACGGGTTGGCATTTGTCGCAAACCATTGACTGCGTTTCGGGATTGGGTGGCAGCGCAAGACGACTTCTCCGAGGCAACCCAGTGTTCCCAAGGAGCCAACCATCAGGCGACAAAGGTCGTAACCGCTTACGTTCTTGACGGTAGGGCCGCCGCTGCGGATGAGCTGGCCTTCGCTGTCTACAAAAGTTGTCTCAAGCAGCAAATCCCTGATGGGCCCATAGCGCAGCCGGCGATAACCGCTGTGCCCCACCGCTAGAGTTCCCCCGATGGTTGGTTGTGCGCTGGTTGGTTTGCTGTCGCTTTGCGCTTCGCTAAGCCGCTCCAGAGGCACCATCTGCCCAGATTCTCCCAGCACTTGGGCTAACTCTTCCAAGGTGGTGCCGGCACCGCAGCGCACTACCATATCTTCAGGCTCAAACGACCTTACTCCAGCGGGAGCTTTCACCTCACGGGCAGAACTACTGGGCAGCCCTCCCACTTCCCACTGCGTCTTGCCTCCCCGTACGACAATTTCATCTTCCGCACCGATTTCTGCGGCGAAGTTCAGCAGATCTTGATTTGGTTGCTTCAAATCCAAGCTCCTTCGGGCACTGGTTTGTTGATTGCCACAGTGGGGCTTAGCGGTGTCGCATCTTCGGAATTCAGCGCCGGCACTTCGCCAGAGCCTGATGTTGTCTTACCCCCAGAACTGAGTGCCGATACGTCCCCGCAGCCTGAGCCGCTGGGGATGACCTTGAAAGGATTGGCCAAGGACTTCTGGTCAAAACACGAGCGCAGTTTGTCTTGGGCGGCCAGGTCGGCTGCGGTGAACATCAAACCCATATAATCTCGCTTTTCCATGCCGATACCGTGCTCGCCACTCAGCACACCGCCGGCTGCCAGCGAAGCCCGCACGATTTCGTCTGCTGCCAAGGCAACCCGCGCCAGCACCCCATCTTGTCGGCTGTCAAACGACAGCAGCGGATGCAGATTCCCATCCCCGGCATGAAAGACATTGCAAACCTTGAGGCCGTGGCGGTTGGCAATCTCATAGACGGCATCCAGCACTTCAACCAGACGAGTGCGTGGCACGACCGTGTCGTGCAGGTAGTAGTCGGGAGCTAGGCGGGAGACCGCGCCAAAGGCGGATTTGCGTGCTTTCCAAAACAGCTCTCGCTCCTGGGCGTCAGCTGCGGTGCGGATTTCACGAACGCTGTGGCTGGCGGCAACTTGCCTGATGAGTTGTTCGTCCTGAGCCAAGCCCTCGGGCAGCCCGTCTAGTTCCACCAGCAAGACCGCAGCCGCATCGGTGGGCAAGCCGGCTTGGGTGAAGGCTTCGACTATGCCAATGGCGGCGTTGTCCATCATCTCCAGTGCCGAGGGCACCAGCCCGGCGGCGATGATGCCTGAGACCGTGGCTGCGCCGTCGCTGACCGAGTCAAAAACCGCCAGCAGGGTCTTGATAGCAGGCGGGTTGGGAGTCAGCCGCACGGCGATTTCGGCCGCGATGCCCAGGGTGCCCTCACTTCCTACGAAAGCGCCTCGCAGGTCGTATCCCGTTGGTTCTGGGCTTTCGTTTCCGAGAGTTGCGATGCTGCCGTCAGGGAGCACCACTTTGAGTGCGATGACGTGGGCGGAGGTAACTCCATAAGCCAGGCAGTGCGGGCCGCCTGAGTTGGTGGCCACATTGCCGCCGATGGAGCAGACTTGTTGGCTGGAAGGGTCTGGAGCGTAGTGCAGGCCTAGATGTGAAACATGGCGAGTAAGGTCTAGATTCAGGACACCCGGCTGCACCCAGGCAATGCGGTTGGGGCCATCCACCGACAAGATTTGGTTCATCTTGGTGGTGGTGATGACTACGGGGACGGGGGAGTTGTAGCTGGTTGTGGTGTCGGCTATGGGGGTGTCGGTGGCCGCCTTTTGACCGGAGTCGGCGTTGGGGACGGAAGGCTGGCTCAGAGGGGCTGCGCCTCCAGCTAAACCCGTGCCCGAACCCCGCGCTACGAAAGGCCAGTTGTGCTCAGAGCAAATTCGCACCACATCGGCAAGTTCCTGAGTGGTTTCGGGGAAGCAGACGGCGGTTGGGTCTTCCCCGCTGTAAAGCGAGGCGTCCTTGCTGTAGAGGGCACGCTCTAGGTAGTCGGTGCGAACTCTGTCGGCTTCCAAGATACTCCGCAGGTCGCTGAGCAACAAATCCAGTTTTTTGGGGTCAGATCCCATAACTTTAACCTTAGGCTTAGGTTTAATCTTGGGCCTAGCTTTAAGCTTTAACCTTAGGTTTAGGTGTTTGAATTCAGTCTGAATTAGACCAACTGAATTAGACCAAAACTGCAGTCAAACGGCTGGCAGTTCGTAAGCTTGTTCTAAGCTATTGTATGTCTATAACTAAACCAAAGAATCGAGAATATTATGTCCAATCCCGAAATCCCTGATTTAGCAGCCTCCAATCCAGCGATGTCTAACTCAACGATGTCTAGTGTGGCAGCACCCAATCCGGCAGCGTCTGACCCGGCATCGTCCAGTCCAACAGCACCCACTCCCGCACTGCTGTCTTCCGTTCGTGTCATAGAGAGTTCCCTGCTGGGGCCAGGTCTGCTCAGCACATTTCTGTCTGACATGGGGGCTGAGGTCATCAAGGTAGAGCCACCACAGGGGGATTACATCCGTCAGATGACTTGGCCTATTATCGGCGATGAGTCGCTGCTGCATCTCCACACCCACAGAGGCAAAAAAAGTATCGTGCTAGACCTGAAGAAGCCTGAGGCAGTGGAAATCTATATTGACTTGGTGCGCCATGCCGATGCGGTGGTGGAGGCCATGCGCCCTGGTGCGCTGGAGCGGCGTGGGCTTGGGTTTGAGAGGCTGTGCGAAATCAATCCCCGCATTGTGTTCTGCACGATTTCCGGCTACGGCATGACTGGCCCTTACAAGGACATGCCCAGCCACGGCATTGCCTATGACACTTGGGCGGGTTTGCTGCCGCCTGTGACGGACGAGGAGGGTTTTTGCCGAATTCCGCCTGATTTTCCCAATATCGGCATCAATGTCGGCCCGATGATTGGTGCGCTAGGCGTGATGGCTGGCATTGTGCGGGCGCGTGCCACGGGTGAGCCGGCCCGCATGGAGATTGCCCAGTCTGATGCCGCTGCCTACATGGACTGGTATCGCATTGAGACTTGGCGGGCCTATGAGCGCCCCGAAGCTGAGGTTACGGGCAATCCGTCTGACAATTATGAGCGCCGACCGCCTGGGCTGGCGGGCATGTGGGGTGGCGTGCGCTATCAGATTTATGAGTCTTCGGACGGGCACGTTTTGTTTATGGCTTCTGAGCAGGCGTTTTGGAAGAATTTCTGTGAGGGGGTGGAGCGGATGGACTTGTTTGAGCGTTGGCCGGGGGCGACCTATGCCGACCACGCCCGCAACAACACCGAGCTGCAGGAGATATTGCGGGGGATTTTCCGCCAGCGCACTTCGGCTGAGTGGCTGGAGTTTGGCGACCGGGTGAACACCCCGATTGCGCCAGTCAACACGCCCAAGAATGTGGCTGATGACCCGCAGTTTCAAGCGCGCCTGCCGTGGCTGCCGGAGAGCCAGCTCGGGGCCGACCAGTTGCCGTTGCCCCTCAAGGTAGTGGGCGAGGAGTTGCCTTCGCCGACTAGGGCGCCGACGGTTGGGCGAGACACCGAGGACGTGCTGACGCGGGTTTTGGGCTATGACGGCTCTAGGCTGGACGAGTTGCGTTCGGGCGGTGTGATCAATTGAGTCTTTGAGGCTCCGTCCGCCGAAGTTGTGTCCGCCGACTCCTTGTCTACTATGGCTTCCGCTCTGTGAATCCCGCTCTCGATCAACTCTTGGAAGAAGCTCTGAGTCTCTGCCAGCAGGCTGCTGAGTTGACGCTTGGCTGGTTTCAGAGCCAGTCGTTGGAGGTGGAGCGCAAGGGGGATGGCTCTCCGGTGACGCAGGCCGACAGGGAAGTGGAAGATTTTTTACGGGGGGCGCTAGCTGAGCGTTGGCCCGAAGATGCGGTGGTTGGTGAGGAGCGTCCTGCTCAGCCGGGCAGCAGTGGTCGGACTTGGTTTATCGACCCGATTGACGGCACAAAGTCTTTCGCTCATGGCGTGCCGTTGTATGCCACTTTGTTGGCTATGCATGACGAGCAGGGGCCGGCTTTGGGGGTGATCAGTTTGCCGGCGCTGGGAGAGGTGGTTTATGCTGGGCGGGGTGGCGGGTGTTATGTTGATGGGTTGCGCGGCGGCGCGGCTGGGGTTGCTTCTAGCGCACCAGCGTCCGTTTCCGATGCGTCTCTCTCCAGCGCGCACTCGTTCAGTTCATCTTCCCTGTCCGCTGCATCTTCTCCGCCCGTCGAGCTTGATTCCAACCTGCCAGGCCCGCTCGCCAAGCCTGATCCCCGCCTGCCAGGCCCGCTCACCAAGCGCAACACTGTGGTTTGCATGAGCGGTATGGAATATATTCCCGCCCCAGCCCGCCAGCACCTGCTGGACAGCGACATGATTTTGAGGACTTGGGGGGATGCCTACGGCTATACCCTGCTGGCTACTGGCAGGATTGATGCCATGATAGATTTTGGAATGAACCCCTGGGACACCGCACCGCTAGCCGTGATTGTGCCCGAAGCGGGAGGGATTATTTCCTCCTGGGACGGCGGGGATGCCATGCAGAGCAGTTCGGTTGTGGCAGCTACACCCAGTCTTCATCCAAAGTTGGTGGAGTTGCTGGGTGGTGCGGGGTCGCCAAATAGCTAGCAGTAACGAAAGGATAACAATATGGAACATCGCAATATCGGGAGTTTGTCGGTTTCGCTGGTCGGGCTGGGTTGCAACAACTTCGGCATGTCAATTGACCAAGAGCAGACCAAGAAAGTGGTGTTTGCTGCGTTGGATGCTGGGATCAACTATTTTGACACTGCCGACTTCTACGGCAATTTTCGCTCTGAGGAATTTCTGGGTGAGGCTCTGGGAGGTATACGTGAGGAGGTGCTGGTAGCCACCAAGTTTGGGCACACTGCTTCCAAGCCGGATGGAGGTCGGGGAGGAGACCCCAAGTGGGTGAGGCAGTCCCTGGAGGCTAGCTTGCGCCGGTTGAACACCGATTTTGTGGACCACTTTCAGATGCATCTGCCGGATGAGCAAACTCCATTGGAAGACACCCTGTCGGCACTGGAGGAGTTGAAGGCTGAAGGCAAGATACGCGAGTTGGGGTGTTCCAATTTCAGCGGTGAGCAGCTTGGCGCGGCCAACGGCAGATTTCCTTCAGTCCAGAATCATTACAGTTTGCTCACCCGCGACCCTGAAGCTGACGTGCTGGCAGTGTGCGAGCGAGATGGAGTGGCGTTTGTGCCGTATTTCCCGCTTGAATCTGGGCTGCTGACTGGTAAATACACTTCGGTTGATGCACCTGAGGGGACCCGGTTGGCGATGTGGGCTGGGCAGATGCGAGACATGTTTTTGAATGAGGACAGCCTGGAAGCGGCCCAGCGGTTGGCTGATTATGCCAAGAGCCACGACCGCACGTTGTTGGAGTTGGCTATGTCGTGGCTGGCTTCTCACCCGCAGGTGGCAACGGTTATTGCAGGAGCCACCAAGCCGGAGCAAGTTGGCGCTAACGCGGCTGCTGTCGGGTGGAAGATGTCAGCCGATGAGCGAGCCGAAGCAGCGGAGGTGGCGCAAATCTCTGGGTGATGGCCGCGGGTGCGCTGTCTCACCTAGCCCCTAGCCCTGTCTCAGCCAGCCCTGTCTCAGCCATTAGCTCTCCGCCCTACAAATTAATCCCCCGCTTCGTCCATTAATTCACGCTCCACCTAATTAATCCCCCCGCTTCGTCCATTAATAATGGGTTTTGGCTGCCGAGATGCTTTCAGACACCAGTGCCTCATTCTGGGTTGCGCGCCAGCGATGGTAGAGCGCCCACAGCGTCAAGAACGGGGGCAGCACCACCATGGTTGATACCAGCGAATAAAAGATTGTAATTCCCGTAACGATACCGAACTGCCCCATAGCTGAGATGGGCGACAGTATCAGCACCAAAAATCCCAAAACGGTTGTCAAGGCTGAGCCAGTCAGAGCACCGCCTGTAGTCAGTTTGGTGGCGGTGATGGCTTCCAGGATTCCTTCTCGGTGCTCGGACTCTTCCAAAAATCGGTGGGTGAAGTGGATGGTGTAATCCACGCCGATTCCGATGGTCAGGGCGGTTATCAGGGCGGTTATCAGGTTGTAGCTGATGCCCAACAGGGTCATCGTTCCCAGCACCCAAATCAACACCAGCCCGACGGGGATGACTGTCAGCACTCCCAGCATCGGCCTGAATTCTGTGAAGCCGAAGAACAACACTAAAAGCAGGGTGGCCGCAAACAATGTGATGATGATGGAGATGGTCTGGCTGTCCACCATCTCATCCAAAATCTCAACGCTCAGCACTTCGCCTGCCACGGCGGTTATCTCGTCAGGGTCGCCATACCACAAGTCCTCCAGCGATTCCGTCAGAGCTCTCGTGCGGTCGGTATCGCCTGTGATGGCTTGAACTTGCAGGATGGTGTGATCTATTCCATTTGGGTTGTTTGACACCAACTGGTTGAAGCCCTCAGGGTCAAGGTTTTCCAAGGTGGCGAAAAACTGCTCTACTGTTTCTGGTTCAATGATGAGCGGTGTTTCAAAATCTTGGAAATTCTGGGCAAATTGCGGGTCGTAATTGTCGCCCGGCTCTCCCGAAGGGGTCGTCCAGTCTTCCACCAGGCTGATGAGCGACACGGGTGCTTCGGCTGTCAGCCCTTCTGGGCGAGACACAGGGTCGGAGAGGTCGTTGTGAAGGTCTAGCAGATTTCGCACCGAGCGGTCGTCGCTGAGTTCGGTTTCAATGAGAATGACCAGGGTTTCCGTCTGTCCGCCCACGAATTCGTCTAGGAATTCAATGTCTTCGGTGGTTTCGGCTCCTTCTGGGGAGAACTCGGTGGAAGAAAAGGTGGTGCTGATGTTGCTGGCGCCCCAGAATGCCACCACGGTGATGACGAAGATGGAGCCCAGAACCGCTACTGGGCGCTGAACGGTCAGCCTTGCGGTGAAGCGGAACAGGCCGTCAAGCCCAGGAATGGAATCCGCCAGCGGTCGGGCGGCGATTTTCTTGTCGGCTTTGGCTCGGCGCGAATCCAGGAGAAAGCGTGCCGAAGAGGCGAACATCAACATGATAGCCAGCCCCGACAGCACGCCCAGCCCTGCCATCACGCCAAAATCTCGGTTGGGGCCTATGTCGCTGGTGATGTTGGTGAAAAAGCTCAAGGCGGTGGTGGCCGAAGCCAAGCCCAGAGGCACGTATGAACTTCGCAGCGCTATAGTCATGGCGGTTCTGACTTTGCTCAGCCCCTGGAGTTCTTGGTGGGCGCGCAGGGTGTCTCGATAGCGGCCCGAAACCTGCAGCGCATAGTCCACGCAAAGCCCGATCAGGATGACGGGCACCATGATGACCAATGGCGAATTGGCGCCTAGCCATCCCAGACCGCCTGGGCCGAGCCACGATTGGAAGCCGAAAGCCCAGACGATTGTCAGCGCCAGCCCTGTTAGCGAGATGAGCACGTCGCTGAAGGTGCGGTAGAAGATGGCCAGCAAAACCATAATCACCAGCAAGGCCAGGCCGAGCAAAAGGAATGTGGAGCTGGCTTGGGCGTCACTGGATTCCTTGGCTTGTTTGGCGCTTGACAGGGTGCGCACGTCTAGGACTGGCTGCCCGCTTTCTGTAGTGGGCAGATTTTCGTAGTCTTCGGTGAATTCCTCGGCTCGCAACTGGGCATTTTCCACTTCGGATTCTTGGCCGGGGAGCTCGTTGAGTGTCAATATGCCGATGCCGCCGACGACCGCGCCGGTTGCGTCACGGGCGAGCAGCGATTCCAGCGTTTGGGCTGTTTCAACTGTTTCGGCGTCTGACAGCGCAGTTTGGATGACTGTCTCCGGGTCGGCATCGGATGGCACACCTAGCTTGTTGGCTAGCGACATGTAGATGCTTGAGTAGGAGACAATCGGGTTCATGTCGGCCAGATATGGGTTGATTTCGGGGTCGTTGGCCAGTGCTTGCATCAAGGTGGTGAAGCCTTCAATGGACTGGGGTTGCAGGGCGTCACCTCGGCCGATGACCTGCACCGAAATCAGGCCCGACCCGGTGGGGAATTTAATGGCTAGGGTTTTTTGGGCTTCCACCAACTCCGAGCCATCGGGGAGAAAGGCGGTGTTGCCGTCGCTGTCGCCTGAGTCAAGAGTGGCTAGGCCGGCGAACATGAAGATGGTGACCGCCAGGATGGCCAGGATTTTCCACCAGGCGGCCTTGCGGTTGAGCGGTTCAGATGTTATTTCAGTTGAAGCTGCCATAAATGCCAAGTATAATGAACTTTAGCTACGGCTTGGTTTTTGCTTTAGCGAATGCAGGAGTTGGCTGAACGCCAGTTATGCAGTGTCGCGGGCCGCAGAGCATGAGCCAAAAGCCAGTGCCAACGGGAGAGGTGGCCGAGTCCGGTTGAAGGCGCTCCCCTGCTAAGGGAGTAAGGGTTAACAGCTCTTCGTGGGTTCAAATCCCACCCTCTCCGCGGAAGGAAAAATTAAACATAAATTTGCTTTTGTATGCTCCTGCCCTTTCTCCAATTACTAGGACAGTGCTCTCAATTGAAACACAGGTTTTGCTCCCAAAATATTAGCCCAGACTGTTTAAATTGCATATCCACCAGGTATCAAGTCTACCGCAACGAAATCATTAAATCATGCCACCGAGCAGGGCTAGACCAAATTACTTAAAAAATTTTTAGGAAAAGCACTGAAAAGCAAAACGGAATGCTACACTAAACATTATCCACAAGCCATATGATTATAATCGGAGTGGAAAGAAGGAAAAAAAATGAGTAAAAAAATTTTTATGAACACAGATCAAGCCACAGGCAAAATGCTTGCATTTTATACTAAAGGCTTAAAATAATCTATATTTGCTATATTTGCAAATACGCAATTCTCCAGAACTCTGAAGCTTGACTGTAAAGGCAGTGATCGCTATGAAACAACAATTTCTTAATAGGATTTACTATAGAAATGCTCAGAATATGTGCGATTTACCAGATGAAGCTGTAAGTTTAGTGGTTACATCACCGCCATACTTTAACATAAAAGACTATGCTAAAGATGGCTATCAGCAAACAATACATGCCAGCAAAGTAAATAACCAACTTGGTGATATAATGGATTACAGTTTATTTATTAATGAGCTTTTAAAAGTTTGGAACGAGTGCGAACGTGTATTAAAGCCAAATGGTAAACTTGTAATTAATACCCCACTAGTTCCAATGAAAAAAGCAGTCTATAGCACTCATTATAATAGACATATTTTTAATTTAGATTCGGATATACAGCATTCAATCCTAAACCAGAAAAAAACAAAAATGTTTTTGTATGATGTTTATATTTGGGAAAGAACAAATCCAATGAAAAAATTAATGTTTGGTAGTTATCCATATCCGCGAAATTTTTATGCACAAAATACAAGCGAATTTATAACTGTATATGTTAAAGATGGGCAGCCAATTGATAGCCCTCCAAGAAGTATAAGGGAAAAAAGTAAATTAACGGAAAAAGAGTGGCTTGAATTTACAAAACAAATTTGGAGAATTCCTATTCCAGGAAAAAACGACACTGCTTTTGGTAAGCACAGTGCAATAATGCCTGAAGAAATAGTTCGTAGGTGTATTAGGCTATATACCTTTATTGATGATATTGTTCTTGATCCATTTGCCGGAAGTGGTACTACCCTTAAAGTAGCTATAGAAGAAAAACGTAATTTTGTTGGATATGAAATTATGCCCATTTATAGAAAAAGTATAGAAAAAAAAATACGAATAGCACAAAAGAAAATGGATAAAAATTATGACCCAAATTAAGCTTAATCAGATATATCAAATGGATTGCTTTGATTTTCTCAAGGAAATTCAAAATTGCTCTGTTGATTTAGCAATTATAGATCCTCCATATAACATGGCTAAGGCTAATTGGGATACTTTTAAATCAGAGCAAGATTTTTTCAATTTTACTTTTCAATGGATAGATGCTTTAATTCCTAAATTAAAGGGCAATGGAAGTATCTATATTTTTAATACACCTTACAATTCAGCTTTTATTCTCTCTTACTTGGTATCAAAAAATTTTATTTTTCAAAATTGGATTACATGGGATAAGCGAGATGGGATGGGTGGAGGTAGAAGAAGGTTTAGCAATGGTCAAGAAACAATACTTTTTTTTACTAAAGGTATTGATCATACATTTAATTATAATGATATTCGTATTCCATATGATTCGCAAGAGAGAATAAAGCATGCAATGAAAAAAGGAATTCTAAAGAATGGAAAAAGATGGTATCCAAATCCAGATGGAAAACTTTGCGGTGAAGTCTGGCATATAGTGAGTGAACGACACAAGGCTAAAGTAAATGGAAAAATTCAGAAAATGGCTCATATAACTCCAAAACCATTGGAAATGATTGAAAGAATCATAAAAGCAAGTTCAAACCCAAATGATGTAATTTTAGATTGTTTTGCTGGAAGTGGCACAACAGCACTGGCCGCAAAGAAGTTGAAACGGAATTTTTTGTGCTGTGAGTTGAATTTTGAGTATGTGCAATTTGCTCAAAATAGACTAGAGAAATTAGGTTCAACTGATGAAAACTGAAATTGATATGCAAGTGACACTGCAAAATATTTTGGAGATTGATGTCGAAAATTCTTTTTTGAAATACATTTGCAATCGTATTCAAAGAAAAAATTATCGAGGCTGGCATATTTCTCAGCATAATAGATATGATATTGAGGATATCAAAATTATTTTAAAGTCAATAAAAGCCATAGTTGATGGTAATTATTTTGCAATTCCCTCAGGTGATTATGATAAGGATCACAAATTTGATTCTAATTCTGCTTATAACGATTATCAAGAAATTATTAAAGCTATTTATTCTGAAATAGGCAGAGGAACAATAAACTCGATTAAGAAAAATTTTTTTCCAGATTTGGAGAAAATGGGTTTTTTGATTAGGGAAAAAGTTCAAATAGCTGAAGGTAAAGTGTGGCATGGTAAATTGTCAAATGAAGCATTTGAATTAGTTGAAGCCAAATCCGTAATTGATCGATTTAAAAAATATACTGATGGAATAGATAAATTATTTGAAAATAAAATTTCTGAATTAGCAGAAATAATTTACTTGAGTGATTATGTTGATGATACTATAAGTATATATGAATTTATGTTTATTTTTTCAGACAAAGATGAAGCAATAGATAAAATTGGGCTTCTTTCATCATACCGTAGCCTAGGTAGATATCAGCAAAATGATTTAATTAGTTATATTAAAAGTTATGCCAATCCAAGTAACTTCAGCGGCACGAAAACGAGAAAACGTGACTTTCATAATTGGAAGAATCAAGCTCAGCAAATAATTAGTTTGTTAAAAACTACTGTCTATTTTGAAGCTGAAAAAGATAAATTTAAGCTTAATTTTGGTGGTAATGGATTTTTTGAAAAACCCACAGCAAGAAGTGCTAAGTCAAAACATGATTACTTCAAATTCCACAATTTAGATAAGAAATTTGATTTTGAACTTCATCATATTATTCCAATTTCTGCAGCTAGGAATAAGAAAGAATTTAAAATGATTGATGACCATAGGAATTTAATCTATATTGATAGATTAAAACATAAGC
>JAPYNY010000051.1 GCA_028283145.1 Candidatus Hopanoidivorans cymbastelae
ATGAATTATTTGGGAACCAAATGCACACAACCAAAGTCCAAATATGCACAACCATCCAAACAACCAAGCCGTTAGTAATAACCACTGGGTTTAGAAGCAGGCAGAATGCTCGTCCCCGGTTTGGCTGGTTGCGTCATTGCAGGCACTGAGAACAATGACATGTCGGCGTCACCCCAGATAATGATATGACTTACAAGTTAGAAGGCAACGATAGCACACGAGACGGCATTGGAGCCGATGTTATCTATGGCGAACAAGGGATAGACACGATCCCAGGAGCGGTAGCGCTGGAAGACATCGTAATATACTCCCCACAGCCTTGACAACATGAAAAACACTCCCACCGCCTGTGTCGCCGCGATGGTTTTCACGGTTATAGTTTTGGCGACTGTTGCCTGTTCAGCTGAGACCAGTTCGCCTAGTGTGCCTGGTTCGCCGGGTGCTAGTTCGTTGTCTGTGTCTGAGGTCGGTGTGTCGTCTTTGGGGGATTGTCCCAGTTCTGGCTCGTCGGTGGGGGATGAGGGTTTTGGGAGGGTGGATTGGTTTTCGGGGCGGGTTGAGGTGCCTTTTGATTCTGATGTTGATGGTGTGAGGTTGGTGGAGTTGGGCAGGGTGTACTCTTTTCCGGGGAATGCTTGGCCAAATTTTCAGACTGGAGGGAGTGGTGAGGATTTGGGGTTTGAGTTGGAGTTGCGTGACAGCACAGGTGTTGTGTTGAGCCAGCCGTTTTTGATTAGTGCTGACAGATCGCATTTCGTTAGGGTGCGGTCTTCGTCTGGGGTGTTTGAGGAGGTTTTCAGTGTGCGTGTGGTTGATCCGCCTGTGTATGACTCTTTTGCTGTCAAGGTGGACGGCCGGGAGCTGGCGGTGGTTGAGTTGTCTGCTCATGCTCCGTCGGTGAGCGTTTCAGGTGTCTGCGAAGGCAGGGTCTTCGAGCAGCACGAGCAGGTGAGAGTCGCCTGGCAAGGACAAGACGAGGACGGCGACCGGTTGACTTACAAGGTTTTCAGGTCGTATAACGCTGGGAGCAGTTGGAGCGAGAGAACTGTTTCCGATTTTTCGGGCAGCCAGTGGGATTTCCTGAAGTTCGGAGCTGATGAGGAGGTGCTGGTGGCGGTGTCTGTGTCGGACGGCACCCGTTCGACGTTTGCGGTTACTCCTGCGTTCCGGGTTGCTGAGCACGGTCCGCAGGTGAGGATCAAATCGCCTGTGTCGGGGGCGACTTTTTACGGGCAGCAGAAATTCCAGTTATCAGCCGGGGTCAGAGATCCCGATCAGAATACTTTCTCGGCGCCTCACAGCCGTGTGTGGCACAGCAGCCTGGACGGGCACCTGGGGGACGACCTGTTCATCAACACAAGCGCTGACCAGCTCACCCCAGGTGAGCACACCATCACAGTTGTGGTAACCGATAAGACCGGCCGACAAGCCACCGACTCGATCAGCGTCAACATCGGAGTCGGCCCCCCGCGCAGTAGCCCGGGATTCGCGGATTCGTTCGCCGGGCGGGTATCTGTGCATTACAACTCAGACGACACCTCAGCCATCCAACTAAAGGAACTGGACCCAGTGCGCACACTCCCGAAACAACAATCAGGCTGGACCTACGGCCTCAACCCACACCAGTTCGGCTTCGAGCTGGAACTAAGAGATAACACCGGCGCGGCTATCCGCAACATACCATTCGACACCAGCTACTCGCTGCCAGTAGTAGATAAGCTACTTCTTTCCGGGCCGATCCCCCCATATACAGAATGGTTCCGTATCAGAGTGCTCGACCCGCCTGACTACGCCAGCTTCGCCATCAAAGCCAACGGAGCGGAAATAGCCGTAATCAACCGATCCCCCAACGCCCCCACAGTCGCCATCCAAAACATCACCGAAAACCAGTCTTTCACGCAAGACGAAGACATAAATATCACCTGGACAGCACAAGACCAAGACCAAGACCCGCTGACCTACAAAGTCTTCCAATCACACGACAACGGAATCACCTGGCGGGCAAGAACACGCACAGACACAGAACAAACACAATGGAACGACTTCGATTTCCAACCAACCGACCAAGCTAAAATAGCAATATCTGTATCAGACGGAACCCGCTCAACCTTCACCACAACACCCACCTTCAAAATAAAACTATAACCCCAACCGCAACCAACCACACCTCCACCCACAGCCGCTGATGATAGATTCACAGTCCTGGCTTTAGAGGAAGAAATATTCACAGGCGACCGCTACCTGCGTGGCGTGTCGTTGGACGTTTTAGCCAACGACACCAACATAAAACCAGGAACCCTGCGCATTACCAGACGCCCAAGTCTAGGCACAGCCAATGTTTTCTGGAAAGATGAGCACACAGACAATTGGATCTTTCTCATCCAATACATACCACACACCATCGGACAAGACACCCTCACATACCAGATCTGCGACAGCTTCGATCGCTGCGACAGAGCTAACGTCTTAATACACATCACATATCCAGAAAACTAAACCCAAGCAAGCGGAATTGGTGGCGTCTTTAAGGAGGGGCAAAAGCTTAGTTCTTAGTGGGGATCAGGTCGGGGATTTGGGCGATTTTGGTGTCGATGTCATCTAGGATTGCTTTGATTCGGTCATCTACTAGGACTGCTTTGCGTTTTTTGATTGTTCCTCCTGTGAGCGCAAGCTGGGCGACGTGATCATGGGCTTGCTGGGAGAGACTGGCCAAAGCTTGGTGAACAGGGTTTTGGGGGTTGTATTGAGGGATTGGAAGGTTTTCTACCGGGGCTAGATTAAAGTGACGGTCTGCAGCTCTACAAGCCTCTTTGAAAAATTGGTTGAGGCAGGCAGCATTGAAGATAGCTGCTAGGTAGTGAGCTTCTTCAGCCGTATTTGTGGAGTAATGATAAAGGGTGTGGCCAACAATTAAGCTGGGGTTGATAACTGCAGCACATAGATTAGAACCACTCATATTGTAGATAACCTTGTGAGATTTTTTGCCACGAGTTGCTAACTGCACAGAAAGTTTGTTCATGTAGTCAATTTGTTTTTCAAGTGTATTAGGGGCTCGCAACTTACGGCCTTTACCATAGGCTACACTGGCTTTGGTCCAGTAGCGGCTCATGTTACTGGCGTTTTTGATTTTCTTTGGGTCAATAAACTGGTCTCCTTCAATTGGGGCAATCAAATAATAGCCGTCAGAGTTTCCAAACGGAATTAGATGTTTGGATAAAATCGTTTTATGAACATAGTTTGTCTCCACTGTTCCTTGACGGCCACCTAACTCTTTGCCCCTCCAAGGTGCTTTCCCGTCTTTTGTTTCAAAGCTGACCAATTTTCCGGGAAGGGGAAGAATCTCTTTGGCAATCACTAATGACTGAGGCACCAAGGTAGCACCTTGGCGGAATTTTTTTGAGGAATAGTCGCCTGGTTTCACCCGCCATGTCTTATTTGGGTTGAAGCTTAGTTTTTTGGATACTTCTGCCCAACTGGATTTCAGCGTTATTCCCTTGCCCGTTGCGTTCAACCATGAGGTGAGTCCACGATTTTTGGGAGCTTTGGTGCCGAAGACTACAGATGAGGGAGCTTGCGGGAAAGGAGGCTCTTTCACTTCTATGAGATTCCAAGTCTTACAAAGATTGGCTCGTACGGGTTTATGAGCGGGTTTGTGATCCCACTTGCCAGAGCGGAACGATTTCCAGTGTCGCGCTTCCAGAGCTGCATAGGGCAGCACAAAACCAAACTTGCAGTCATCTTCAAGATAGAGGTCAACGGTAGTGGCTGCAAACAAAGCTGCAAGGTCGTTTTGGGTTGCTAGCTTGCCCCCTTCCCAAATATTCCGGTTTTGCGCATGTTCGCGAAATTCCGTTTGGCGTTCAGGAGACATGTTCCTGAAGACCACCCACGGAGGGTTGCCCAGCAGGCGGGTAGGCTTGTTTTTTGACAAGCGGAAGGGTTGAACTATATTGGCTAGAAACCACTGCCAGACTCCATTGCGGTCGGAGCTAATGTAGCCACGCAGAGTCTCGGTAGTTTCCAAAATAGCTGACTCGTCATCGCTGTTAGTGGTTATGGTCTGAGCTATGGTTTGGTCGTGGTTATCGCCTATTTCAGAGGCAGTGTCAAATACCATGTTCAGATCTTGTTCGTATCTGTCCGAAAGCACTAAACGCACCGGGAGGCGAATGCTTTGGGCATCTGAAGTAGGGATGGAAATGATACCTGGGTCGTCCAAGGTTTGGACGGGCTTGGTTGCCCACTGGAGCGAATCGCCTAACCAGATATTCAGTGGGCCGTCTGGGTTGCATCCTAGAGCCAGCAGTTTGGTGGCTCTGGCCAACTCCACAGCTACCGGATGAAGGTCTAGCCCTGCTACTAGGCGGTTTAGGATTTTAGCTTTGGTGTTGGTGTTTTGGAAAATTCCACTGGGGTCATCGACTTCTTGGGTATAGGAATCCAAATGCTTGACGGCAGCATAAATGAAAGTTCCTGATCCGCAGGCAGGGTCGAGAACTTGCGGCCCCAGATATTTTTGTTCAATGGCTTTGGCTAGGGTTTGTTTGACCCAAGCAGGGTCGCAGACCTCTTCCACCACCGCTGAAGCCAGCCAATCAGGTGTGTAGTATTCGCCGAAGTCATGGCGGATTTCACGATGGATAGCAGAGTGGTAAAAGTCTTTCAAAATGTCCCGGCCGGTTCTCCAGTTGTATTTGTTAATTTCTTGGCGGAGTTTTTCAATGAGATTATTGTCTTGGCTTTCAACGATCCAAGCTGCAAACCCATCGCTTGCGCTTCTTCCGGAAGGTGCTATGGTCTCCGCTACCAGCCGTGCCAGCACCACAAGCAAAGTGTGGCGCACAAACAAATCCAAGGCAGCTTTGGGATCATCTGGCGGGATGATGTGAGCACCTGCCAGCACATCTGCCCAGAGTCTTTGCTTTATCTCAAAGCGAGGCAGGTTGTGGCTTTGCTGCGCTAGTGATGTAAATGGTTTCAAGAGAGACTCTGCCCAGTCTGGTCTATCTGTGGGAGGGGCTGCCAGCAGCGAAGGGTCAATTGTTTGGCGGAGTTCATAGTGAAGTCCATCAGGGTCATGGTGAGAATTAAGTTGCCGACGGAGTCGGAGAGATTTCCTAGGCCGGTGGTCATAAAAGAACCAATCGCGGCCATCGGAGATAATGCCTTTCCATTTGTGAGAGCCGTTGTCTCCCAAATCCAAACGTGGGTGTTTTGAGAGTTCTTCTAGATAATCACCCAGTTGCTCACGGTTTTTCAGCTCATCAATGTTGCCGGGACGCTTGGCTTCAAATGTGACTCCTCCCACCACAAGATCCATTCGCCCCTTGCCGACAGGCACTTCTGTGCGGCATCCCAGTTGAGGAAAAATCACCTCAACCAGGCGGGTAATGCCGAGAGTTACATCATTTTCTGAGCGGGCATTTTGGAGAGTGGCGAGAGCCGAAGTGAAGGGCGGGGGGGGGGTCATAAGCAGCATATTAGCCAAAAATTTAGTAGTGCAGTTCAGTTCGGCCGTTTAAGAAAACCCAATCCAAGTGTGCGCCGAGCGTGTGCGCGAGCAGACGCCCTGGCTGCCGACTGCGCTGCCAATTACAGAATGGATGCCACAGAATTGGAGCATTACCGCAGCCCTTGGGTATTACTTGACTAACCTTAAATACAACTATGCAGTCAGCAACTGAACTCTCCATTTCAGACCTTGACAAGGCACTAGAGAAGGTCAAGGAGTTGTTGCGGGCAGACGGGGGCGACATCGCTATCAGCCAAGTCAACGGAACCGAAGTTCAATTGCACCTGATACTGGAAAACTCGTCATGCCCTGAGTGTGTGCTGCCTGCCGATGTGCTGGAACCCATCGCACTGCAGATGATGTCTGCTGAAATCCCAGGGCTGACGTCGGTTTCCATTGCCGACCCGCGTTCCATTGCCGACCCGCGCAGCGCCCTCGCAGGGGCTGAAGATTTTTGAGCTGGCAACCCAAGCGCAATAAGCCCAAGCGCAATAAAGCAGCAGAGATGGACAGCCAGCATGGATGAGGAAATGGTCGCTCTTGTCTTTGACGAGGTGAAAGATAAAATGCGCAAATCGGTTCAGCACACCAAAGAGGAATTTGCTGCCATTCGCACTGGCCGGGCCAGCCCAGCTCTGGTGGAGAAACTGCTGGTTGATTATCACGGCACCGACGTCCCCCTGCAACAAATGGCGGGCTTCAGCGTGCCCGAAGCGCAGCAGTTGGTGATCACGCCCTACGACAAAACTGCCATCCCGTCCGTGGAGCGGGCCATTCAGAAAGCTTCGTTGGGTTTGAATCCCGCCAATGACGGCATCAACATCCGACTCATTTTTCCACCCTTGACGGAGGAGCGGCGAAGAGAACTGGCCAAGCTGGCCCGCAATGTAGCTGAGCAGGGCAAAGTTTCAGCCCGCAATGCCCGGCGGGCAGCTAGGTCTGAACTGGAACAGCTCAAAAAAGACGGAGAGCTGTCTGAAGACGAACTCCAACGGGCCGAAAAACAGTTGGATAATCTGACGCACTCCACCGAAGAAGACATTCAGTCGGCTCTGGCAGCTAAAGAGCAAGAACTGCTGGAAGTGTAGCCCAGACGAGTGCGCTAAAGCAGCCAAACTAGTAGCAGCAGTTCAGCAGGGTCTACCCTCAGAAAGGAATAGCAAATGAGCGATTTCACATTTTCCGACGAAAAGCCGAACTCCGGCAAAACTGAACTAGAAGAAGGCGGCAGCGGCTCACTAGGTGCCGGCCACTCACCGGGGAGCGGCCCCTCACTAGAAAGCGACCAGCCATCGCAGGGCACCCCTTCACCTGAGAGATATGAGCCACCAGCAGCGCCGCCGGAGCCTTCTGCCCCAAGTTCACCTCCTACTTCAATAGGGATGTCTGAAACTTCCCTGCCCCCTTGGTCAGAGCGGGTCAGCGGCGAAGTGGAAACCGTGCCTGCCTCCGCCTCTGCATCTACGTCGGATTCAGGGTCTTATGGGTCGTTTACGTCCGCATCTTTGGAGAGCGAAGCCGGAGTCGACTGGGGAGGGGCAGGCTCCATGCCACCGCTTGAACCCCAAGAGACCACCCCGTATGCCGCCTCGTCGATTTCATCGGCAGAAACGGATTTCTTTTCAGAGCCGTCTCACCCGCAGCCCCGCGTCAGGCCGGGGGCCGGCATTGTCTCTTCCGACCGCAATCTGGGTTTAGCAGTCATCACAGGGGCTGTGCTCATTGGCATAGCGTGGTTGGCGTTTGCCTTGGGGGAGAAGGTAACCTTGGCGCTGATTACAATCGTGCTGGTGATTGGATTGGCCGAGTTCTACACCGCCTTGAACCGAGTCAAGTATCGCCCAGCGGCGCTGATTGGCTATGCCGCAACCGTAGGCTTGTCGGTCGGAGTTTTCTGGCAGGGCACCGCTGCCTACCCGATAGTGCTGGGCTTGGCTTTCATGTTTGCCATGCTGTGGTATTTGTTCGGAGTGAGCGAAAACCTGATGTTGCCGGATTTGGCTGCCACATTTCTGGGCATTGCCTACGTAGGCGTGCTGGGGTCTTTCGGGGCTTTGCTGCTCACCTTTGAAGATGGCGTTTATCTTGTGGTGGGGGCGGTCATCATTTCGGTTGGCTACGACATAGGCGGCTGGGTGGTAGGTCGCTTGGCCGGGCGCACGCCGCTGGCTTCGGTCAGCCCTGGCAAAACTGTGGAAGGCCTTGTGGGGGGTGTGCTGGTGTCGTTTCTGGGGGCGATCATTTTGCTGTCGGTGTTTGACTGGAAGCCGTGGGTTGATCCCGGCACCCTGGGCGACAGAATAATTTTTGCCATCTTTGCTTGTTTGGCTGCTCCGCTGGGGGATTTAGTCCAGTCCATGTTGAAGCGCAATCTGGAATTGAAAGACATGAGTTCCATCCTGCCTGGGCACGGGGGAGTCCTAGACCGCTTTGACTCTTTGCTGTTCGTGCTGCCAACCTGCTACTTTGTGGTGCGGGTCACGGATTTGGCGGTGTTGGCCTAGTTTGAGTTGGTGGTTTTTTTGCGCTGGCACCTGCTAGCCCTGTCAGCAGGCGTCTGCAACCCCAATCGGCCAGCACTAGCAATCGGCTGGTGACTTTGGGCTTTCCCCAGCCAGAAGCCAATCCAACCCGCGAGGGGTAAAATGTCCTACCCCCTATCTAAGCTTTGAATTATGAAATCGCTAGCTGTTTTAGGGTCAACGGGGTCAATCGGCACCCAAACTCTCGACATAGTGCGAGCCAATCCCGACCTGTTCCAAATCGCAGCTCTAGGGGCTTCGTCTTCAGTAGAAGTGCTAGCCAGCCAAGCGGTTGAATTTTCGCCTGAAGTTGTAGCCATAGCAGATTTGGACAAGGCTGCTGAGCTGAAGGAACTGCTTCCCGCTGGCACAGAATTGCTAGCGGGCCCTGAGGCGGCCGCCCAAGCTGCTTTGACTGCTCAGACGGTGGTCAACGGAGTGGTCGGTTTTGAAGGTTTGCCCGTAACGCTGGCAACTTTGAAGGCTGGCAAACGGCTGGCTTTGGCCAACAAGGAGTCGCTCATTGCGGCTGGCCCGTTGGTTCAAAAAGTAAGGCACACGCCTGGGGCTGAATTGTTGCCCGTAGACAGCGAACACTGCGCCGTACATCAGTGTCTGAACTCTGCCAGTTCCCACCCGAACTCGCCCGGCTCTCACAGCTCTCAACAGAACTCGCCCAGCTCTCAACTTGAGGTTACGGCCATTGAGGGAACAACTTCCGCAACTGCTGGCGGCGCAGCCTCTGCTTCTGGCGCAGCCTCCGTTTCTTCGGTCTCGCGCATTATCCTGACTGCCAGCGGCGGCCCGTTCCGCGGCTGCTCCAGAGACGAGCTTGAAACTGCAACCATTCAAGACGCCTTGGCGCATCCAACTTGGAGCATGGGCCCCAAGATCACGGTTGATTCTTCCACGCTCATGAACAAGGGGTTGGAAGTCATTGAAGCGCACGAGTTGTTCGGCTTCAGCTACAGCAAGATAGACGTAGTTGTCCACCCCCAGTCAATCGTTCATTCAATGGTGGAATTCATAGACGGGGCAACCATCGCCCAGCTTTCCCTGCCTGACATGCGCTTGTGCATTGGATACGCCATTTCATTTCCGCAGAGGTTGCCACAAGCCTTCGGGCAAATCAACTGGCAAGATTTGCAGAGTTTAGATTTTGAAGAGCCCGATTGGGAGGCTTTTCCTTGCCTAGGTTTGGCTTTTGCGGCGGGTCGGGAAGGCGAAACTGCCCCCGCTGCCTTGAATGCTGCCAACGAAGTTGCCGTTCAAGCTTTTCTGGATGGCAAGATTCGCTGGCTGGATATATCAGCTGTGATTGAAGCAGCTCTTGATAAGCATGACAACATCCCAGCCACAGAAGTAGAAGACATCTTGGAGGCCGACCGCCAATCCAGATTAGTGGCATCAGAGATCATTGAGAGTTACCTATGAGACAGCAATTTGATTCTGCCACACCGACAGAACACCCACAAGACAGCGCGCCTGCTGAAGAAGCCCAGCTATCGGCTGAGACATTGGCCAATGAATCGGCTGGCGAATCGGCTGATAAATCCGTCGAAAAATCATCTGGCAAATCATCGGCCGGCAAGCGCACTATTCCACCACCCACAACCACGCCGCTTTCTACCGGCACCAACTTGGCTGGGGCAGCCTTGCTGGTTGCCTTATTGGTATTTCTGGGAGTTTATGTCAGCCTGACTGCGCTGATAGTGGTGCTGGGTTTGATCTTCATGATTTTCCTGCATGAGACTGGCCACTTTGTAACGGCCCGGATGACCGGCATGAAGGCTTCGGAGTTTTTCATCGGTTTTGGGCCACGGCTCTGGTCGTTCAAAAAAGGCGAAACGGAATATGGAGTGAGAATTCTCCCACTGGGCGCCTATGTGCGCATCTTGGGAATGAGTAATTTGGAGGAAATCCCAGCCGAAGAAGAATCCCGCACTTACCGTTCCAAGCCCTATCGAAGCAGGTTGCTGGTGGCGGTGGCTGGTTCAACCATGCATTTCATCTTGGCTTTCCTGGTGCTGTGGATGCTGTTCAGTGCTGTTGGCTATTACCCCATCAACACCACCAACGATGAAGTTTACGCCCGTTGGGAAATCACCCGGGTAGAAGACAACAGCCCAGCTTCGGCGGCTGGGTTTGAACCGGGTGACAAAATTGTAGGCTCACAGTCGTCTATTGCAGCTCCTAGTTCCCAAAATTTTGAAACCTATTACGACGCGGCCGACTTCATCAGGCAACATCCCAGCCAGGAGGTGGTTTTCCTAGTTGAGCGAGATGGCGAGTTGGTTGCCTTGGAGACTTTGCTGGATACTAGAAGCCGCGGCGAGGCAGGCAACCAAGGTTGGCTGGGTATTAGCTCGCGCCGTTTGGATCCTCCCACCACTAGCATCGTTTCGGGTTTCACAAATTCAGTAGTTGAATTCGGTCAGCTAACCAAGCTTTTAGCTGGGGATTTTGTCAAGGTCTTCTCGCCTGGCGGCTTGCAGAATTTGTTTGATGATGTCTTCGGGGACGACCCAGAGCCGGCAATCGCCGTTGACGGCGTAAATGGGGAAGATGGCAGGGTGGTGTCAATTTATGGCGTAGGCCGTCTGGCCACCAATTTGGGAGACAGCGGCAACTGGTCGTTGTTGCTGTTCCTGTATGTGGCGGTCAATATCTTTATCGGCATGTTCAACCTCATCCCGCTGCCACCCTTTGACGGAGGGCACGTAGCCGTAGCCACCTATGAGAAACTGCGTTCCAAGCCCGACAAGCCGTATCGCATAGACGCAGCCAAACTGATCCCGCTGCAATACGCAGTTTTGGCATTATTCATTGTGATAGGCGTGGCCGCTCTCTACTTGGATGTGGTGGACCCCATAGGTGTCTAGCCAGCTGCTGCGGACTACCGCCAGGTTAAGCACGGGTCAAGCACTGCCAAAATGAGCACTACAAGCGGGACGGGCGAGCAGGGCAGACGGCCATGAGGATTGAATATGAAGGTTGAGTCAATTTTCCCAAGGCGACAAACTCGCCAAATTATGGTTGGTCAGGTTCCCGTGGGGGGAGGCGCGCCCATTTCAGTGCAGTCCATGACCACCACCAAAACAGCCGATGTGGAAGGCACTTTAGCGCAGATTTACGCCTTGGCTGGAGCTGGTGCCGACATTGTGCGTTGCACCTGCAACGAGATGGAAGCAGCTGAGGGGCTGGCACAAATCGTGCCACGCTCGCCAGTGCCGATAGTGGCCGACATCCACCACCAATACAAAATGGCCTTGGCAGCCTTGGAGGCTGGGGTGGCTTGCCTGCGCCTTAATCCAGGCAACATTCGTCGCCCTGAACACATCAAACAGGTAGCCAAGGCTGCTTTGGAACGCTCGGTGCCAATTCGCATTGGCGTGAACGGCGGCTCCCTGCATCCCGACCTCTACAAAAAATACGGCGACAAGGTAACTCCCGAAGCAATGGTTGAATCAGCACTGATGGAGTTGGCCTACTTTGAGGAGGTTGATTTTGACTTGGTCAAGATTTCGGTGAAGGCATCTAGTGTGCCGTTGATGATCGAGTCATACCGCCAACTCTCAGAGCAAACCGATTTCCCGCTGCACCTTGGCGTTACCGAAGCGGGCCCGCCTCCCGCCGGCATCGTCAAATCCACCGCCGGCATTGCCTCCCTGCTGATTGAAGGCATTGGCGATACCATCCGCTACTCCCTGACGGCCGACCCGGTTGAAGAAGTCAGAGCTGGCCGGCAGTTGCTTGAAGCTCTGGGTTTGAGAGAGCGTAAAAACGTGGACTTGATTGCCTGCCCAAGCTGTGGGCGAGCGGAGATAGATGTGTTTGAAGTGGCCAACAGGGCCATGGAAGCTTTCGGCGACAGGGAGATTCCTCTGCAGGTGGCAGTGATGGGTTGTGTCGTCAACGGCCCTGGTGAGGCCAGAGATGCCGATTTGGGGATAGCAGCCGGCAACAAACGAGGGCATCTCTTCGTCAAAGGGCAAAATGCAGCTGTTGTTCCCGAAGATGAAATGGTAGAAACGCTGGTGGAATGGGCGGAATTCATCCACGAGCACGGTGCCGACAAAGCCTTGGAACGCGTTGATACCGAGCGTGCTAAACGAGAAGCCGAGCGAGACCGCAGTGCTTTGCTGGTGTCTCAAGGCAGCGACGTCAACGCAGCCGAAGTCAAAATTGCCAGTATGCGCAGCAGTTGAATCCTGCCAACACACTAAGTCCAGCCCAACACACCAAGCCAAGCCCAATACACTAAGCAAAGTGAAACTTGCCTCTCAAGCTGAGGATTTTCCTCGCTGGTATCAGGATGTAATTGCCAAAGCTGAGCTAGCTGAAAACGGCCCGGTGCGAGGCACTATGGTCATCCGCCCCTACGGATATTCCCTTTGGGAAGCCATGCAAAGCGAGGTGGATGCCCGCATCAAAGCTGCCGGGGCCGAAAACGCCTACTTCCCTTTGTTCATCCCCCAAAGCTATCTTGAAAAAGAAGCTGAGCATGTGGAAGGTTTTTCCCCGGAGTTAGCTGTTGTAACCCACGGCGGCGGCAAACAGCTGGAAGAGCCTGTTATCGTCCGGCCCACCAGCGAGACCGTCATCAATGCCTCTTTTGCCAAGTGGGTTCAAGGCCACCGCGACCTGCCCCTGCTAGTCAACCAGTGGGCTAATGTTGTGCGCTGGGAAATGCGCCCCAGAATTTTCTTGCGCACCAGCGAATTCCTCTGGCAGGAAGGTCACACCGCACACGCCACCCAGCAGCAAGCCCGAGATTATGCTGTCAAAATCCTCTACGAGGTATATCAGGATTTCATGGAGCAGGTCTTGGCGATTCCTGTCTATGTCGGATTGAAGTCCAAATTTGAAGCTTTCCCAGGAGCTATCGGCAGTCTGTGTTGCGAGGCCATGATGCTAGACGGCAAAGCTCTGCAAATGGCTACCAGCCACGAACTGGGCCAGAATTTCTCCCGGATGTTCAACATCACCTTCCTAGACCAAAACAGCCAGGAACAGCACGTCTGGCAAACCTCGTGGGGTTGCTCAACCCGCATGGTGGGGGGCTTGATCATGGTTCACGGCGACAGCAACGGACTGAGAGTCCCGCCCGTGCTGGCACCTATACAGGTTGTAATTTTGATTGTGCGGGAAGGGGAAGGCGTAGCTGCCTGCGCCGAAAAGCTTCGACAGGAGTTAGCTGAATTGCTGGGCGGCAACCGCGTCCGCATAGACGACAACACCGATGCCTCTTTCGGTCGGCGCAGCACCGACTGGGAGTTGAAGGGCGTCCCGCTGAGGTTGGAGCTAGGGCCGCGAGATGTAGCCGAAGGGGTGGGAGTGCTGGTGAGAAGAGATTTAGCAGGCGACAAAGCCGCAGCCAAGGTTGCAGTGCCGCTGGCAGAGTTGCCGACTCAAATAGTTTCAACCTTGGCCCAGCAACAACAAGACATGCTAAGCCAAGCCACCAGTTGGCGAGACAGCCGCACCCAAGAAGCCGCCACGCCTTCCGAAGCAGTTGAAATTGCCCAGACTGGCTTTGCCCGGATTCCGTGGGATGTCATAGCAGAGCAAGGCGAGGAGAGCATAGCTGCCCACGCCGTGACGGTTCGCTGCCTCCAACGTGAGGACGGGTCATTGCCTGAATCCAGTGATGAACCCAACCTCGTAGCCTTAGTAGCCAGGTCATATTGAGCGGCACTCACCAGCCAAAAAGCCCAACTAACAAGCTCGACCCGCTAGCCCGCCCCGCACAGCACCCCAATGCCCACCACTCGAGACACCGTCCAACTCCGCTCGCGCTTAACCAGCTGGCTAGCACATATTCTCCCCAAAGGAGCCAATCCGACAGTCGGCCCGGTAACTTCTCCGGAAGCAACTGGGATGTCAAGTGAGACGTTGTTTTTTGAAGCCCAATGGCAACAAGACAGCCAGTCAAGACAGGAACGGCTGGTCGCCCGGCTGGCTCCAGAAGATACTGCTTTCCCAGTCTTCCCGCAGTATGACTTGGAGCTCCAGTATCGCTGCCTCAAGCTGATGACGGAGCACACGCAAGTTCCGGTGCCGCCGGTTTTCTGGCATGAGCCCGACCCCAGCCACGTAGGCTCGGCTTTTTTCATCACCGGCCAGGTAGACGGCCAAGTCCCGCCCGACATGATGCCCTACACCATGCAAGGGTGGGTGTTGGAGTTATCGGCCGACCAGCGAGCGGTGCTGCAGCGCAATGCCTTGAAAACGCTGGCGCAAATTCACTCCATTGATACTTCCAATCCCGCCTTGGAATTTTTGAATCGCCCCCAATACGGCACAGGCCCCATTGAACAGCACCTCACCTATCAGCAGTTTTATTACGATTGGGCACGAGGCCAGGATCGCTATCCGGTGATTGAAGACGCTTTTGACTGGCTGGCTGCCCACTGCCCGCCAGAGCCGCAGTCAGCCACGGTCAACTGGGGCGACTCTCGCATAGGCAACATGATCTTCCGCGACTTAGCTCCAGTGGCAGTTCTGGATTGGGAAATGGCCGCGCTGGGTCCGCCCGAAGTCGACTTGGCTTGGTTTTTCCAGATGCACACATTTTTTGCCAACATGGCACAGCGCTACGGTCTGCCAGGCATTCCAGGCTTTCAGCGGCGTCCCGAAGTCATGGCAGCGTATGAGCAATTCTCAGGCCGGAAGCTAAAGGATTTAGAGTTCTGGGAGGTGTTTGCCCAGCTTCGCTACGCCATAGTCTCCATTCGCACGTCTGAGCGCGCTATTCAAATGGGCCAGATGGACGATCCGGGTTCGCTGGAAGAGCGAATTATGAACGCCGACCTCTTGCGGGCGGTTTGCGATGGCAGTTTTTGGGATAGTTCCCTAGCGCAGTGAGCTCAGCGGCACAGCCCTGCATAATCCACGATTATGCTCTCACCACTGATGTAGGAAGCCCTCTCAGAGCACAGCCACACAGCAGTATGTGCCATCTCCTCTGGCAGGGCCAGCCGTCCTGACGGAGCTATTTGTGCAATCATCTGCTCCATTTCAGGAGCTTGCTCAAAGTGCTCTCGCAACATAGGCGTGTCAGTCATCCCAGGGCAGATGGCATTCACACGAATCCCGCGGGAAGCATACTCTCGTGCGGCGCTTTTAGTCAGTCCCAGCACCCCGTGCTTGGCAGCCGTGTAGTGGGGCTGCCCTGGTGCCGGGGTGAAGCCGGCGCCTGAGGAGATATTCACGATGGAACCCCCATTGCCTTCCAAAGCAGCTAGCTCGTGCTTCATCGACAAAAAGATGCCTGTCAAGGCAATGCCAATCATGCGGTTCCAGCTTTCCAAGGTCAGTTCGGTGAAAGCCGCAGGAGCAGTGCTGATGCCGGCGCAGTTCACCGCGCAGTCCAGCTTGTGGAACTCCCGCAAAGCACCAGCTACCATCTCTGCCACGTCCGATTCTGAAGTAACGTCAACTTTCATTCCCACAGCTTGGCCGCCCTCAGACTGGATTTCTTCAGCCACATCCAAGGCATTTTGGCCGATGACGTCAGTTACCACCACGCTGGCCCCCTCTTTGGCCAACAGCAAAGAAGTAGCTCTGCCGATTCCGCTGCCCCCGCCCGTTACAACAGCAGTTTTGTTTTCCAGAAGTAGTGACATAATCGGTTGCCTTCCTGATATCTCTTACTAATCTAATAATATTGCCAAATCTAGTTAAACTTAGAGCATTATCAGGGCTAAATTGACTTCCAAATGTCCAGCTGATAAGTGTTCAGCTTCCAACGGCACAGGTAAGCACGCTTGAACAAGGTTCTCAAGGCCGACTCCATCAAGGCTGATTTAGACGAGGCTGGCTTGGGCAGGGCTAGTTCAGGGGAGGATGGCACGGCTAAACCTGCCAGTGCCCTGCACAAACGCGGGCGAAATGAGCAGGGGCAGGTCATTACAACGTTAATTTTGACCGTCCCCGTCTTGTTATTGATTTTTCTGGTGTTCTTTACGCTGAC
>JAPYNY010000052.1 GCA_028283145.1 Candidatus Hopanoidivorans cymbastelae
AGTTGTGGCAGGCCGTCTGTTACAGTGCCAGAAGGTTCCGCAAATTGGCAGGCCGGCGGCTACAACTCCAGCAGCCCCAAAGACTGAAAACCCACTGCCCCCGCTCCAATCAGCGGGCCTTCGTGTTTGAGTTTGCCGGGTATGATTTTGGTGCCCTTGGAGAAATCCAGCCGACACAGCTCGTCAATGGTTGCCTGAGCCGATTCAAAGAAAACGTCGCCGAATCCGAGCGCCACCGAGCCTGAGACCACCGCAAGTTGCAAATCCAGCAGATTGGCCACGGACGCAACAGCACGACCAACCCAAACGCCCACTTGCTGGCGCAACTCGTCGCTGCTTTGGGCTGGGGGTTGCCCGGTTTTAGCTAGGATGGCCGAGCCTGAGGCTTGTCCTTCGAGATTGCCTCTGGCCCCGGCAGCGTCGGGATGTCCATCGGGTTCTACGAAAACATGTCCGATGTGTCCGGCGTTGAAGTCGGCGCCGTGCAGGAGTCGCCCTTCCAAGACGATGCCCCCGCCGATGCCTGTTGAGACAACCATCGCAATGTAGTTCTTCACCCCTTTGGCCGCTCCCACCCAGCCTTCTCCCAGGGCCAGAGCTTTGGCATCGTTTTCTACGTGTATGGGCATTTTGAGGTGTTGTTCCAGGCGGTCTCGCAGTGGGAAATCTCTCCAGATGGGGATGTTGAGGGGCGAAACTAAGCGATTTTTGTTGCGCATCGGGCCGCCTGAGCCCACGCCGCATACTTCGGGGCGCGTTGGGAGTGCGACCAGCACTTGGTCGGCCAAGCCGCAGAGTTGTGAGAATAGTTCCTCGCTGTTTGTGGCCTTGGCGGTGGGCGAGTTGAAGGAGACCAGCAGTCGTCCAGTGATGTCCACCGCACCGGCGGCTATTTTCGTGCCTCCGATGTCTAGGGCTAAAGCTGGGGGTGTGGGCTTTGTCGTGTGCCCCACACGCTCTCCAAGCTGCTCCTTGCGCTCCCCAGGCTCCCTTTGGTGTGCCTTGCGTCCACCATTATGTTTCTCATGTTCCCCAAGCACACTTTCTGGGCGGTTGTCCTGAGTCATTTCTGTTTTTTGCGGTAGCTGGCGGCGGCTGGATGTGATTTGCTTTGGGTGACAATTTCAATTCTGCTGAGTCTTGGCAAATTTTGTGGAAATCATCGTTTTTTGCACTAAAAAGCTAAGCATCAGAAAAGATGGGTTGCTAAAATTTTTAGCATTACGGGTTGTCAACCGCAGAACTTGAAAGCAGGGAGTCAAAATGACTGAATTCAATGAACTTGATCCAAAGAAGGAGTATCTCAGTTGGGAGCTTTACGGCAAGGCTGCCCGTGAGATGGCCGAAGTGATCGCAGCGGACGACTTTCGCCCTGACATCATCATGGCCATTGCGCGGGGCGGGTTGTTTTTTGCGGGTTCGTTGGGCTATGCGCTGTCGGTCAAGAATATCTACACGATGAATGTGGAATATTACACAGGTGAGGACGAGCGGCTGGATGTGCCCGTGGTCTTGCCGCCATATTTGGAGTTGGTGGATTTGGAGGAAGCCAAGGTGCTGGTGGCGGACGATGTGGCCGACACGGGTCATACGCTCAAGATGGTCAGGGATTTCTGCGCCGGCAAGGTGGGCGATGTGCGCACGGCTGTGCTCTATGAAAAAGACCGCTCGGTTGTGAAGTGCGATTACTGCTGGCAGCGCAGCAACCTTTGGATTGAGTTTCCGTGGTCGGTGGAAAAGCCCGTCATTGCTCCCAAGCCGAGGCTGAAGCAGGTCGCCCACGCGTAGTCGCCATGGCTAGGGCCGCCTGCGGCTAAGGTCGCGCTAAATCTGTGCTAAATCTGCTGCGACTAGTACCGCCCACACCTATTTGCCCGCTTCCAACCGCTGGGCATACTTCTGAAATGTGCCGCCATTCAGACCGGTCAGGTGGTAAGCCTCCTTGAATCCGATGCGTCCTTCTTTGGCAGCGCGAATGACCTGAGTGGCAAATCTTATGCCCACACGAGCATTCTGGTTATTGTAGAAATCCCCACCTTTTACGCCTGCCTGTTCTTTTCGCTCTTCGCTGGTGTAGGCTTCGTAAAAATCAAAGAATTCGCTTCGCTCCACAAGCTGCAAATCTAAAGCTCGACGACCAGCGACTATTGGGCTGACTTTGAATCTAAGCGCTAGGTTCATCGCTATGTCTTTAAAAGGGGTGCCTTCGTGCTCCACGCTCGACCACAATTTCCGCAACTCCGCTTCGGGGACTAGGAATTCAGCTGCTGCTTGATCGCAAAATCGCTCAACATCGCCGCCCTCGGGGAAAATACTGGGGAACCCTGAAAGACCAGCCCCTGCTTCCCCCAGCCATATATGGGCCAGTTCATGAGCTAGGGTAAACATCTGCGCTGATTTGGCATCAGCACCGTTGACGAAGATCAGCGGTGCCCAGTCATCGCTCAGCGCAAAGCCGCGAAATTCCTCCACATCAAGCTTGCGGCTGGTGTTATTGCCGACAACTCCATTGACCACCGCCATTACGTTTAAATCTTCAATTTTTTGGCGCAGTGCCCCTACCGCTTCTTGCCAAGTGCGCACTTTGTCAGCCCAGCCATCCTTCAAGCCAAGCTCGCGCCGCATTTCATGGCCCACCGCCACAGGGTCATCTGAAAGATTGGCGTTGCCTACAAAGGCCAACGGGTCTGCTCCAATTTCTATGAGATGCTCGCGCAGCCAAGCTTGGCGTTGTTGCATGGCATAAATTGTGTCCAGCAGGTTTGGGCTGGGGGTTTCAATTGTCTTGTTTTTGAGTGTTCGGAAATCGTGGATCGGCATCGGGAGGTCTGGCGGTTCAGAGAGAAAGAAATAGCCGAATGGCACATAGGTGGCATTGGCAAAATTTTCCAATTGCTTGAAGGTGGGGTAGATTTTGCTGCTCTCCCAGTCTTTTAGCTTGGGAAACTTGACAGCCAGATTCTTGACGCCGTTCAACTCGGCGCGCTCTCGCGCCCAGCGCAGTAGTTCAGGGCTGACTTCAACTCGGTTCATGGCTTGTCCTGCTTGCCTCCCACCTGCCTATTTTAGCAACCTGCGCAGCCGGGCAGAGGGATACATCAACACTCGCATGGGGCTGCATCAACAACGCCTAATACTATCCGTCCTATATGAGGAACCATGATTTCTCCAGAAGTTCAAACCCCTATAACTCACCAGTATTGGAGGTGTGCAAATGAGTTTTTGGATTGCCTTGGGCACATGGATTGCGGCTTTGTCTTCCGCCGGGCTCTTCGTTGTTGCGCTTGTAGCAGCGGTTCGGCTGCAGGCACGTGAAAGGCTGCTCGACCGGACGGAAAACACCTTAGCGCGCATTAAATCTCTGCATGCTGCTGGGCGGGGGACTTGATAAGAATTTTGAATTCAATTCAGAGCATAGAAAAGAGATTGACGAGATGCAAGGTGCTGAAGTTACAGTAGAATATGAAATAGAAGATGTAAAAATCCTATTGTTTGTACTAGGTAAGAATACTGCAAAATTCCAGAAAATTCGAAAAATCTTTGGGAGATTCAAAGAGCTATGAGGAAAAAACATTTGAAAAAAAGGCGAAAGGCTCAGTCCCTTGTGCAGGAGCCTTCGGAGGAGCGAGCATCGGAGGGTAAAGATGATGCGTCTTCTTCCCTTGTTTTTGTGGGTGTCTATCCTAGAAAGTCGCCAGACAAGGTTGCCATTCCCCACACTAGGTACCCCTACTAAGCTAGGCTCGTTCTGGTTTGGTTGTTTTGGGCGCAACCCAAGAGCAGCGTATTCTAGGCAATTGCCAATATTTTAGGAGGTTTAGGAGGCTATGAGGAGGAAGAAAAAGGCTCAGTCCCTTGTGGAGGAGGCTTCCGAGACTGGAGCAGTTGAAGATGGCGGCAGGGACGAAGACGATTCGCCTTCTCCGCTGGTTTTTGTGGGAATTTATCCTAGGAAGCCGTCGGGCAAGGGTGCCGCTTTTCACAAAAGGTATCCGTACTAGGCCAGCCTCGGCCGGGCTTGGTTGATTTCGCTGCGTAGTTGCGCCGCGGCTTCGGCTGGCGAGCCTAGGATGCTACGCGAACTCGTAATGATGACCCCGCTGCCAGCCTGATTGCCCCCAGCTTTGACGGCTTCTTGCACATCCCCACCTTGTGCCCCCACCCCTGGCACCAAGAAAAAGAAATGTTCCCCCGCTATCTTTCGGGCCTGTCTCAGGTTGTCCGGTCGGGTGGCTCCAATCACGGCCAGGCAGTTGGCATTGCGATTCCACTCCGTGGCTGCTTTCAGCAGAACATGTTGCCAAAGCGGTCGCCCCCCCAACTCCAGCATTTGAAAATCGTCAGCCGATGGGTTGGATGTGCGACACACCACTATGCCCCCTTTGTCGGCCCGCTCCAAAAAAACAGACAGGGCGTCAATCCCCAAATAGGGGTTCAGCGTAACCGCATCAAAGTTGAGATGGTCTAGCAGATATTTTGCGTGTGCCTGGCTGGTGGAGCCGATGTCGCCTCTCTTGGCATCTCCGATTGTGATGATGTCGGGGTGGTTTTCGTTCAAGTAGCGCATGGTTGCCTCAAGTGCCCGCACGCCCGCTGAGCCGAACGCTTCATAAAATGCCAAGTTGGGCTTGAATGCGCAGACAAACTGGTGGGTTTGGCGAATGATGTCAATCCCCCAGTTGGTGAGGAGCTGGGCAATCTGTTCGGGGTCGGAACCGCTCTGAGAATCCGTTAGCAGGTCGGCAGGAGGGTCAAGCCCAACGCAGGCGAGACTGTCAGACTTGGCGATGCTAGCAGCGAGACGGCTTGCGAAAGTTTCCACGTGAGTTTTGCGTTGGTTCAATTACGTTGGTATGATGTCTAGTCTGAGCGGCTAAGGCTGTTTTGCCATCTCTGCGGGTCTGCGTGCCACTGTCTGGCTTCTTCCAACGCTGATTTGGGGAACTCTGAGATCGTCTCTGTCGCAGCTATCTCTGCAGTAGCCAACATCTCTTTGAAAGGCACTAACACCGCCAAATCAACACCAGCTTTTTCGAAAGCCTCTGTCGCAGTTTCAAAGCCGTAGCTGGCTATGGCTATGCAACCCATCACTTCAGCTCCGTGCTCTCTCAAAATCTGGGCAGCCTCAAGGCTTGAGCCTCCAGTGGTGATGACGTCTTCCACCAGCACCACCCGCTTGCCCCCAACGCCTGCCCCCTCAATGTTTTTGCCACGGCCGTGAGATTTCTGGGCGAGACGGATGAAACAAGACGGCAGGCCCAGTTCTATAGCCACGGCTGTGCTGTGGGGGATTCCGCCAACGGCCACCCCTGCAACCAACTGAGGCTTAAATGGCTTGACCGCTTGACTGAGAGCTGAGACGACTTGGCGCCAGCAGTCGGGCTTGGCTAGCAGTTGCCTGACGTCCATATACACAGGCGAAACCAATCCTGATGCAAATGTAATGGGTGAGTCGGGCACCAAAAAGAGCACCCCGGATTCCACTAGAGCTTTGGCCACCGAATTGGCACCGGCTGTTGTGGCGGCAGGTGGAGTGGTTGCAGGTTCCTTCATCGTAAATCAGTTGCTTGTTTTGTCTGTGCCTTGTCCATATTGGTGTCCACGCGCCCGGTCTTAGTGCCTGTCAAAGTTCGTGCTTCGGCTGCGATGATGTCTGCCGCTAGTGGACCACGAAACACCAAAGCCGACCAATATTGCACCGCAACCGCCCCCGCAGCCTTGAAATCAAGAAAAGTCTTGCCATCCATAATGCCCCCGCAGCCGATGACTTCTAGTGGCAGCTTCTTGGATGCTTCGGCCAGCGACTTAACAGCGCGCAAAGCGTATGGCTGCAGGCCAGCTCCGCTCATTCCTGCAAAAAGTTTTTCTGTGGCAGGCTTTCCACAGCTGGATTTAGGCGGTTGTAGGTGGCTGGGAGGCGTTCGGGAGGTGGTGTTGGTCGCAATCACTGCTTCCACTCCAGCTTGCGCCAAGGCATGAGCTAGTTCAAAATAAGTTGCTTGGGAATGGTCAGGGCCCACTTTTGCCCAAACTACTACTTCGGCGGGCAACTCATCACGCACTGCTTGGCACAATTGCCTGGCTTCATCGGGACTTTGGGTGTCTGGCAGTCGCTGCCCACCTTCGGGTTCGGCATTAGGGCAGCTTAAATTGACGGTTACCCAAGATGGGCTGAGGCCACAATCCACCAGCGTGTACGCCGCGCTTGCCAAGCTGTCTTGGCGCTTTTGCCGGTCGGTCTCTTCTGGGTCGGGAGCCAAGCTGATCCCCCAAACCATTGGCAGTTGGTATGCCCGTGCGCCCAGAAAGTTTGCCGCAGCTGCAATTCCAGGATTGCGCAAGCCAACTCGGTTGTAAAGTGTTTTCCCCGCTCGGTCGCGCCACAGGGTGGGTTGGCTGTTGCCCATGCGTGGTTTAGGTGTGAACGACCCAAATTCCACCGGGCCGACAATAGCAGGCACAGCCCGCCAGCCTGGGATGATGTTCTGTCTTTGTCCGACTGCCCTGAGCGCCGCTGCCTCAGAAGCAAACCCCAAGCCTTTCACCAACCCAGCCCCCAAAACCAAAGGGCTCTGCAAGTTGAGCCTGCCAACCTCCGCCGCCGGCTCAGGCTGTGGTTCAAGCCCCAAGCGGTTAGCCAGCCCCAAACATTTTGGATGGTCGTCCAGATGGGCCAGAGATCTCTCCAGCAGCCGATGCGACCGCCCTGGCGAAAACAGCAGAAAAAAATCCCTGACCGCCTGGTTAGCTATGCTTTGCTTCATCTGGATTCACTGGTGCCCATGATTCTGAGTTTTTCTATTCTAATCCTGCCCATAGTTTCATTGAGATTCTCAAAACTCCGATATACTAAAAAGCCCCTTATTGCTTGCGCAAAAATCCCGTAAAGCAATTAACACACTTATATTATCATTCACTTTGGAGGTAAAAAATGGCATATTCGGGTCAACTGCGAGACTTAGCTGGAAATGCTAACAGGTTCGTCATAATTGACACTGAAACCACCGGCTTACGTAACAGCGATCGGATTGTAGAAATAGCCATTTTAACCATGAGCCTAGATGGTGAAATCACAGACTCTTGGGAAACTCTTATTCAGCCAGAGAGACATGTAGGTGCCGCTGAAATTCATGGAATCACCCCTAGTATGCTTGTGAATGCTCCTATCTTCAAGCAGGTAGCAGGAGATATTGCTGAGAGGTTGGACGGGGCTTGCGTGGTTGGACATTATGTGGGTTCATTTGATTTGCGAATGCTATCAAATGAGTATAAGCAGCTAAGGACTGATTTTCTAAGTGGGAAATATTTAGACACACGAAAAGTTTTTTCAGGCAGGTTAATTGAGGCTTGCCTACGATTTAATATTTCTTTAGAGAATGCTCACTCCGCTAAAGCTGATGCTGAGGCAGCAGCAAAGTTATTTTTGGCTGGCTTTAGGGAGTTCAATACTAAGGGCTCTGCTAGCCAGATTATTACTCAGCATTCTTCCACCGGCAGATCATGTTCTCGAGGCAAAGTGGGGGCGACGGCTGGCAGGGCTTGTGACAGAGGTGAGTTGTATCTACAACTGCTAAATCAAGTGCTTGCAGATGGAGTTATAGACGACAGCGAACGCCATGAATTAGCTGCTTTGGCAAGCGAACTTCAGCTCACGCCTGATGAAATAGAAGTGTTTTGCTTAGAGAATATATCTCGTAAGATAGACGAGATTTTGGAAGATGGTATTGTTACCGACCAAGAGCTTGAAGAATTGCAACAAACTCTTGAGCAATGTGGTGTAGGTTTTAATTTTGCCGAAAGGAGAGTAAGGGATTATTTGGATAATTCTGTCGATAGCATAGAAGTTGTCCTAGAAGCTGGAGATACCATAGTAGTGACCGGCATGCACCTTAATTTCTCTCGCGATAAGATTTGTGCCATCCTGGAATCAAGAGGATTCAGTATAGGAAGTAATGTGACCCGCTCAAAAACCAAGCTTCTTCTGGCAGCTGACCCAAATAGCGAATCAGGGAAGGCAAAACAGGCTAGAAAATTTGGCATTCCTATAATGCCTTTGGAGGAGTTCTCTGGTCTCCATCCAGTGGAGTAGAACCGCTTTGCCTCCCAGAGAAAAGCTTTTGGAAGCCACTATTCTTTATCGCTTAGGAGATGTGCCCATTCCTCCGCATTTTTTCTGGCTTTCTCCTCAGAAAATTCCATTTTTACGCCCATTTCTGGCAGGTTAATTCTTTCTCCATGAGGACAAGAATTACCAGATTCAGAAGTTTTCCCTTCATCTGATGTGTTGTCTTCATTTCTAGGTGTCCTTGCTTTACTGTCAGTGGGCATTCTGTGCCTCCCTTATCATAATTGTCTATTTATAGAGCTTATCAGCTTTCTTCCAAAATATGCAATGGTTTGTGCCAGAAAAATAGAGCGAAACTGAAACAGTTTTAGAAAGTTCATAAATTATAGCACTTTGACGTTCGTGATCAAGTAATTCTGATAAATCACTCTTTAATGCACTGGGCGATTTGTCTGGGAGATATGCTGTGAGAATTGCTTCTACAGCAGCCTCAGCTTTATTTGAATTTTTTGATTTATGGATAACTGCCTCACATACATCAGATTGACTCCACAGTATGACTGTGATTATCCATTTGGTTTTTTTGAGTAAATGCCAAATTGGTGTGCTTCTATATAATGTTCCAACTCCTAGTTTTTTCAGTTCGTCATGGGTGTACAAGAATCTGGCTCTATTTGAAATTCTAGTTTTAAAATCCAGTCTTTTATTGCGAATGTAGGCAATTGCCCCAAAAAGGAATGATCCAGCTAAAGTACCTTGAAACACCAATGTAAGCCAATCTGCCCATGTCATATTCATCAGTCTACCTAAGGCTGGTCATGTTGCGGAGTGTGGCTCATCTTTGTCTAGTTGGATTTGAATTCTGACTGGTTGCTATTGTTGGGCTCAAATTCTACTGGGAGGCTGTTGATGATGTCTATGGTCTTGAGGCTCATCTCTGTTATCTGGCGGACAAGTTTGATGTAGTCTCGCGGGTCTTGGAATAGCTTGTTGGCGTCGTTGACAATGCCCGTGTTGTGTTTTTTGTCTGTGTGGATGCGGTAGCGGTCGGCTAGCCAGCCTAATGCGGATTTGCCATTGACTATGTATTCTAGTGCTTTCGCGGGTATTCCTGCTACGGTCAGCTTGGAGTTGACGCGTAGCTCTACGGTGTCTTGGCCATCTTTGGGCTTGCTAAGCTGTTGCCTCTTTTCTCCGAATTTCCAGTGCTCGTCAAAGTCCGGGTTGAAATCCAGTGATGTACGTAGCTCCAGTTCGTGCCCCTCCAGTTGGTTGTAGCCGACATGCAGGCTGCCGAGTTCCCTGCCGGCCTCAGAAAACGCCCAGAAGTCTGGAGCATAAGGGATTTTGGGGAGGGCTTTAGACAGGTCATTGCGGTATTTGGTTTTGAAGGCAGGGTGATGGAGAATGCCGTAGCAGTAGAAGAAAATATCGTCTTTGGTGATGGACTGGTCATTATATTGGGCTTGGAATTTGGCTAGAGCTTCGTCTAGAATGTTGTCCTCTCTTATGTAGCCTGCATCTTCTGGGGGGGGGTCCGCTAGTTGTGCCTCAAAGATACCCCCTTGGGGTGTTACTCCGGTTTTCTGGTATTGCCACAGGGGAAACACTTGGTTGGCGTGAACCAGGTGTAAATCTGGAATCGTTTTCACCATTAATGCTGAAAATTCCCTGCCTGTGAATTTTTCCATCACGGAAATTACTAGATTTGGCAAGCTGATAGGTGAATCTGGGGAAGGTCTGAGTTCCTCCACCGAGGATATTGAGGTCGGGACAGCTGATAATATTCGGGGGGGGGTCCCAGTCATTAGGATATCAAAATTAGCGGCTCCTTTGCCTGAGACATTGATGGTTAAATTTTTAACGTCACCAACTGGGAAAATCTTGTCAAGCTGATAATGCATAGCATTCAAGCCTTTTTCCCAGTGCACATATTGCGGATAGAAAGGGCGGTAGGAGACCTTACGAATCGGAATGCTTTTGTCAAGTTGGCGTTTACGTTTGAGGGCATTACGGCTTTCACGGTGCCATTTTATTATCTCAATGAACTCCTCTGGGTTGGAGGTTCTGCCTTTGCCAATTTGTTCATGGAAAAAATCCACAGCCATCTCAGAACGATCGCGAAGCTCTAAGCGATCGCTGTTGTAAGCCCAAAGATCACGCCCAGTAGCGAGTCCACGCGAATATATCTTGAAGATCGCTGATATGTTTTTGCTCGAGCGGGTTTCAGAATTTCCCATGTCAAAATATTTTGCATAACAATTGTCTCTTTGATTTATCCAATCGTGATGCTCATTGGGGGTTATTTCTAGCCATTTGGTGCGATCCAAAGAATCGTTATGCTTTAATTCAGCTAATTTTTCTTTCCTGGTTGACTGGTCTTGTGATTTGGCATAAAATATTTTTGTTTGCCCGACTTTTGCAGGGTTTTTTACAAGTGCCAGCATAGTGATAGGAACTTTGACGTTGAAAACGTTGCCTCCATCTTCGGGCGACCCGGGAATGCGGCCCTTCAAGTCGTAAATATAAACACTGGTGAACTCTTCAGCCAGACAGGCTCTGATACCTGAGGCTGCATTGCCGTCTAGCCAGCCTCCGTTGGTGACGAAAGCTATAACACCTTCGTCTTCGATCCGGCTAGAAGCCCAGCGCAAGGATTTTATATACAGGTCATACAGGGCATTCTTGTTTGATGCTTTTGTTTGGCTAGCGTAAGTTTTCTCGATCAGTTGGTCTATCTCAGGATGAGAATCATTTGGGTTGTTATCGGTTGTTGTTTTTTGCCAAGCTCGCCAAGGAGGGTTACTAACTATGACGCGCACGTCTTTTTGTGCTATTCGGTTCAACTGCGGAGTGTTTTCGTCTTCCAGTGAAAAAAGTTGCTCACGGAAAGTCTGACCCGTCGCTCTCGCAACTGGCAGGCGGAGGGTGTTGCCTAGGGCTATGCCGTCGAAGGGGACATAAGGGTGGGAATCTCCGTGCACTTCGCTCATCCGGGTGTGGAAGGCTTCTTCAATGTTGATGTCGGAGATATAATAGGCGGTGGGCACAATCTCTATGGCCGATAGTTCATGCCGGTATTTGTGAGGGAGCTTACTAGTGGAGATGAGGTGTGTGCGTTCGGGTTCGTCTTCGCGGGTGTGTTCCATCTCAATGAGCCGTGTCAAAAAGGTGCCCGTCCCTGAGAACGGATCCAGTATTTCCACCCCTTCGTCTTCCAGCTTCAGCCCAAATTCTTGCCTCAGCACATCATCTGCGGAGCGCAGCAGCCAGTCGACTATCTCAACCGGGGTGTAGACCACCCCTAACTGCTCAGCCAAATCTGGCATGGCTGTTTTGATGAATGTCTCATAGAGCTGCTTGATGAGTTCGTGGCGGGCCTCGGCACCCTGTTTTGAGGCTGCTTCGGCTTGCGCCCGCACGCTTTCGTAGAAAGGCTCGGTCTTTTTGTGCAGCTCGGTGAGCAGACCAGCTTCGATGACTTCGTCGCAGACTGGCTGCAAAAGCTTGCTAATGGGGTTGTTCTCAGCGAAATCGTAGTTTTGATACAGGGCTTCAAACACTGGCTTGGTAACCAGATGCTGAGCCAGCAGGCCGACGGCTTGGCTGTCTGTCATCTGAGGTGAGATGGTCTCCTGGCAATTTTCCAGAAAGCCGCTATAGAGAGGTTTGTTGGGCTTTTGCTTCAGATGGCGGACGATGGCCTTTTGCAGCTTCTGGGTTTCCTCGCCGATGTCTTGCGCCCAGCGTTTCCAATATTCCTTGTCGGAACAGGAGTCGTAAAGCCCTACCTTGATAGCTTCGGTGAGTTCTTGTTCGGTGAGCCGCAGTTGCTGCTGAATATTTTGCTTGGTTTCCTCGTCTATGTCGTCATCGCTTGGGAATGAATCTCGCTTCACATGGCGGACTTCGATTTTGTCGCGCAAGTCTCTCACATTCAGGAGCTGGACAATTTCATCATCATGCGATTTCAGTGCCCGCACCACCTTCAAGATGGTCTGGTAGTCGCTACTCTTGGTGATAGCTTCTCCCCACGTGGGAGCGTCTTCCAAAAGCATCGGAACCACCACATAGCCGCAGTCCTTGCCCTTGGCTTTGCGCATGACACGCCCGACTTGCTGGATGACATCGCTGGCTGTATGCCTGGGTGCCATGAACAGAGCACCATCCAAGGCCGGCACATCCACGCCTTCCGACAGACAGCGGGCGTTGGTAATCAGGCGACATTCGCTGCTTGGGAGTTCGGGGTCGGCCAGCCACTCCAGGTGTTGGCGACGCACATAGGCTTTGGTGGTGCCGTCAATGTGCTTGACCGCTAGGTTGATGGGCGTGTCGTCCGGGGTTTTGAAGCTGTTCAGGCGGGCTGCCGCGGCTGGCAGGGCTGCCTCGTATTTCTTGCTGTCTAAAACTCGGTTGGTGAAGGCGATTGATCGCCTCAGCGGTTGCCAGCCTGTTTCTCGGTCAGCCTCGTCGGCATCGCTTCCATTGGCGTTGCCCATCAGCTTGCCACCGTCACCTGAGATGGCTTTGACCGTGCCGATGGCTTTAGCTCTGCCGTCCAGCTCCAGTCTGTATAGGCCATCATTCTTGCTGACCATCAAAATGCCTTCATCAATGAGCTGCTGCTTGTAGGTGGGGTCGATGAAAATGGCCAAGACTTTGTAGTCGGACAGCAGCCCAGCTTTAATGGCTTGGCTAAACGACATGGCGTAGAGTGTCTCTCCGAATTTTTGCGGGTCGTCCATGGAGTAGATGCCGGCTGCGGCTTTTTTGGCTTTGGCCTTGATGCCTTCCGTGTAAACCTTGGGGGTGGCCGTCATGTAGAGCCGTTTGCGGGCTTTGATTTTGGAGTTGTCGTGGGGCAGTAGGAATTTTGAGCCGTAATCGGCTGGCAGGGTGGAGTTGGGCGATTTGGTGCTGCGCGGCTCGGTGACACCGTCCGGCTCCGTGCCGTTGCTGGTCGGCTGGGTTTTGTAGTCGGTTTCTATGCCGCTGGTTCGGTGTGCCTCGTCGCAGATGATGAGATCAAAATCGGGGGCAGCTTTGGTTGTGCTGTCTTTCGGGTTTTGAGCCTCGGCTACAAGCTGGCACGATTGATAAGTGGAGAAGACCACCACCATGTCGACGTCTTGATAATCCTTGGTCAACCGCTGGGCAATTTTCGCAGGGTCGGTGGTTACTTCGCCTTCAAGCTCGGTCAAATCGCCGATGGTGTCGTCGCGGTGTTTGCCTGCCGTGCGGTCGGAGCAGACTCCAATATATTTGTGAACGAAGCCCGGCTGCTTCTGCTCGGCCCATTCGCGCATGTTCTGCTGCAACAAGCTGATGGATGGCATCAAATAGAGCACGCGGAACGGCTCTTGCTTGTCGGGGTCTAGCTGGGCGGCTTGCTCGGCTAGTTTAAGCGCGGTGAAAGTCTTGCCCGTTCCGCAGGGCATGTGCATCTGCCCGCGGTCTGCCAAATCGCTGGTGGCTTCAGGCGGCGGAGAAACGCTATTGAAGTCTTCACTGCGGACGCCTGCCAAAATCTGTTGCCACTCGTCGGGCAGGACGTCAGGTTCGGCTCCGTAAAATCTCCGCAGCACAGCACTGATTGCTACCAGTTGGTCGGCACGAGGCGTATGAGTTTCGCCGACATAGTCAGTAGCTTCAACTTGGTCAGCTAGGGTTGCCCATCGGAACTTGGCCTGAGCCAGCTTCCCCAAATTCAAATGAGTCAGGTGAGGCTTGGCGCCTTCGGCAAGTTTGGCTGCATTGCGGTTCAATTCCGAAGTGGAAATCAAAATGCGCTGACGGCTGCGCTCGGAAGCTCCTAGGAATTTTGAAAGCTCAGGGGCAGCTATTTTGTTGGACTTATCGTAGAACTTGCACTGGATGGCTGCCCAATCTGACTCGCCCCCCAAGCTGTCGGCAAATTTTCCGACGATGTCCACCCCCAAGTCGGGCCAGCCTTGCGGTTTGTCTTCCCAGTCGTTCCACAGACGCACCTCGGAAAAAATTTCAGACCAGTAAGGATCCTTGCGGAAATACTGCAACACCAGCCGCTCAAAACGCCTGCCCTTCTGCTGAGGCGTCAAAGCCGAATTATCCAGTTCTTCAAGAACCGCACGGAAAGAAGCCGTGCCTTGAAGCCGTTCTGCTTTGGACGCCTCGCCGGGGTGGGCAAGGCTGATCTGGTCGGTAAGGCTCATAGTGCGTCTCCAGTGTGGGGTTTGTTTTGTCCGCTTAGGCCTGACTGATATAGCTTATTTGATTTAGCCGCCCGTGGTCTTTGCGAGTTTCCCGCGCCGAGCCTGGCCCGCTGGCCGATAGGCGTGGGGTTTGCAGATAGAATTAGACCAGCCGAATGAACGCCACAACTCCCAAAGCACCCAGTTGGAGTGTTTCAGAAGACGACCCGACAGCGATTGAGATGGCTCAGAGGTATATCTGGTGGAAGCCACCTGAGCAGTCGCTCAAAAATTTGAAGCTTCTGATGGCGCAGATGATGAATTTGGGGACTATGGAAGACCTTCGCTGGCTTATGTCGGTAACTACCGAAGATGATTTGAGACTGGTGCTGGAAAATGCTGTGGTGGGCCTTTTTAACGAGCGCTCATGGCATTTTTGGCATTACCGCCTAGGTATTACACCTGTTCCTGAGACGCCGAAGCGAATCCTTCCCGATGCTTGAGCCGGCTCAGGGAGATTTCTTGCTGCCTTCGGTTTCTTGGCTCAGGGAGTCAGCACGATGTGTTGCTGTTCCACTGCCGAGCGAAAATATTGGCTTGTGGAACCCCAATCATGAAGGTCAATGATAATGGGGATGTCGCTTTCGTCAAAAGCTTCGTGCAGGTCTAGAATTTTCCTGAATGGGGTGGCTTTGTCATCAGGTTGGCGAATCATCAAGTCTAAATCACTGCATTCCCAGCAATTGTCTCGCACCCTGCTGCCGTGGGCAAGAACTTCAGCGTCAAGCACGTGGGTTTTCAGTATTTTTAGCACCTCTTCCAAGTAGCAGAGTTCCAACTTCAGCAAGTCTGATAATTCCTCCAAAGTCGGAGTTCTATTGTATTGTGATTGAACTGGCATTCTTCGGGCCTCAAGTTCCGTTTCAAAAAACGCCGCTAGTTCTTCAGCGTGCTTCGTCATGGCAGGGCACAACTCTATTATTTTCCCACTAGTTTCCTCGCCATATTCATGGGAGTCCACGTTTCTGGCTTTACGATACTGCATCCATTCATAAACAAAGACTTGGGATAGCAGACCAAGTCTCTCAGCCTCGTCAAATAATTCAGGGTATTTCATATTGGCGACCAGTTTTTTGCTTAGCCCATGCGAGGTCAGAATGTCTTTCATCAAATTTCCCGATTGATTAAGTATGAGTTGAAAGCGATCCAAGCAAGCCGAACGAAAGGCAATATAATCTTCGTTTTGAATTCCTGTTTCACGCAGTTCCGCGACTCGCTGATAGCAGTGCTTGAGTGACTCTATTGTGTTGCGCAAGCCTTCTGTGGAATATTTCGTAGTCTCGTTCATATTAGAATTTGAATGGCTAGATCTCTATGTCATTCGTCTCTTGTTCTAAGACTTTGACCATTTTTCTGGCATCAACGATGAATTCTGGGAGGAAGGCCAAGATTTCGTTTTCGTTTACCTTCTTTGCAGTGGCGAAAAGTATGCTATTTCTGTCGGCACCGTTGCAATAGGTCATCCAGCGCTTGCATTCGTCCAGTGAAATCAAGGAATACATGGCTGCGCGTCTGAAAGCAGTTTTGCAACTGTAGTCCATTGCTAATTCAGGGTTGGCGAGCCATTCTCCCAGAACTTTTCTGAGCAGATAGTCTATTTCATTCATAATCTCGTCAAAAAGGCTCAGAATTTCTGATTTCTCAAACTGATCTTCAGAGGGGGACTGCTGCAGCCCATCAACAGCACCTTCAAGCGCCAGCAACCTAGCCGGCAATCTATCAATTATTTCTTGGGTGTCCAACATTGCCCGAGCCTCAATACCAATTCTACATCTCCTACATCACAGCGGCTGCCCGAAGCCCGGCTCAGCTAGAACTTCGCTATCTTTGAAGACCGTGCGACCTCGCAACACCGTTTCCACCACTCGTCCCGTCATGCTGACTCCCTCAAATGGACTCCAGCCGCAGTCAGTGTGCAAATTCTCGGCTGTGATCGTCCAGCGGGACTTCGGGTCTAGCAGCACATAAGACTCCGCATCAGCGGCCGCCAGTCCGAAAACCGCCCGGGGTGCGTCGGCCAAGATTGTCGGCAGCAGGTCGTAGCCGATCCGCCCTTCGCTGGCGGCTGTCAGCATCAGCGGCAGGCAAGTGTCCAGCCCTGCCACTCCGAAGGCGGGTTTGTGCTGCTGCTTTTCCTCCCAAGTGTGCGGGGCATGGTCGGTCTCCACCATGTCTATCACGCCGCTTCGCAGACCTTCCCACAGGGCATCTCGGTCGGTGCTTTGCCCCAGCGGAGGCTTCATCACGGCTTTGGGCCCCAGCGCATCCAAGTCGCGATCGGTCAGGAAAAGATGATGGGGCGACACCCCGGCCGTAAGCTTGACGCCCGCTTCCTTGGCTGCCTGCAGCTGTTCCACCGCCGCCTTGGTGGGGATATGGCAGATGTGGCCGACCTTGCCATAGCGCGCCACAGCCTCAATAAAGTGCTGAATCATATCGCCCTCGGCATGCAGACCGATAGGCCCCGGCCCGCTCCAGGCAGCGATATAGCTTTCCATCAGCGTGCGGTCAATCAGCAGGGTGCCGGTGGTCTCGCCGCAGTAGAGCTTGAGACCGCAGACTTGCTGGCCGAGCTGTTGCAACTCCTGCGGGTTGGGGTCTCTTTTCGGGTCGGCCCCCAGCCAGGCTTTATAGTCGCAGCGTGCCTGCGCCCCAAGGTCTATCAGTTTGCGCTGTAAGCTGGTTTCGTTCACGGTGGCAGGCGGCGTGTTGGGCATGTCGAAAACGGCGCAATATCCCCCCGCCAAAGCCGCTGCGGTTTCGGAAGCGAAGGTGCCTTTGTGAGACCATTCCAAGCCCCGCAGATGGACGTGGGGGTCTAGCGTCCCGTTGATACGCAGCAGGCGAGAGTTGGTGGGCGCGGATGTGTGCCCCGCCGGGCGGGTGCGGGTGCGTTCAGACATGCGTGCACCCCGTTGTGTGGGGGTGGGCAAGCTCAGACATGTGCCCCGCGCAATACTTTGGCCAGCAGCGCCATACGCATGAACATCCCGTTTTCCATCTGTTGAAAATACACGCTGCGAGGGTCGGCATCCAACAAATCGTGGTCGTCGCGGGTGCCCATCTCGTGCTTGCGTGGCAGCGGGTGCATCAGCAAGGCATTGGGCAGACAGGTCTGCAACAACTCAGGCGTCATCACAAAGTCGTCTTTGATGCGGTCGTAGGATGCAATATCGGCAAAGCGCTCTTCCTGCACTCTCGTCCAGTAAATGATATCGCTGCTCGCCAAAGCCGCGGCAATCTGGTCGGTCTCCAGCACGGCTATGTCTGCGCCTCGGCAAAGCTCCACAATCTCGGGTGGCATCCGCAAGCAGTCGGGCGAAATCAAATTCAGCGCAGTGCCGCTGGGGGCACAGGCATGTATCAGGCGAGCCAGCGAATGAACCGTGCGTCCGTGCTTCAGATCGCCCACCATCGCGATGGCACGCCCATCCAGCGAACCGCCAAGGTCAAAGATGGTATAGAGATCTAGCAGAGCTTGGGTGGGGTGCTCCCCGATGCCGTCTCCAGCGCTGATCACCACCGGGCGCCGCCCAATCTTTTCCGCCAGCTGATCCAGATATTTGGCTGCCAACATGGACGCTCCCGCTTCGGGGTGGCGCAAGGTGATCACATCGGCATAGCAGCCCGCAGCTCGGACGGTGTCGTGGAGGTCTTCGCCCTTGTAGGTGGAGGAAAACTGGATTCCGTTGGAGACGCCCACCACTTCGCCGCCCAGCCGACGCATGGCAGCCTGAAACGACAGGTCGGTGCGGGTGCTGGATTCAAAGAACAGCAAAGACATCACTGTGCCGGCAGCGATTTCGCCTACCCCGCGGTCGCGCTGGCGCACTCTGGTGCGCAAAGACGAAGCAGCCGCGAAAAGCTGTTCCAAATCGGTGCGGCTGAACTGGCCGACGGTGACGATGTGTTTGTTGAGAAAGTCGCCCGCAATAGGCTCAGGCACGTAGCTTGCGATGTCGGCGGGCGGTGTGCTGGCGAGCGAGGTCATTGGGGAGGGGCTTTGTGTGTGGTGGGGGAGCGGTCGGTTATCGCGCGGAGAGAATGGCTATGCGGGCCGGGAGCGGTGCTACGCAGGCGGGCGATGGTCGGTCATCATGGCAGGCTGTCGGGCACCGGTGCCAACACGCCCCCGTAGCGCACGCCAGACAGCAGAGCCATGTCTTTGTCAAACGTAGTCAAGTCGTCCTGGCAAAAATCTCCCAGAGAGCGATGCCCGCAAGCACGAGCCAGAACCGCCATCAAATGAACGCTGGCCTCAAAGAAACGCTGCAGGCGCACAGCAGCTTCCTCAACCATCAGCCGAGCCCGCAGATTTGGTTTTTGCGTGGCGATGCCGACCGGGCAGTTGCCCGTGTGACAAGCACGCATTCCCAAACAGCCGATGGCCTGCAGTGCCGAGTTAGACACCGCCACGGCGTCGGCGCCCAAGGCCAAGGCTTTGGCAAAATCGGTATGGGTGCGCAAACCCCCCGTGATCACCAACGTAACCTCAGATGCCCCACAGCTATCTAGGTGCTTGCGGGCACGGGCCAAAGCAGGGATGGTCGGCACCGAAATGTGGTCGCGGAACACCACCGGCGCCGCACCAGTGCCCCCGCCTCGCCCGTCCAAGATTATGTAGTCCACGCCAATCTCCAAAGCGGCATCAATGTCGGCTTCGATATGCTGGGCTGACATCTTCGCCCCCACTGGAATTCCGCCTGATTGCTGCCTCACCTCCTGAGCGAGTTCGGCAAAGTCTGACGGGGTGTGAAGGTCGGGAAATGCAGCCGGAGAAATGGCAGGTTGCCCCGCTTGGAGCTGGCGCACCTCTGCAATGCGCTCCGTAACCTTTTGGGCTGGAAGATGTCCGCCCGTACCGGTTTTGGCTCCTTGTCCGAATTTGAAATGGAAGGCCTGCACATCGGTGACGTTCTCCAGCGACCAGCCGAAACGCCCCGAGGCAAGCTCATAGAAATAACGTGAATTGGCAGCTTGCTCTTCAGGCAACATACCCCCTTCGCCCGAGCAAATACCCGTGCCGGCCAGCTCAGCCCCCTTCGCCAAAGCGATTTTGGCCTCTTGGGAGAGCGCGCCAAAACTCATGTCGGAGACAAACAGCGGAATGTCCAGCCGCAGCGGCTTGTCAGCTTTGGGGCCGATGGTGGTCTGAGTGGCTACGCGGACATTATCTAGCAGGGGTTGGCGAGCCAGTTGAGCCGTTACGAATTGCAGATCGTCCCATTTGGGCAGCTGGTCTCTGGGCACACCCATCGCCGTTACCGTCCCGTGGTGCCCCAGCTTGGACAGCCCTTCCGAAGCCAGACGGCGAATCAGCCCGACATGAGGCTCCTCGGGGGTGCCGTGCGGGTCTTGATAGCTGCCTTGGTAGGCGTTGCGGTCAAAAGGTTGCGGATTTTGGTCTTCCCAAGCTTTGATTTCGTCCTCGTCCACCATGAGTGCATCGGCTTCCACCCAGGAGGCAAATCGATGGAGTTTTTCGCTGGGGTTATAGGAGGAAATGCCAGTGCGGAAGCAATAATCCCAACTGTGAAGACCACAAATCAAGTTTTCTCCCACAACCTGGCCGTCGGCCATCAAAGCTCCGCGGTGCTGGCACCGGCCATACAGCACAGAGTGGTTGTCGGGGTTGTCGCCCCAGCGGACAATTACAAGGTCGACATTGCTCACTAGTGCGCCGACAGGAGTGCGGTCGGGAATTTCACTCCAGTTTGCAACTTTGTGAGAGGTCACCAATTTCAGATTATTGCGAAAGAGGGGCGGAGCGGTTTAAGTCAAGTGATTTGGGGCTGGACTTTGAAGGGCGGGGCAAAGGGCGGTAAAGGGCGGGGCTTTGAAACGGGGGCTTCAGAATGTGGGGTGCCAATGCGGGGGACCCAAAAAGGTTCATCCAGCTCTGATGGCGCCGCAGCCCCATAATCTTGCGCTGCCTGGCCCGCAGACTCCACAAAATCGTCATCCAAATCAGCCAGAGAGTCAATCACCTCATTGACCTTCATCTCAGCTTGATTCAGGCGCCCGCGGCAAAAGCGAATCAACACCGCAGCCCTGGCCACCAGCTCTCCCAACTTGTCTACATCGGTGTCTTTGTGTTCAAGCTGGCCGAGAATGTCTCGCAATTCTTCCATTGCGCTCTCATAGCTTTCCGGTTGGCTGATTTCAGACATCATGTCTCCGCTTCTCCGTCTCCTGATTGTCGTGCTGCTGGTTGCTGGCGTGAGGGTCGGTATTTGAAATATAGTGCCTTGAGGCTGTGGCAGACGAAATCACCTCCCCGTCGGCCAGTTGGGTGGTCAGCTCGTCGCCCGTCTGCACCGCCGTTGCAGAGCGAAGAACGCTGCCGTCTGCTTTGCGGGTGATGCTCCAGCCTCTAGCCAATATTTTCGCTGGGTCAAGAGCTTTCAGACGCGCCTCAATGCCTGCCAACTGCCCAGTTCGCCTGTCTACAGCATTGCTTGCAGCGGTTTCAAGTCTGTCCGTCAATCCCGCCAGTTGTTGCTTGGAGTTGCGCAGTGGCCCGCGGGTGGCTCGCTCCAGGCGATTTGGCACATCAGACAAAAATGTCTTGTTGCCAGCTAGCTTGCCCGTGGTTGCCAAGGTGAGCCTTCGGGTGGTGCCGCCCAAGAATTGGCTAGCCAAAGCAATGCTCTGTCGGGGCGCTTGTTGAACCTCTCGCCCAATCATCCACAATTCTTCCCTGTTGTCTTTGAGTTGCGCTTGGGCGCACCCGGCTATGTGCTCCCACAACTGGGCGCACTGCGCGTCAAAATAGCACACGCGGTCTATCAGAGCTTGGGCGCAAGCCGTTGGGGTTTTGCAGGCTGTGTGGGCGACTTCGTCGGCTACCGAGCGGTCTATTTCGTGTCCGATGCCGGTGAAGACGGGCACCGGGCTGGCTGCAATGGCTCTGGCCACACCTTCGCTGTCAAACGTTGCCAAATCGGTGGCCGAGCCGCCGCCCCTAGCCAAAATGATCACATCAAAAGCTCGGCGGCTCACATAGCTGAAAGCCCGAACAATAGACCTCTCGGAGCGCGACCCCTGAACGAAAATGTTGATCGGCGTAACTTGCCAGCCAAAGCCGCTTTCGCTGAGCTGCTTGACCACATCGTTGAAGGCGGCACTGTCGTAGCTTGAAATCAAACCCACCCGCAGGGGGAGCGGCTCAAGGCGCTGAGCCTTGTTTCGCTCCAGCAGTCCTTCAGTTCGCAGAGCTTTGAGCAGGCGCATTTTCTCCAGAGCCAGCCGCCCTATGGTAAACGAAGGGTCTATGTTGGTCATCCGAAGCTGCAGCCTCCCCTGCGGCGGATAGATGGCCAGCCGTCCCTTGATGCGCACGCTGATGCCGTCTTCTAGGGTGATTGCGCTGGCGGCATTTCGCCTCAGGATGGCATCTATCTTGTAGCGTTCCCTGGGGAAGATGACCACCGAGAGGGTGGCAGTGAAGCCTCGGCCTTGGGGCTTGGGTTCGGCCAAAGTGAAGTATGTCATGTGAGACGGTTCCCGCCAGCCGCTGATTTCCCCCGTCACCCAGACTTCGTCGGGGATGGAAACATCTAGGGCATTTTGGATTTTGTTCAGCAGTTCGCTGATGCGGTAGGTGGGGCTGGTTTGGCGGGGGCTGGCTGTGGCGGCTGCCCCGGGCGTGCTGGCCTGTGCGGCCGCTGCGGCCATTTTTGTGGCAGACTTGGCAGACTTTGCGCTGTTGGGGCGGGTGCGGTCAGACATGAAAATATTGGGATCGTGTGTGTTTAAGGTTATTGCAAGTTATGGCTTATTCAGGGGTGCTAGCTAGTGGCCTTTGCTCGGAGCCAAGGGCAGCAGGCCAGCCTGTGAAGTTACCATTACCCCCAGTGCTTTTGACGCTTCGCTAGCTGGTACGGCAGCGGTTTCGTGTGGGGTCGGATGGGGAGAACTGCTACATCTACGACAGCAGTGGTGAAATGGTCAACTGGGCATTTGGCCAGCAGCCATTATGTCGTCATTCAAGCTAGCCATCCTGGCGGGTGTTTTTGCTCAGGTCTTAGTCACGTCTTCAGAAAACAGCAAGTTTGGTGGGTGCGGTCATGTTCTTTTGCGTTATGACCCTTCTACAGCAACCTGGTTTCACAGAGTTTCGGATGATCGCAGAGGCATGAGGGGTTCCCACAGTCTGCACAGCTCGCCCGCTTCTTCCAGGTCGGGTGGGGCTTGTTCAAGCGGGCAAGGTTAGCTGACTGACCCGGCTGCTATGAGAAAGCTGTTCGCTTCTTCCAGCTTCGCCAGGCGAGTCGGCAACGCAGCACCCGTCATTGGAGTTGGACACGCTTTCCAACTCCACGTCTTCCAAGATGACAAGAGACGGCATTGATTGCCGGGCAGCAATTCCAACACCCGGTGTCTTGCTTCGGCTTTGTCGATGTAAGACATGGAGTTTGTCCGCTATGGCGCCGGGGAAACCTTCAGCGTATATCTTCAGGCCGACTAGGTTGCGCTCCTCCAAGGCTTGTCTGACATCTGCAGGTGCTCCTCCTAGGAAAAGATGTGTTGCTGCTGTTGCCGTATCTGTTGGCCCCGAATCTATTGTGGTTGCCCTATTGTGGTTGCCGGGCACCCACCGGCCTTGGCGCTGGTTCGGGATTGGTTGGTTGTGGGCAGGTTTGGCAGGTTAGAAGGTAGTTGCCCCGCGTTTGTTGCCTGCCTGTACGGGGTTTATAGAGCGGCCGCGGAGCGCAACGCCCTGCTGCGCTGCGCCTGCTGTTGTTTTGCGTCCAGCCGGGCTTTTTGCTTTTCGTAGTTGCTTTGCTTTCTCAACCAGAACTTACGGTTCCACAACCTGCCCTTTTCCAGCCCAGCTGCGATTTGTTCGGTTATCGCAACTTCAGCTTTAATCACGCTACGGATAGTAGTAGCTGGGAGATCGCAGCGGGCGGCCGCTTCAGCGATAGTCATGTTTCTTTCGTCCATCAGAGCTTCCAGAGTTGCTCCGGGGGTAACGTAGTAGTCGTATTTGTCCGGGTCGTGCGGCACTCCGGGGTGGTCTAATGCTTCCCCGACTGTCGTTCCGTCAGACAGCACGAAATCCCGATTGATCCAGTCATCTTGGCTCATAACGTTTGCCTTTCTTGTCCAAAGCCTAGTGTTTCATTTGCGTTTGCGGTGATAGTCCAAAATTTCAAGAATTTTGGTTTTGTGATTTTGCTCATATCCAGCCCGCCGTCTGGTTTCCGTGGTGTTTCCTGCTCGTCGGGCACGAATACGAGCCTCTTGCCGCCGTTTAGTCGGACTGAGAATTGGCCTTTGCGGTCGCCGGTGAGTTCCTTGGGGTTACCATGTGAATTGATGATGTAGTCGGCTAGGTTTTCAGCCATTTTCATGTCATCGATTCGTTCCAGCAGTCTTTTTTGGACGTCGCTTCCGTAGTCTCTCTGCATCTGTCTGGGGTTGCTGAGGAGTGCTTCGAGTCTTCTGTTTCTGTAGTTGACTTCCATTGCTGTCTTCCTACGGTTAGCGCGACCGGGCGGTGTGCGCCCAGCGCAAGTCCCAGATGTATGAGTTGGGTGGGTTCGCGTTGTCTGACTTGAGGTCTGAGCACGCTGTGTGTTTGCAGTTTTGGTCGGGTTGTGTTACCGCCAGTAGCTTCTGCTTACGGGTTTGAGCGATTTTTGTTGATTATCGCTGGGACATTAACTTGAACTGCTGTGTCGGAAATTGAATTCTTCCACAGCAGTGAGGCGAACCTGAAGGGGGTAATCAAGCGGATTGAAACCCCTGATCTCCGGGCCCACGATTCTGACGTTTTGACCTGACTAAGTCAAGGTCGCCGTCGATCCTGTTATTCTAACAAGAGTTTGCAGAGCCAGTGGCGGGCAGCCAAGACCAGCAAGGCACTAGGGAATTACGCGCAAGCTCAGAGGGACACGAAGGAAATTGTCGTAAACGGAGAAAAGGTCTTAGTCCTGGCACTGGACAAAATCATAGAGAGCAAAAAAAGCACTTAACCAGGACAAAGACAAAGCTGCGTTGCCTGTGCTAGAAGGAACCAGAGACGAACTGGAACTAGACAACTGGCAAAGCAAGTAGAAGCGGTTTGCCGGGTGGTCGGATTTTGGCGGTTGACGGTTTAGAAGGTCTCCGCCACGGTCTGCTGTTGCGCTTGTCTGCGGCTGTGCGGGGTTTATAGAGCAGCCGCGGAGCGCAACGCCCTGCTGCGCTGCGCCTGCTGTTTTTGGTCCAACCGGGCTTTTTGCCTTTGATAATCTTGTTCCATTGTCAGCCACCCTTGGGATGATATGCCTGTCCCTTTTTCCAGTCCGGCGGCGATTTCTTCGGTTATTGCTATCTTGGCTGTGAGCACACCTTGGATTGTCGCAGGCGGGAGATTACATCGGGCGGCCGTTTCGGGAACGGTAAGGCACCGTTCTTCCATCAGATCCTCCAAAGTCTCCCCTGGGGCGACGTACCAGTCACATTTATCCGGGTCGAATGGATAACGCGGCCCTGCCAAAGCCTCGCCAAGAGTTCTCCCGTCTGGCAGGACATGGTCGTAGTTAATGCTGTATTTTTCGCTCATTTTTTCTCCTGTGCAAAGCCTAGTATTTCATCCTGGGTGATAGTTCACAATTTCTGTGATGACTATTTTTGTGATTCTGTGCCAGTCCAGCCCGCCGTCTGGTTTCCGTGGCGTTTCCTGCTCGTCAGGTGCGAACACGAGTCTCACTTTGTCGTCTAGGCGGACTGAGAATTGGCCTTTGCGGTCATCTTTGAGTTCTTTGGACTTGCCTGGGTAGTTCAGCAAGTAGTCGGCCAGGTTTCTTGCCGATTTCAAGTCGCGGATCTTTTTTGGGACTGCTTTTGCGACTGTGGTTCCGTGGTCTCTCACCAGCTTTGTGTGGTTACTGACAAGTTTTTCTAGTTTTTTGTCTAAGAAGTTGACTTCCATTGCTGTTTTTCTGCGGTTCGTGCGACCGGGCGGTGTGCGCCTAGCTCAAGTCCCAGATGTGTGAGTTAGCTGGGTTCGCGTTGTCTGACTTGATGTCTGGGCACGCTGTGTGTTCGCGGTTCTGGTCGGGTTGTGTCACCGCTAGTAGCCTCTGCTTACGGGTTTGAGCGATTTTTGTTGATTATCGCTGGGATGCTAACTTGAACTGCCGTGGCAGAAATGTAATTCTCCAGTAGCAGTGAGGCGAACCTGAAGGGGGCAATCAAACGAATTTGAAACCCCTGATCTCCGGGCTCACGATTCTGGCGCTCTGACTTGACCGAGCCAAGATCAGCGCCGCGTCTGATAATCTAACAAGCTTTTGCTGCAGATCGTTCCGCTCAACCATTTTCTTGCCTCTGCGGATGACTGGTGCCAAATTCCACGGGATTGCTCTTAGTTCACATAGGCTCATGTGCTAGACGTAGACCATCGCCCATAGACAACGCGGCTGCAGACACGGAAACTGGTCGGTTAGAGCGTGATGTCAACCGCTTTTGGCTCAGACCGAGTTTTCGCTAAAGCCGTGCGTCCGAAGCAAATTCGTCAGGCTTGCAAGCTTTGCGAAGCCAGTGGCGGGAAGACAAGGAAGAGGGATACGAAGCAAAAGGAGACAGCTTGCAAAACAGTAGCTGTATCTACCTTGTGGCCCCGCATTTTGGCGGTTGACGGTTTAGAAGGTCTCCGCCACGGTCTGCTGTTGCGCTTGTCTGCGGCTGTGCGGGGTTTATAGAGCGGCCGCGGAGCGCAACGCCCTGCTGCGCTGTGCCTGCTGTTTTTGGTCCAGCCGGGCTTTTTGCCTTTGATAATCTTGTTCCATTGTCAGCCACCCTTGGGATGATATGCCTGCCCTTTTCCAGCCCAGCGGCGATTTGTTCGGTTATCGCAACTTCAGCTTTAATCACGCCACGGATAGTAGTAGCTGGGAGATCGCAGCGGGCGGCCGCTTCAGCGATAGTCATGTTTCTTTCGTGCATCAGAGCTTCCAGAGTCGCTCCGGGGGTGACGTAGTAGTCGTATTTGTCCGGGTCGTGCGACACTCCGGGGTGGTCTAATGCTTCCCCGACTGTCGTTCCGTCAGACAGCACGAAATCCCGATTGATCCAGTCATCTTGGCTCATAACGTTCGCCTTTCTTGTCCAAAGCCTAGCGTTTCATCCTGGGTAATAGTCCACGATTAAGCAAAAAACGATGAGCGCAATAGCGCAGAATTGACGGGCTGCTTGGCCAAATTCTAGTTCTCATAGCGGATTCTGGTCTAGATATATTTGGAACGCTGGTCTGGAGCGTTTATTGTGGCAGATAAGAAAATAATATAATAAGGTAGTTCATAATCAACAATCACAATAAAGAAGGAGAGCTATAAATTACGATGACTATGAATATAGTTGCATCAGGGGTAGTGTTGGTTGCTGTTGCTTTGTTAATTCGCCAAGCCCTGGATGTGCGCGCATCTGATGGGTGGGGTTGTGCTCGGCAAGCGGCGGGTGTGGTTGGTCAGAGGCAGGGGGGGGGTCTGCCTGCTAGTGAACGGGGCATTACACTTCAGACGCTGATTGTTACCGCGGTGTTGGTGTTGGTGGCTGTAGTCGCCGGTGTGGTCATCGTGGCGATCACCAACAGTTCCTCAGATGACTTGGAGGAACAGTCCCAAGACCTTGAAGGCCGCTGCACTGGAACTGAACTACACGATTTAGAACTGGAAATCGCCGGCGTCACAGCTGAACGAGGTTCCTCAGAGCCTCCTAGTAGTAATCTTGTGAAGGGAAGCGCAGTCGGGTGCATACCTGTGTGCTTCTGGGACGATAGTAATCCAACTGATGGCAAAATCAATTCAGGCGAAATAAGCTTCAAACGCGAATGGAATAGAACGATTTTAGTGGGAGACCCTAGCGGGCCACCTGTTGTTGCTGGTGGTGACACTTACAATAATGAAGTTCACGGAGCTGGTGGGATTACGGCTTTGTTTGTAGATTCAACTACTATAGCGGGAGACGACGTAGTTGGAACGGGGTACAGGGAAGTTACCATTAGCTCCAGTGCTTTTGATGCTTCGCTGGTTGGCGCTGCGGAGGTTCGTGTGGCACCGGATGGGGAGAACTGCTACATCTACAATAGCAATGGTGAAATAGTCGATTAGGCAAGCCCGACTGCTGGCCAACTGTTGTTTGGGTAAATCTGATATCCGGCTTGGCATATTAAAGCCACCAGTTTTTGCGCTTGCGCCTTATGAGAATTTGGAGGCAGGTTAGCTGATTGGTGGTTTATGGGAAGGGGGTGGCATGATTTTGGTTATCGTTGAGGGTTGTCTGAGCAAGTCAACAATTTATTGTCTATGGCTGTAATTTCAGCAGGTGAGAAATGACATGGTAAAATAATCCGCAATGAAGAAAGACAATAAAAAGGGAGCGGTCACATTATGTTTGCTATGAGTATTTTGGCAGTAGGGATGGTGCTGCTCGCTGTTTCTTTGTCAATCCGCCGGGTTTCGGGTGTGCCATCGGCTGGTGGGTGGAGTTGTGCCCGGCAAGCGACGGGTGTGGCTGGTCAGAGGCAGGGGGGGGGTCTGCCTGCTAGTGAACGAGGCTTCACCCTTCAGACGCTGATTGTTACCGCGGTGTTGGTATTGATGGCTGTTGCGGCTGGCGTGATCATCGTGGCGATCACCAACAGTTCCTCAGATGACTTGGAGGAACAGTCCCAAGACCTTGAAGGCCGTTGCACTGGAACTGAAATCTACGATATAGAACTGGCGGTAGCCGGGGTCAAAGCCCAACAAGGCAGGTATACCGCAAATTTTCCAGCTACAGCAGTAGAGGGAAGTGCTCCCGGATGCATACCTGTATGCTTTTGGAATGAAGGAGATATACACAACCCTGGGACTCCCAGACCTCCCGATGGTTTTATAGAAGCCCACGAAATAGAGTTTTGGCGTGAATTGAAGGAACACCAATTAATTGTGGATGATCCCAATAGGCAAAATTTTGATACTGATCCCCAAATTAGTATTACAATCTTCAAAGATCCAACCACAATAGCAGGTGCTCTGGCTAGCGGGCACGGGATACCTGGTCTAGCAACTGGCAGCTATCAGGAATTTACTATTCCTCCCAGTGTTTTTCATTCTTCGCTGGTTGATGCAGTGGAGGTTCGTGTGGCACCAGATGGAGAAAATTGCTACATCTACAACAGCAGCGGTCAGATAGCCGAGGTAAGGTAATCGGATAGACCAGCCCCACGACTAGTTCGTGCTAGGGCTGCTAGCTTTCTGGCACTTTTAGTGCCTGTTTCCTCCAACGCTCCCACGACCGTACTTCCTTCTGTAATACGGTTGGTATGGAGCATTCTGTGGATTGTTGGCCACTGATTTTGGGCTGATTTCTAGGCCACAGTTGAAGCGATTCTGTGGTATGTGATTTTTGCTGTTATTGTTGCAAGTGCAAAAACAATATAGTAGTATAGCTCACAATAGATAAATACAATACTGAAGGAGAAATCAAATTATGTTGGCTGTAAGTATTATCGCAGCAGGGGTAATAGCGGTTGCCGCTGCTTTGTTAATCCGTCGAGTTTTGGATGCGCGGGTGGTGGGTGAGCGTGGGTTTGCTCGGCAGGCAGCGGGTGTGGCCGATCCTATGGCGGGGGGGGGCTTGGTGTCGTGCTTCTGACCGGGGCATCACTCTTCAGACGCTGATTGTCACCGCGGTGCTGGTGTTGATGGCCGTAGCTGCCGGCGTGGTCATCGTGGCTATCACCAATAGTTCCTCAGACGATTTGGAGGAACAGTCCCAAGACCTTGAAGGTCGTTGCACCAGAACTGAAATTTACGATATAGAACTAGCAGTCGCCGGCGTCAAAGGTCAACAAGGTCAAGAGCATTTGATTTCGGCTGTTCAAGGTGATGTAGTGGAAGGAAGCGATGTTGGTTGCATACCTGTATGTTTCTGGGAGGAAGTCTCAGAATTTGACGACAGTTTTAATCTTATTAGAGGAGACGGCAAGATAGATGCCGACGAAATAAAGTTCAGGCGTGAAAATAATCAACCGATAATCGTGGCGGATCCCAGCGAAGTCGTTCTTGGTTTTACTGACGGTGCTTTTGAAAATATCAATGCTATATTTGTGGATCAAACTACAATAGCGGGTAGTTATTTCGGGCTAGCTACAGGGCCCACTGCAGGTAGAACACGTTGGTCCCCTGAAGAATTTACAATCACTCCCAGCGTTTTTCATTCTTCGTTGACTGGCGCGGCGGAGGTTCGTGTGGCACCTGATGGTGAAAATTGCTACATCTACAACAGCAGCGGTCAGATAGTCAGCTAGGCCATGTAGGCAACTAGTTGGTCTGGATGGCTTCGGTTGTGTGGGCAGTGTCTTCGGAAGTTGCTTCGGCTTTGGATTCCAGGGTGCGATACAAATCTGCGTAGAGCTGATTGGCCGCAAGCAGTTCTTCATGAGTGCCTCGCTCCACAACTTGGCCTTGGTTCAGCACCAAAATCAAGTCCGCCGACACGATGGTGGAAAGACGGTGCGCCACAATCAGCGCGGTCCGGTTGGCCATGATTTCCGCCAGTGCATTTTGAATGGCAGCTTCATTCTCAGAATCCAAGTGGCTGGTAGCTTCGTCCAAAATGATGATGCAGGGATTTTTTAAGATGACCCGCGCAATGGCCACCCGTTGCTTTTCACCACCTGAAAGCCGATAACCCCTTTCACCGACCACGGTATTGTAGCCTTCAGGCAGGCTGGCTATCAGATTGTGAATTTGGGCTGCTCGGCAGGCTGCGACAATTTCCTCAAATGAAGCATCCGGCTTGGCGAATTTGAGATTTGCCAAGATGGTGTCGTGGAACAAGTGCGGGTCTTGGCTGACTACGCCAATGGCAGCCCGCAGCGACTCTCCTGTGACGTCTCGCACGTCCCAGCCGTCTATGGTGATGCCGCCGCTATCAACGTCATAAAGCCGTGCTAGCAACGAAACCAACGTGGTCTTACCGGCTCCTGAAGGGCCGACTATAGCCACGTGTTGACCAGGCTGGGCTGTAAAAGACACGTCTCTGAGAGAGGGCAATGTTGTGGGGGCTGCGGCGGGCGCAGCGGCAGCTTGAGAGTTAGCTGCTGGGAAGTTCTGAGCACTGCCGTTGTGGGCTGCACCGTTGTGGGCGTGGCTGTTGTGAGTAGTGCTGTTCTGTGCGACAGTGTTGTGCGTCGCCCCGTGGTGCTGCCCGCCCCTGTCGGCATCGCCCTCGCCAGAGTTGTTGTGCATTAGGGAAGACAGCTGACTGCTGGGCGGCTTATAGGTAAACCACACATCTTCATAGCAAACCTCTCCCTTTGGCGCCACCAACTCTGCCGCGTCAGGCCGGTCGACTATGTCGTTGGGCATGTCCAACACTTCAAAAACCCGCTCAAACGAAACCAGAGCAGTCATCAAATCCACTCTGGCATTCGTCAAAGCCGTAAGCGGGGTGTAGATGCGTGCCACCAAAATCCCCATAGAAGCCAAAGTGCCAATAGTTATAGACCCAGAAATGACCAACCGCCCCCCAACCCAGTAAATCAAAGCCGTCCCGATAGCCCCCATGAGCGTCAAGCCGATGATGAAAGTCCGGGCGACCATGGCGCTTTTCACTCCGTGGTCTCTCACCTTGCCAGCTTGGGAAGCCAGCAGCTTGCGCTCCCGCCGATAGTTGCCGAAGAGCTTCACCAGCATGGCACCTGAGACGTTCATCCGCTCGGTCATGGTGGTGTTCATGGTGGCGTTGTCGTTCATCTGAGCGCGGACGATTTGCTGAAGCCGCCGCCCTACGCGCTTGGTGGGGATGATGAACAGTGGCAAGATGCACAGAGCCAGCAGAGTCAGCCGCCACTCCAACACCAGCATGGTGGCTAAAGTCAGCACCACCACAATGGCGTTGGAAGCCCCCTGCCCCAGCGTGGTGGTAACGGCACGCTGTGCGCCGATGACATCATTGTTCATGCGGCTGATCAGCGCCCCTGTCTGAGTGCGGGTGAAAAACGCCATCGGCTGACGCTGGACATGGTCAAACAGGGCCACCCTCAGGTCAAAAATCAGACCTTCGCCGATCTTTGCCGACCAGCGCCTCTCCAAATATGAAAACACTGCTTCCGACAAAGCTGCCAGCACAATCAGCACAACCAGCAGATTAAGCATGAACAGATTCTCATCTGGGATGGCATCGTCAATGATGTAACGAAACAGCAGCGGAGACACCAGCGTCATCGCTGCCCCGGCAAAGATAGTGGCGAAAAACCCCAGCAGCATCAAGCGATATGGCCTGGCGAATCCAATCACCCGCTTCACCATATCTCGGGAGACTTTCTTGCCTTTGGTGGCTTCGTGGTCGCCTCTGAGCATCATGAAGTGAGAACTGGGCATGGTCATATTTAAAGCCTAAAGAGGTAGGGCGGGTAG
>JAPYNY010000053.1 GCA_028283145.1 Candidatus Hopanoidivorans cymbastelae
GTCGCAAACGGCGCAGACGGCACCGCAAGCCACAACTTCCGTCGGCAGTATCTGCACGTTACCGATGTGCTGCCCACCCTGTGCGAGATGGTCGGCCTAGACATGCCCACCCATCGCCACGGCAAAGAACTGAAAACACTGGCGGGTACCAGCTTCGTTCACACCTTTGAGGAACCCGACAGTGAATCGCGCCACACCGAGCAATACTACGAAACTCAGGGGCATCGCGGCATGTATCAAGATGGCTGGGAGGTCGTGGCTCTGCATCATCCGCTCACACCCTTCTCAGATGAGGAGTGGGAGTTGTTCAACCTTGCCGAAGACCCAACCGAAGCCAACAACTTGGCTGATGCCCACCCCGAAAAAGTTGCGCAGTTGTCGGCAGCTTGGGACGAGGCTGCTAAGCGCTATCAGGTGTATCCGCTGGATGAGGGAGCTTGGGTGCGCTGGGTGGCACAACCTGAATGGCACAGCGACTATGCCGAGCCGGTAACTGTCCGCCCTGGCGATCCTTCACTGGAGCATTGGCGTGGCATCCGTCTCATCGGTCGGCGTTCGTTCAAGGTGTCGGTCAGCCTTGACTATCAGGCGGGCGACAGCGGCACTTTGTTTGCCCATGGCGACCAAGGCGGTGGCTATGGTCTGTATGTGGAAAACGGAGAGTTGCTGTATATCCACAATCATTACGGGCGCATGCGCGTCATCAACGGCGGCAAGTTACCTGCTGGGGCGCAGAAGATTGGTGTGGAAGCTGCCGCCACGGACGATCTCAAGTGGGATGTGAAGCTTGCCGTGGACGGGATTGAAGTGGGCCGCGACACGGGCTTTGACATGTTCTTGACGATTGCGCCCTTCCAAGGAATAGACGTGGGAATTGACCGGCGCTCACCTGTCAGTTGGGATATCTACACCAGGCACGGCAACTTTCCGTTCACAGGAACTCTCCATTGCGCTACTTGGACGCCTGGCGAATTCGGCTCGTTCGGCGGCCCCGAAATGCTGGAAACCCTGCGGGAGATGGGCCGCAAATACGAGTAGCGGGGGCTTTTGTTGTCCTCTCCAAAACCTGGGCCTGAGCCCAACCCCCCTGCTCCGCCGCACACCGCCACACCGCCGGGAATGGTTTGGATTCCTCCCGGCAAAACCCGTCTGGGATCCGACCGCCACTACCCTGAGGAACGACCAGCCCACGAAGCAGAGTTGGAAGGCTTTTGGATGGATGTCCATCCCGTTACAAACGCCCAGTTTGCCCAATTCATAGCTGAAACTGGCTACGTCACAGGCGCGGAAAAACCCCCAGCAACTCAGGATTATCCCGAGGTGCCCAAGGAAAATCTGGTAGCTGGATCAGCAGTTTTCGTCCAACCGCCAAATCCCGTTGATTTGAGCCAGCCAGCTTGGTGGCAGTACATGCCGGGGGCTAACTGGCGGCACCCCATTGGGCCGCAGAGCTCCTTGGCTGAGCTGGACTCGTTGCCCGTGGTGCATATTGACTACCAGGACGCACTGGCTTACGCCAACTGGTCTGGCAGGCAGCTGCCAACAGAAGCCCAGTGGGAATACGCCGCCCGAGGCGGACTTGACGGGGCTGCCTATGCGTGGGGAGATGAACTGACACCCGACGGCAGGCGCATGGCCAACTACTGGGCCGGTGATTTCCCTTGGCGCAACACCAAGCCGCATGCCCCAGCCCCAACCCCGCCTGGCACATATCCGCCAAACGGCTATGGCTTGTTTGACATGTGCGGCTCGGTCTGGGAATGGACCTCAGACATCTACCAACCCTTCCGCAACCCTGAAGCTTCGCGCGAGGGCAGCACCGCAGCGGTGTCAAGCAGCCAAGCTGAGCAGTCACCCTGCTGCCCGCCAGAAAACATCGCACCGCCCAGCCAGCAGCCAACGCAATTCGCTGTACGCGTCATCAAAGGCGGGTCATTTTTGTGCTCCCAGGACTACTGTTCCAGATATCGCCCCGCTGCTCGGTTTCCCCAGTCCCAGGATACATCCACCAGCCATCTTGGTTTTCGCTGTGTTCTTGCTCTCTAATGAAAAGTTAGTTTCTGCCCTGTCTGGCGGAGCGAAAACGCTAAGAACTCAGTCAAATAAGCCTCCAAATCCAAACACAAGATGACCGGCCTTTCGCATGTGTGCCCACCTCGACTGGGAACGAAACTGTGTAGACACAGGCAGTGTTGGCGCCTCGCAAAACATCAACCCTGCGAACACACTGCGAGCCTGAACCAGCCGACTTGATGGCGGCACATGCCGGGGCCAACAGAAGCCGCCACACTAGACCGCAAAGCTCTCTGGCTGAACAGTCATCCTGCTACCCGATGACCCCAAGGCCAAAACGCATCCACTAGCTATCTAGGCTTCCGCTTGTCCATAAACTTCGGTTAACCTTTGTCCACAAACCTGTCTAATTTGGACAACTTATAGCCAAATTTCTCCAAGTTGAGCATAAATGACTTAAATCAGACAAATGGGTTGTCATTTTCTTTGCCCTTTGATAAGCTGAAGTCATGACGTCCCAAACATGGCCTCCATTCAACTATGAAAACCATTATAGGGAGGATTATGCCCAAAACTTTAAGCTTGTAGGCAAGGATGTAGCATTCAGCATCCCACCCAAAATAGCAGACCTTCCCATTCCGCCTATTTCCAAAGACGTCTTAGAACTGACGCAAGAAGCCACGGCAATCATGCCAAGGCACAGCGAGCATGAAACGGCAGATATAGGGGGAATAACCGAAGGACTGCTGCTTCGAGCAGAAGCTATCAATTCATCTCGGATAGAAGGCAATATGACCAGCATTCGAAATTTATCACTAGCGGTAGCAGGTGCCACATCTAAATCTGGGGCAAGAACAACGGTGAAAAACGTTGAATGCCTAGAACAAATCCTAAAAAATCCTAGTCACAAAATTTCAAGAGCATCTCTGCTTGCTGACCACTCTGAAATTATGAGCGGAAAGGCCAAGGCAGCACCAGGACGTTTTAGACGAGGAGATGAAGAAGTCTATGTATCTAATTTTGCAGCTCCCTTGCCTTCTAAAGTAGAGGAACTAATTCGGGATTGGGTCAGGTTTGCGAATAGGACAGGCATTGATATTATCCAACACATAGCCATTGCGCATTCACAATTTGAGAGCATTCATCCATTTTGCGATGGCAATGGCCGAACAGGAAGAGCAGCCACGCAAAGGATGCTTCTTAGAACAAACTATAGAACTCTGCCTGTTTCTGCAGCACTGCTGGCGATACGTGAGCATTACTATGATACATTCACTGCTTATCAAAAAGGAGAGCTTGAATATCCTATACATATTCATGCAGTTGCTTTCTGGGCAGCTGCCAAAAGTTTGAATGAATATATACCCGATCATAAGTTTATTTTTTCAAAGTGGTGTGAGTTGTCAGACGCTAATGACCGGCAAAAAGCAAATACCAAAAAAGCTCTGAATTGGATTTCAAAAAATCCAGCATTTACTCAGGATATATTGGCTAAAGAAATAGGGATAAGTTCAAAAACTTCCATAAGAATTATTGAAAGATTAGCAGAATTAGAAATTGTCAAACCCGGCAGAAAAACTCACAAGTCAGAAAATGGTTATACCAAGCAAATATGGGAAGCACATGAAATATACGACTTAGTTGAGTCAGTCGAAAAATCTGTCGCAAATCGTGCACAACAAGTTGCCCCATCTCGCTATTCAGTTACAGATTTTAGCCATCCTCTTCCACCCGAAGGCAAAGAAGTAAAAAAAAATGAAATTAAAAATGCTATCAAGGAAACTGGATCCCATTCTATTCTTGCACTCCCCACAGCTGACAATTATAGTTTTGGAATTTCTTTGTTTGAACTTTTTATTTTGAAAGATGGTCAGATAAAATCTAGACACCCACTAGATGAGTGTAAAATTTATTTTTCTGATATGAATGGTAAGCACAAAAAACTTCAAATAAATATCAGCTTTAATCAAAATAATTCATTTTCTGCAACTGAATATAATGCAAAGGTTCCGAACAATAAACAAGACATTTCAGCTTTTAATTTTGCAAAAGCAGTTAATGACAGATCATGGAGGAATAGAATATCCAACATATGGGAAAGTTTTTTAGTTGAATTTGAAACCACTCTACGTATATTTCATATGTGGAAAAAAGTAGCAGTTTGGAGTGAGTATCCAGGTCCGAATATAATTGATCTCCCTGTATTTGAGGAATATCAAAGAACTTTGGGAAATAACATAGGAAGAACTTTATTTATCAGCTTAAATGAATTTTTGAGAGGTAGCAATGGGCGGGGGGATGAACTTAAATTTTCATTGAGTGCATTGATTAAAAAAACTAAACAATTCCAAGGTGAATCCTTGCCAGAATGCTATGATGTAAAATACCCATTTACCTCAGAGCAAATTAAAGTGCTTGAATCAGTGGAGAAAGATATAAAAAAATTTGGGAAAGCACATCAGTTTTGGGAGCAAATTAATGATGATAATTTAACAAATCAACAAAAGCAAAATTTAATTATTGAACTCATAGCAAAACAATCAAGCGAGCAACGAATTGCGACCTATTTGCGCACTGCTAGAAATTGCATGGCTCACAATAGTAAAATGTCAAACCTAGAAAAATTTTACCTGATAAACGTGGGCTATAATGATGCTGAAGAATATCTGACAGAAATTGCAATCAATGAAACTTTCAAATTTTTGAGTAGAATTCACACAGAAGTTTTTGGCTTAGACAAGCAATCTTTGCTTAATCGCAAAAACAAGGCAGAATTGGAAGCAGTTAGAGATGCTGAGAAACTATGGCTTGCCCTACATGAATCAAGCGTTGCGCGCTCATACATTAAAGATCTTGAGAAAAATAGAAGCTTTCGTGCTAATTTGAATTTTCCTGTCAATCAGCATAAATGTGAATTGCCGATTGATTTTGAAACCTTATTTCTTGAGAAACAGCCTATGGCTTATCCCTGCTATATTTGTGGAGGCATGATGCATGTATTGCATTTGGATGAAGAAATTAAAATGGAGGTATTCTTATATGATAGTAAAAGTTCATCATTTGAAGAACTTAATGAATTGGTAATGGTGGAAGGGGTATACGGTCATACTTCGATACAGGCTAAAGGTTTTGGCGGTTTTCTAAATGAGCAGGCTCAAAACATAACTCCTGAAGATAAAGCAATTCTAAAAATTATACTTTATGGCGAATTACTATGGGAAGGAGAATGCTTGATCAAGCTGATATGGAAGACAGAACCCATTGGGAATTCACATGTCAACCTATTGTGTCACACAGTTGAATTATTTTCGCTGCCATACCGACGTTATTTGGAGATATCTGAAAGATTTGGATAGAACTTTGAAAGGTGACCTTGGTTTGGCTGTTTTAGTTGCTGGGATGCTTTCCAGCCTGCCAACACAACTGAAAATTGCCAATTAAACTGGAATTACAACCCCCTTCAAAGCTTTTGCCCAAAAACTTTGGCCCACGTAGCTCAGGGGATAGAGCAGGGACCTCCTAAGTCCAAGGTCGCAGGTTCGAATCCTGCCGTGGGCGCAACCAAGCCATCTGCCAACAGCACCTTATATGGTTACAAGCCCCACTCCTAGTGAACCGTAAAACTTCCTACGATTTCTTCCATAACTCCGTTGCTGACAAGACTCCGCTAGTGCGCAAGCTGCTGCCACGGCTTTCTAGAGCTAGGCTGTCCCATCCCGCTGAGGCAACCCAAACCCAAGGGCAGTTGTTTCGCCCGACGCCGAGCCAAGCCAGCCCACGCCATCGCCTGCCATACATAGCCGGGTTGGACGGAATCAGAGCCATAGCCGTTGCCGTGGTAGTGCTCTATCACTTGGGCATCAGTTGGATGCCGGGTGGATTCTTGGGAGTAGAAGTCTTTTTCGTTGTAAGCGGCTACCTAATCACAGCCCTTCTGCTAGGCGAATGGGAGAAAACCTCCACTATCTCCCTGAAACGCTTCTGGCTGAGGCGAGCCAGACGACTGCTGCCAGCTCTGGCGGCGGTTTTGGCGGCTGTAACGATTTTTGTGACAGTGGCCTTCAGAGATGAACTGGATGAACTCTGGAGCCAGCTAGCGGCGGCCGCCACCTATGTGACCAACTGGCTCTTGATTTTTCAAGACCAGTCATATTTTGCTTCCTTCGGCCGACCTGAAGTGCTACAGCATTTGTGGTCGCTAGCTGTAGAGGAGCAGTTCTATCTGCTGTGGCCGCTCCTGTTTTTTGCGGGAATGCGACTGTTCAAGCGCACAGGTTTTACAATCGTTGTAGCCATAGGGATTGTGGCTTCCACCGCTTGGATGTGGCTGCTGTTTGAACCACTGCAAGATCCGTCTCGCATCTACTACGGCACTGACACACGAGCTTCCGGCCTCTTGCTGGGTGCACTGTTGGCGCTGCTTTGGCGGCCTTGGCTGTTCGCAGGCAACGATGGCGCAGCCGAAACTGGTGCTGAAACCGCCACAACCGCCGCCAGCACATCCAAAAAACTGCGGCTGGCGGCCAACATAGCTGGGCCGTTGGCCTTGGCAGGGGTTGTCTGGTGGTGTGTCTATCTCACGGAGTTGGACGAAGGCCTCTACAAAGGCGGATTCTTGTGGCTGGCAGCTACAACCGCACTGCTGATTGCAGCCATTGCAGTGCCCAACACTTGGTTTGGCAAGGTCATGGACAACCCTGTGATGCGCTGGGTCGGAGTGCGCTCCTATGCTATTTATCTGTGGCACTGGCCTGTGTTCGTGTTCACCCGTCCAAGATTTGATGTAACCATAGACGGCTGGCCACTCCACGTCATAAGAGTGGGCGCCTCGCTGTTGCTGGCCGACCTCTCATATCGGTTGGTAGAAAATCCCATCCGCACCCGTCAACTGCGCCCGACCTTCAAACGCTGGGTTGGGGAACTCCGCCAAAGCTGGCGCGGATATCTCACCCCACTGGGTGCGGTGACTTCAGTAACGCTTGTGGTAGCTGTCATCATCGTGCCCCAAGTGTCTCACACAACGCCTGCTCTAACAGGAAACTATTTCATTTTGGAGTTGGATGACACCCCTGAAGCGGTGGTTCAACCGCTCGGCGGCGCTCAAGGAGCTTCAGGTGGCAACCCTCCAGCAAATGAGCCAACTCCCACCGATTTGCCTCCCGCCAATCGGCTTCCGGCCGATCCGCCTCCAAGAAATCCAGGTTCAAACAGCAACCCTGCAACACCTGCCAACCCCAACCAAACAGACAACGCACCTCCAGATACAGACGGGACCCAAGTCAATCCCCCAAATCCGCTTCCTGAATCTCCCAACGCTACTGCGACTAGCACTCCCAACGAGCAGCAGCCTCCTACCACCTTTGGCTTGCCCATCTTGCCCTCTGAAAGAACTCCGCCTGCCACCACTGCTCCTAATCGGCCTGTCCCTGTCCCGGTGCGACCCGCCCCTGCTCCGGCCTCGGGTGCAGACGCAGACGACGACCCAACTCAGTTTGCCCCGCCTCCTGGAAACTGGGGCGACACTCAACCCCAGATCACAGCCTTCGGCGACTCGGTCATGCTGGGGGCGAGAGCCTTTTTGGTGCGGGAATTCGGCGAGCAGATAACTGTGGATGCAGTAGTCAGTCGGCAGTTCTTGCAGCTACCCAAAGTCATCCAGCAATACCGTGAAAATCCACAAAACCCGCCTTTGGGCGATGTGGTGCTGATCCATCTCGGCTCCAACGGCTACCTGAACTCCAAAGTCTTCAACCAGACGATGGAGCAACTCTCCGACATTCCCAGGGTGCTGTTTGTCAATGTTCGCGTACCCAGAGTTTGGGAGTCTGAAGTAAACAAGCAGCTAGCAGCCGGCGTGGAGCGCTGGGAAAACGCCTATCTAGTGGATTGGCACGGCTATTCAGAAGGCAAAGAGCAAGAGTGGCTGAATTCCCGCGATGGCGTGCACATGGTGCCCGAGGGGGCTAGAGCCTACACCCGCCTTGTCGGAGCAAGTTTGTAAGCCAGAGCCAGTATGCCGGCTGAGCCAGAGTTGGGCCAGCCCAACTTAGCCCAGCACCACTTCGGCAACCTGTCTCAAATCTTCCTTGTTGCGAGCCCCTACGGTCAGCATCGTAACAGGGCTTTCGCGCCAAGCTTCCAAACGTTCCTTGACGCGGCCGGCCGGCCCGACAATGCTAATCTCGTCGGCAAATTCCTCAGGCACTGTGGCTATGGCTTCTTCACGCTTGCCTTCAAAGAACAATGCCTGGATTTTGTAAGCCTCTTCCTCAAACCCCATGCGAGCCATAAGTTTGGTGTGATAGTTTTGACCCTTGGCTCCCATCCCGCCGATGTAAAAACCCAGCGAAGCCCGTGTGGGCCAAAGCCCTTCGCTGATGTCATCGCATACCCGCACGGTAGTAGTAACGCAAATTTCAAAGCCCTCCTTGGCTCCAGCTATGTCATCGGCATAGATCTCAGGGCGAAAGGGGGAATAATACAGCGGAAACCAGCCGTCGGCAATCTCGGTTGTCTGGCGTATGTTCTTGGGCCCCTCAGCTCCTATAAAGATAGGAATATCCGACCGCAAAGGATGGGTCATGATCTTCAGCGGCTTGCCCAAACCTTCGCTGCCCTCTCCGAAATAGGGATGCTGAAAAAACTGGCCGTCATAGTTCAGGTGCGATTCGCGGCGAAACACCTCACGAATGATCTCCACATATTCTTTGGTGCGGGCCAAGGGGCGTTTAGACGGCTGACCATACCAGCCTTCCACAACTTGTGGGCCAGACACCCCCAAGCCCAAAATCACTCGACCGCCCGACAGGTGGTCGATGGTCATGGTGTGCATGGCCGCGGTGGTGGGAGGACGGGCCGCCAACTGCGCCACTGCCGTGCCCAGTCGCACCTTGGAGGTGTGAGCCGCCAGATAAGCCATAGGGGAAAAAGCGTCAGAGCCCCATGATTCGGCAGTCCAAACAGTGTCGTAGCCAAGCTTTTCTGCCTCCACCGTAAGCTCCACTAAATTCTGTGGTGGTCGAGCTGTCCAATACCCCCAGTTGAGACCGAGTTTTAAAGTCATAACTTTAAAGGTTATACTGAAAGGGCTATGTCAAATAAATGCGATGTAACAGGACGCCAGCCAGCGTTCGGCAACAATATCTCCCACTCCCACCGCAAAACCAGGCGGCGTTGGAACCCCAACGTCCACAAGCACCGCTTCTGGCTGCCCAGTGAAAAACGCTGGATTACTTTGCGGGTCAGCGCGAAGGGGCTGAAGACCATCAACAAGCACGGCATTGAACGAGTGGTGGCACGCTTGCGACAACAAGGCAAGAAAATCTAAAAGGAGTTATGGCTATGCCAGCAGGAAGCGACAAAAGACCGATCATCAAGCTGGTCTCCACGGCTGGGACAGGCTACACCTACGTAACCACCAAGAACCGCATCAACGACCGCGAGCGGATTGAGTTAAAGAAGTACGACCCGAAAATTCGCAAACACGTGGTGTTCAAGGAAGAAAAGTAGCCTTGGCGCCCGGCGCGCTGGGCTCGGCGTGCTAACGCAGTGCCGCCCACTAGCCCTTCCCTACATCAACCAGCCCCCTGCATAGTCCCCTCAAAATCAACCAGCCCCCCTACCCCCGTCAACCAGATTTTGACTTTCTGAGGTCAAACACGACTTTGGTTGAACCCAACTCTCCAGCGCACATGGCGTGGCGAATGGCTTCTCGGTAGTCTTCCAGTTTGAAGCTAGCTGTAACCAGCCGTTCCAGTTGCAATTCTTCAATCAACTCAAAGGCCAAGTGGAAGGTGTGCCTGCGGGAGTTGTCAGGCAGGGTCTCGGTGCCGTAGGTATAGGCTCCCACCAACTCCACCTCACGATGCCACAAGGGAGCCAAATCCACCTTCACCAACCCTGGCATCCCACTTAGCACGATGCGCCCTCTAGGCCTAGTAACGGCTATGGCATCGCTCAGCGATCTCGAGCTGCCCACCGCATCAATGGTTACATCGGCACCACCGGCCAAGACGTCGCCCAGCATGGAACAGCCACATATCCTTCGCACAGCCCGGCGCAACTCCTCTGGGCGGGCTATCATATCGGCCCCAAGCTCTTGGGCTAGCTCTCGCTGAGCGGGATACTTCGCTACTGCCACAATGGTGGAATTGGGGGCAGCTTTGCGCATGGCTGCCAAAGCACACAAGCCTATAGTGCCTGAGCCTATGACTACTGCCAGACCGATTTCGTTTGACTCCAGCCTCCTGTCAGCCCCCCCAGCAGCCTTCAGAGCTGCATGTATGCCGCTGGCGCAAGGCTCAACCATGACCGCTGCTTCGTCTGAAAAACTCTCTGGCACGAGATGGATTTGCGAATCATGAACCATCAACTCAGACGCCCAGCCGCCACCGGTGCTGACGCAATTGCCGGTTTGTATGCCAGGCTCCAAGCTGCCAGCGATACTGTGGCTGTAGTCGTTGCCGTCAGCGGGAGCAGCTCCTGCATGTGGGGGCGCAAAACCATGGGCGGCGTGTCCCAGAACTGCGTCTATCACCACCCGTCTGCCGTCTTCCAAGTCGCCCACTATTTCATGGCCCATCACAAAAGGAAACGACACCAAAGGCTCAAAGTAGCGGGAAGTTTCACAGGATATAGTGGATAGGTCGCTGCCGCAAATCCCAGACAAGCGCGGGCGCAAACGCTGCCAGCCAAACTCAGCAGGCAAATCTGGCGAGTCAACCAGCGCCAACCGCAGGGGGCTTACCTCTGTGGCCATGTCTGAAGAAAGCAAGCCAGTGGCACGGGCCGCAGCATAACGCAACTCACTGCGCTCAAACAATAGAGCCTTTATTTTGGCCATGTGATTACAGGCTAGCTATCTTTGGCAAAATGTATATACAGCAGGAGACTATGGCACACTCAGCATCCACGGAAAATGAAACTGCGGCAACTGCACCCATTGGCCGCCCGGCTTCGGGGGACGGCGCGCCCGAGGGCCCGACGTCTGGCGGTGGCCAACTGGGCGGCGTGCCCGCCAACACCCAGCCAGCTCTGACCGCAACCGAAAAACGAGAATACCTCAACTCCGCCCTGCTGGCCGACGACCCGACCCAGCCGCTTTGGGACTTGGTCAACAGCGGCTTGGCTGAACAGATTGCGCCTGAACTGCCCCAGTTGTCGCTGGAGCAAGACCCTGTGCATCGCCACAAGGATGTGCTGGCACACACCATTGCCGTGGTAGCCAAAACCCGACCAGAGTTGACTTTACGACTGGCTGCGCTGTTTCACGACATTGGCAAACCGGCCACCCGCTCCTACGCCAAGGGCACGGTTACGTTCTACCATCACGAAGCGGTAGGGGCGAAAATCACCAAGCAGCGGCTGCGAGCCTTGGAATATCCCAAAGACGTTGTGAGAGATGTGGCAGAGTTGGTGCGACTTTCGGGCCGGTTCAAAGGTTATGCCGACGGCTGGAGCGACTCAGCTGTGCGCCGATACGTGCGCGATGCCGGGCACCTCTTCGGATTGCTAAATGAACTAGTGCGAAGCGACTGCACCACGCAAAACTCCCGTGTCTACGCCCATCTGCAAATGCTGGTTGACCATCTGGAGCAGCGAGTTCAGGATTTGGCCCAAGCTGAACAAAAAGCAGCCGAGCGCCCCCTGCTGGATGGCAACGCAGTCATGGAGCGACTGGAGATTCCGCCTGGGCCACAGGTGGGTGAGGCTTTGCGGTTCCTGCTGGATTTGAAGCAGACACAACCTGAGTTGAGCGTGGAAGAAACCGCCGACCAACTAGACGCTTGGTGGGCTAGGCGACAACAAGGCTAACTCCGGCCGTTAGCTCCTCTCCCTGCTAACGCGCGTCCCCCTCTTAATCCGCTACCAGAGCTCTCCCAATCCCCTACCAGAGTTGGTCGGTATAGGTGTCGGTGCCCACAACCGTGCGGTAAAACGGTGCCGCAAACAGAACCTTGGCCTTGCCCGACTGCTCCACCGAACTGGCATAGGAGCGGAATTTATCCCAGGAACCTTCAGGCTTTTCATCCAAGAAAAACAACTGCAGCACCCTCTCATCACCTCCTGTCGGGCTGCCCAAGTCCATCGGGGAGCCGCCCGAGGCATTGCTGCGGTCAATCGGAGTCCAGTTGACGCAAGAAGCAATGTCTGAACCCTCCATCAGAGCCGGCAAAGCCTCGCTGTCCAGATAGTGATGCAGGTCTTCGCTGCTGGTGCCTTCCGACCGCTCCAAAACCACCACTCCCAAACCCTTATAGTGATGGTCCAAAGCTAGCTCTATGGGCACTGGGTCAGCGTCTCTGTAGTGTGCCCAAGGGTGTTCATACAGGGCTGTGTGGCGGTGGGTGCGCTCATGGAAGCCGCGGTCATTCTTATAGAGATCTTGAACTTGCGCTAGAGCCCAGTCAAAGTGCTCCTCGTAGTGGCCGTCCAAAATCCAATAAATCGCCAGATAAGAGCCGGCATCCACTGGCACGGCTACCGGGCTGTCTTCGGGGAAACGCAAATCCTTCAAGGCACGGGGGGCAACCCAACGACCTCCTGCAAACAGCCACGGGCCGATCATGCAGCCAGCGTAGAAGTGGTCGCGCTCATACCAGCGGTTGTAGGCCACCTCATGCCCCGGATTTGGGTCAACCATGGTGAATAGCATGCTGCCAACGTGTATCGGATGATCATTCATTTTTGTCTCCTGTGGTGTGCTGGGAAAATTCTGAGTTTAAATCAACTTTAGCGCAAGCGCGGGGTGATGCGCTTGCCTGAGGAAAACGCTGCCTGTCCTTCTTCCATGGCTTGCTTGGAATTGCCGCAGCCGACCAAAGAAGGCGCCATGGCGATGGCTTGAAGACGGGTGGCTTCGTGCCCAAACCATATAGCCCGTAGCGTGGTCTGAACTGCCAAAGCAGGCTGGGAGGCAATGGATTCTGCCAGCCAGTTGGCGGCGCCGTGCAGCTCCTCCTTGGGGACTATTTCACTTAGAAAGCCAATCTCCCGGGCACGCTCGGCGGTGAGGCGTTCGTAATTGCCGAGCAGGCTCAGGCGCATGACTTCCCCGAACGGCATTTTCTGGAGCATCTGGATGGGCTCAAACACCGCACTCATGCCGTAGGTAACATGCGGGTCAAAAAAAGTTGCGTGGTCTGAGGCGATTATGATGTCGGCTTCGCTCAGCAGGTAGAACGCTCCCCCACAAGCCATCCCGTTTACGGCTGCTATGACTGGTTTCCACAGGTCGCACTGTTTCGGGCCCAGGTCATGTCCAGGGTCGTCAAACATATAGGGGTTGGAAGTGTTGAACATGTGCTGCTGGTCTTCGCCCAAGTTGGCCATAGCCTCGGCGCGGTCAATGCCGGTGCAAAAGGCCCTGTCTCCGGCACCAGTCAGCACCGCTGCACGAATCTCATCAGCCGTCCGTAGGTGGCGCCAGACGCTGCGCAGCTCATCTTGCATTTGCTGGTTGAAGGCGTTGTAGACTTCGGGACGATTCAGCGTGACCCAAGCTACAGCTCCTTTTTCCTCATAGATAATGGTTTCAAAGTTGTGTTCCATGTTGTGTGCCTTTCTGTTTTGAATTATTGAATCCGTAGTGCGTAGTGGAAAATTTCTGCTGCAAAATCTTCCCAAGCCACGTCCTCATTAAGAATTTTGTCCAGCAAGAACGTTTTTTCAACTCTTAGCTCTCCCAGTCGTTTTTTCATCTCAGGCACCTAGCATCTTCCATCGATAAACGCACTTTCGTAATTCTCTCCGCCCGAAGCGCCCCATTTGCTGGCTGGCATTACCTTTGCCGCACCGCAAGACGCTGATCTCCTCGCACTCAAAACCAAGCGTCTCTGCAATCTCGCTCAATATCAAATCCACCGGAATTTCCTCCCCGTGATATTGCACGTTGTCATTCACCATGACCACACGGCCGCCTGGGATGGTCAGACGAGCCAGCTCAGCTATAACCAAACCCATTTCACAGAAGTAATTGGTGACTAGACGAATGATCTGCGGATTATTCAGCGAAGTCCGCACAGCATCAAGGGATGCGATGACTTCACGCAGTGCCGCCTGTTTTTCAACTGCAATACGAGCCTTGCGGAGAGTTCCGCTATTGGGGTGCGTCTGCGCCAACCACGTTTCTTTAGACCGATTCTCAACCGTAGCCGTGAGCATTTTTTGCCTTAACCTGCTAAAGGCAGTTTTGTCGTAACCGAGCCAGGCCAACTCAAGCGCATAAGTTCGGGTGTAGTCGTATCGGTTGGCATAAGGAGGAGATGTGATCGTAAGACCTATAGACCGGCCTTTTAGTGTCGCCAGCTTGTTCAAAGCTGATCCCTGGATGAACACCGGCTCAGGCTTGCCATCGTAAAGAGCTTTCAAGGCATCAGTGTCGGTTGCTATTTCTTCAAGACGATTTTGCAAGGCATCGTCAAACTTCGCAACCTCCCCCTTGTGCCAGTGAGCTTTCAAACTGCGCCCCGACCGGTAGTCCCAGCGCAGATACTGGCCGTCTTTGCGGGTGTAACTCACGTCTTCCAAGACACTCATGCAGGCAACATCCAGCACAAGCTGCATGTCTGGATTGGCTATTCCGTCAAGTGCATATCGTGTTCTGGCGATGGCTTCTTCGGTTTCTTCAGGAAATGCCAACTGCGTAATGGGGACGTGGGGAAAGCAGAACTTGCTATCAACCTTGCGCCCTTTTCGCACAGCCTTCAGCAACGCCTCACCGCAGGCCTCGATGTCAGAGCGGCTGAAACTGCTGGCCACAAGCGTAATGGCTTTCGCGCAACGTATTCCAACTGGAAGCAACTCAAGGCTGTAAGAAGGGCGCCCACTGGCTGCGGCAGTCAGAGAAGTCGTTCCTATCCCGCCGAAAGGGTCTAAAACAGGCCCATCTGCTTTCCGGAGCGCAGATTTCACCAGAGCGGTTGAAAAACCTTCCTTGTAGCGCATCCAGCGCAAACCCGGTTGGGCTTTATTTCCCTGATATGAGACAATTTTTCGAGTCAGTTCAGGGCGTATGACAAGCAATTCCCGATAATCCTCAAGCAAAGCACCGCGCTCAAAATTGCTGGCCTCCAACGCAGCTCCGTTGGTGTGCCTTGGTGACACTGAAGGCACATGCAACGTAACCGTCTGAAGTGGCATAGCAGTTGTAGCTTGGCCCATTAATTCGGACTCAGAAAGTAGTTGGTTATCGGTCGGATAGTCTTTCATGCTGTCGTTTTCTGGCTTCGGCAGGCAAGAATTTTACTCCCCTGTCTAGTAGCTATTGACAATACTTTGCTGCGGCTGCAAGCCAACCAGTCGGCACCGGCCCCCAGTCGGCAGAAATTTCCAATGCTTGCCAGCCCACATAATTTCATATTCTGCCAGTCAAGACTCACAGCCCAACGTTTTTGGCCTATTTTGAGGATTCCCCTCCCAAAGCCGCCCCCTAGAAGCTCCATGCAATAGCTACTCCTTACAATGCTTTCACAGCTAGCACCCAGTCACAAAGGAGTTAGGTCAATGCCTGTCCATTGCCATTCCATCATTCCCTTCAGAACTACAGCCTGCCTCAAGATACTTGCCATTGAAGGCACAACCGCTACCACAGGGAGCGTCACAATGCCGCGACTGGTTTATCAATGCTCTCACTAGCAGCCCATGTGGCAGAAGACAACGTCCCGATGTGAAAGGAAACTTACAATGTCGAAAACTGAGCCTGAGCTTCCACTCAAGTGGTCGAAACCCAAGATCATTGGGGCCAATCTCTTCCTTGACACCAACATCTGGTCTAACTCGCTTCTGCGCTTAATTTTCCGCTCAGCTGCAGGTGCAGGCTTGTGCCGCCTGTCACTGTCAGATTATGTACTAGAAGAATGGATCAGAAAGAACAAACGAGAGAAACACAAAGTCAGTGGGTCTCAGCTTACATACGGGCAACTAGCAGAAATTCTTCAAGAACAGTGCACTTATGTAACGAATAAAAGCTGGGAAAAATTCTTGGCTAGGCTTACCGCAACTGAATCAGATGATATGCCCATTATTGCATCGGCACGGGCTGCTAACTCTAACATACTCGTAATACTGAATTACAAGCATTTTGACCTTGGGGAAGCTCACGCCCTTGGTCTGGTTGTTTATCCCCCTGACATCATCCTGGCAGAATTCTTATACACCGAGCCGGTGCTCTGGGGATTATTCGCCAAGCAACAGAAGCACATTGGCAACCTTGCCCCCCAGGTCCAAAAAACCATAGACAACTGGAAGTTAGAACAAAAAATGCCCTTGGTGGCTAACGCACTTGCCCAGCACGAGGCTTTTACCTTAACTCCGTTGCAAGGCAGAAACCTGGTTTAACGGAAGCACCTATGCTCGGTACTTATTCAATGCGAGGACGACAGACTTTCTAGGCATCTCCCCGCCCTACAAAGCATGCGACTGGTCAATTCTGCTCAAAAAATAGAAACCAACATCAATCTTGTAGAATTCTGTTACAACTCAGACGGTTTGTTTGAAAGGAGCCAGCGTATGCCTCTTTTGGAGGAATACCTTGACATTCCAATAGAAGACTACAACCTGCCTCAGTACGCCTACCTGCTTGAGCGCGACTATGGCACATACCGGAAAAACAAGCTGGTCGGCGACTGGGTTGTCCACGGGGTTCCATACGGAATTGAGGAATTGCTCTCGCCCTCAGTCTTGATAGACCTGCAGATTGTCAGAGCTGAGGAAGCGGAGCGGGAGGAAAAAAGCAAAACGCCTCCTCTGCTCATGCGATACCTGTCAGCAACTTGCTGACAGCAGCCCAGCAGCCGCCAAAGCCGCCGCCTACTGGAAGCTCACCACATACGGGACAGGCCTTACCGCCAAGACTCGGTTGGGAGGCAGCGGCCTTGGAATGTCCTCGTCGTAGAAATTCTTCCAGCCCCACCACCAGCCGTTATCCAAAGCCCCTGTGGTGAGTTGCGCATAAGTGTCAAACTTCAAATTGGTCTGCCCTTGCCCGTCCATGTGGATCATGACTGCCAGCTCAGGCGGGGCTTTGATGTCTTCCCTGTTGGTGATCATTTGAAAGCTGAACTGATGAACCATCAGCAGCTTCTGTGGGAGGTTGTTCTCACGCACTATGTCGGCTAGCCAATCTATGACCTGATTGACTTCTGAACTGTCAACGCTGCCAACCTGGCGCAGGTGGAACTGGTCGGGTTTGAGGCGCCATTCAGGGTCAAGCGCCAAACCTACATGAGGCAGTTTGAGCAGTTCCTCATACTCCTTGGCCTGCGTCAAAAAATCAGTCCGCCCAGGCTGCAGATCCAAAATGACATACATATTCTCCTCGGCTGCCGTTTCAATCCAAGGACGCAGCTCGGCTACCGGGGTACGCAGGGAATAGCTGTTGTCATAGTTCGGAGCGCTTGACGCCAACGTAGCGATGATTTCAAAAGCCGTCACCACAGGCAAACCATCCGCGTCATAGCCTTCGGCGATTTGGCTGGCTCGCTCCACACCTTCCTCGGCACTCTGCTCGCCTAGCACACCCAAAACAGATGTGTTGGTGTGCCCATACATGGCCACAATGCGCCTGTTCGGAAATAGCAAGTAGCCCCCGCCGGGCAGTTGTTGGCCGGTCGCTATCACCTGAAGTTGCCAGTCGGCATCGTCTGGCATCGGGCCGACAAGTTGCCAAGCGCGGCTGCGACTAGAAACAGGGCGGCTCAGAACATCCAAACTGGCTTGCGGCGAGCCTCTGAGATCAGCGGGAGCTACATACAGCAAATCGCCTCCGATGGACGCCAAGGCAGGCTGAGCCAAAATCGCAATTACCGGCTGGTCGGACGCCACCAGCCAAATTGGCCCTTCGCCTTCCCCCTCCACTGTTTTCGCTGTTTTCGCCAACTCACCCGCTGGGTCCATTATCGCCGGGTCGGACAAGGGATCAATCGCCACAATCTCACCTTCTTCCACAGATGTACTTGCCGATGTCGTCTTCAAGACAGCCTCAGAAACGATGGCTTCACGCAATCTGACAGGGGTGGCAGGCCCTGCTAGACGCGGCAAAGTCAGGCGGGCGGCAGACACAGAGCCGTCATCGGTCATCAAAATATCCGCCGCAGCCGTGATGTATTCAGTGCCTCCAGCCAGGATCAAGGTCACATCGGGCTTCTCCTCGTCTGCCTCCAAGAACAGCTCAAAGAAAAACTGAGCAGTTTCCTGTGAGCCGATGACCGTTACCCCTTTAGGCTCGAGCCGTCTGAACTCGGCTAGCACCTCGGGGTGGACGGGGGAGAATGAGACCAGGTCTGGGGAGGTGGTCTCAGGAGAAGCCGTCTCAGGCGAGTCTGACGGGCTGGCTGTGCTGTCGGCAGCGCCGGCATCAGCGCCATCAACATCGGCGGCCGCAGGGGGCGAAGCGGGCAGGGCTGACGACTGGGCAGATTGATCGGACTCGGCGCCAGCTTGGTTATCTGGCAAAGTCTCGGCAACATTGACCAACAGCGGGCCATCCCTGAATGCCGCTAGCCGAGCGGCCACAGCAAGCTGATTTACATCCACCACCTCAGAAATCACCAGATGGTCAGCGCAATCCCGAAAAACTTCCTGAGTGAAAGCCAACGATAGCCCCATCGCATCCTGGGCGCTCAGGGTATAGAACTCCCCCGCTAGGTTATCTCGGTTCAAGGTTGGAGACAGCAATAAATCGCCAGCTATATGAGGGGTATCGCTGTCGGCCGTCGGCTGACAAACCCTCTGCGACGGACCGGGTCCGTTCCCCTCCGGCTCAGAAGGATCAGGCTCCTCAGTCTCAACCGGTGCAGGCGGCATCGCTTCTGGCTCTGATGCCTGTGGCACCTCGCCTATAAACAGAAGTGCCAAAATAAACAGGCTGAGAATGGAGTACTGCGCACGCTTGGAGGAAATCAACTCATCAATAGGCAAATTTCATACCTAAATTACTATTTAGCAACTTGTTGGCAATTTGTCCTTGCATAATGAAATTTACCACCATTTATACCTAAATTCCAGTTAGTAAATTCAATCTCGCTGTGCTGCCTGCCCCCGAAAACTTTACGCTGACCACTTCCGACGATGTGGCGTTGGCCGTCTCTAGGTGGAAACCGGATTGCACTCCTGTAGCCAAAGTTGTGCTGGCACACGGCTTCACTGCCAATCGGGCAAAGGACGAAATTCAGACTTTAGCGGCTGCTTTGGTGGCTGCAGGGGCTGACTTGACCGTTCATGACGCCAGAGGCCACGGGGAGTCTGGAGGCAAAACAACTATCGGCAACCTTGAACAGCTTGACATTGCCGCGGTGGTAGCTCACGTGGCCAGCCAAGATTTGGGCGATAGCAATGGTAATGCCTCTGCCGAGCCGACGCAAGCCGACTTGCCGCCCGCCGACCCTTTGCCTGCCGAGCCGCCGCTCCCATTGCTGCTCATCGGAATCTCCATGGGCGCCATAGCTTCGGTGAACTATTTGATTTCCAACCCCAAAAACCCCGTCAGAGGCCTGCTGCTGATCAGCAGCCCTGCCTACTGGCGGCCTCGGCCCGGCAAATCAGCTGTGATTATGACCTTTTTGACCCGCACAGGCTTGGGGCGAAAGGTGGCTGAGCGGCACATGGGAGTGCGCATCGCTTCTAAAATACACCTGCCGGAAGCCCCGGCGCGCGCCGTTGCCAGAGTTTCATTGCCCATCGGGATTATCGGAGGCAAAGAAGATATGTTGCTGGGCACAAAAGCGGCGCAGCGAATCTATGAAGCCGCCGCTGAGCCCAAGAAACTTGCTCTCATAGACGGGGCCGGGCATTCCATCGGGGAAGAAGCCGTTGAAGCCTGCCAGCAAATGCTCAGCTGGCTAGTAGAGCAAGCCAAACAGACAGGCTAGACGAAAATCTGGCCCGCTGACGATCCAGTCAGCGACCCCTAGCCAGTCAGTGACTCCTAGGCAATCCTGGCGGTATATTTCCCTAGCGGTCAGGCAGTGCGATCACCCAGGCAAGCCGGTGGCGTATCCTCCACCTCTTCAATTAAGCGCTTCAACTCCAGCAGGAGTTCCTGCGTAACCGACTCCCAGCCAGACACACCATAGAGGTTGTTCACCTCAAAAGGGTCGGCTTTTAGATCGTACAACTCCCACTCAACAGGGTCGGTCGGCCCGCGGGCGCCAGGTTGTCCCAGCGGCTCATTGTAGAAACAAATCAGCTTATGGCGCTTTGTCCTCACCCCCAAGTGCGCTTTAATTTCATGGTCTTTGTCGCGATGCATCCAATAGCGGTAATACATCGAGATAGGCCAGCCTTGAGGCGTTTCTCCTTGAAATAACGGCAGCAAACTGCGCCCCTGCCAATCATTGGGAACAGCCGCCCCCGCCGCTTCACAGAAAGTCGGCGCAAAATCCACGTTGACCACCATGTCGTCATTGACTGAGCTGGGTTCAATCTGGGCGGGCCAGCGTACCAAAAGCGGCATGTTCAGCGATTCTTCATACATAAACCGCTTGTCAAACCAACCGTGCTCCCCCAAGAAAAACCCCTGGTCGGAAGTGTAGACCACAATGGTGTTATGCTCCCGTCCCAAATCGGCCAGTAAATCAAGCAGGCGGCCAAGATTGTCGTCAATGGAGGCCACCACCCGCAGGTAGTCCTTGATATAGCACTGGTAGCGCCAGGAAATTTCCTCCTCCTCAGACAAACCCGCAGGCACTGGTGCCTTCAGGTCGGTCTCGGTGAGATCCATCATCCGGCATTTGGCGGCCTGCGCAGCCGCGGAGCGCGTGGCGTAGTCGTCCCAGAAAGTCTCAGGCTCAGCAATGGTTGTATCGGCATACATGCTGGCATGGGCAGCATCGGTCTCCCAGGGGCGGTGCGGAGCTTTGTGATGGCATAGCAGCGCAAACGGCTGGTCTTGCGGCAAACTACGAAGCCAGTCAAGAGACAAATCGGTGATGATGTCGGTGGCATAGCCTGAATACTGCGTTTTGCCCTGCGGGGTGAAGAACTCAGGATTGTGATATTCGCCCTGCCCAGGCAGCACTTCCCAAGCATCAAAGCCCACGGGGCGATGGGACGGAGCATCCCCCAAGTGCCACTTGCCGAAAATAGCTGTTTGATACCCCTGAGCGCGCAACAGCTTAGGGAAGGTAATCAAGCTGGCATCCAGCGGGGTGTCCAGCGTGGTTACCTTGTTGACGTGGTTGTAAGTGCCGCACAAAATGGCGGCGCGGCTGGGCGTGCAGATGGAATTAGTGCAGTAGCAGTGGTCAAAACGCATGCCCTCAGCAGCCAAGCGGTCAATGTTGGGAGTTTCGTTGATGACGCTGCCGTAGGCGCTGATGGCGTGAGCCGCATGGTCGTCTGACATGACAAAAACTAGATTCGGCGGCTTGGACGGCACTTTGGTGGTCGGCGCTCTTTTGGTTGGCACTTGTTTGGATGCTTGGGCCAGCAATGCGGGGCTGGGCTTAATCTGGTAATTTCTCGGCGCTGGGCAACTCTTCAATGTGCTGAGCTTCCAGCCCCCAGCTCTCGCCTCCGCTCCAACGCTCTCGCTTCCAAATCGGCACCGACTTCTTCAAGGTGTCAATGCCGAACTGGGCAGCTTCAAAGGCTGCTTGTCTGTGCGGAGCAGAAGCCACGACTATGACTGCTGATTCGCCGACCTCCAAAACTCCCGTGCGGTGGAGCAAGGCCAGACGTACCAGGCTTGGCCATCTGTTGCGGGCTTCATCAGCCACCTTTCGCAGACGGGGAACTGCATGCTCTTCGTAGGCCTCATACTCCAGTTGGCTGACCTCGGGGCGCCCTGGAGCATGATCTCGGGCATTGCCGAAAAATGCCACAACAGCCCCGCATTCGGGCAAGCTGGCCCAGGCTATGGCTTGATCGGTCGGCAGGGTGTGTTCAAACAACCCCACCCATGTGTTGTTTTCTGAAATAGCGTTTTGGTGATTTGCGGCTGCTTGTGCGGAACTCATTTAGATTTAGCCAAGGCAGCGGAACTAGAGGTGACGGAACTAGAGGCGGCGCAGCTAGAAGCGACGGTTCGCCAAACTGTGCTTGGCCAAGTGGCAACTCGGCAGGGCTTTGGCGTTAGTCGTCATCATTGTCGTTATCGTCATCCTCATCGTCATCGTCGTCTATGCCCAGCATTTCGCCCATTTCCCGGCGGTTTTCATAAATCTGACGCAACAGCCAAAATCTCAAAAACCGCGCCATGGAATAGCGCAAAAACATAACAGCCCCAACGATAGTTACAGCCAGCCCCAAGAGTGCCAAGATGACAAGCTCGCGTTGGTCTAGAGAATTGCTGGTATTGGTTGATGCAAAGTAGCCGATGATGGCCAGCACCACACCAACTAGCATGACTATCACACCCAGCGCCTGCAGCACCTGCTCGGTGCCTGCCTTGCCGGTCTTTTGGCGCATTTGGGAGATTTCCGCCCGAAACTCAGCTGCCCGATTTTGTTCTGCCATGGTCACTCCTTAGCTATTGCTTTTATTGCTTTATTTTGAGGTTTAGGTTGTGTATAGATATTTAGACCTTTAAAGCTCCCCACCCAAGTAGGCTGCTTCCAGTTCGTGTTCTAATTCAGCCGGGTCGCCCACCTTTGAAACCTGTCCGCTGACCATAATGGCTGCCCGATTGGCCACACCCAGCACTGTCCTGGCAAACTGCTCTACCACCAAAATTGTAACTCCCAGCTTAGCCAGCTGGCCTACTGCCTGATAAAGGTCTTGAACGATAATTGGCGCCAGCCCCATTGACAACTCATCCAGCAGCAACAACGCCGGGTCGGTTGCCAAAGCTCTGGACATGGCCAGCATCTGCTGCTCACCACCCGAAAGCGTGCCAGCCATCTGCCGCCGCCGCTCTCCCAAGCGCGGAAACTGGCTGTAGGCTACGTCTTCAATTTGGCTGACGGTCTTGCCAGCGTTGGTCATCATCTTCAGGTTGTCCTTGACCGACAGATTCGGGAAAATGCCCTTGCCTTCCGGAATAAGACAGACCCCACGGCGCGCCAAGTCATCGGCTACGGCGACCTGACTTGGGCGGTGCACTGGAACACCCGCAATGCGAACTTCCCCACCTGTCAGCGGCAACAGACCAGCGCAAACTTTCAACATGGTGCTCTTGCCGGCCCCATTGGGCCCTAGTAAAGCAAAAACCGAGCCCTCTTGTATGGTCAACGAAGCTCCGTGGATGACTTCAATTGAACCATAGGCAGCTCTGACGTTGTCAAACTCCAGCATGGGCTGGGCACTGGGGGCCTGGGGCTGGGTGGTGGCGTTGACGGCGGTCATGTCAAATCATCTCATGTGAGCCTAGATAGGCATCTAAAACTTCGGGCATGGTCTGAATTTCCTCTGCCTCTCCCCTGGCTATTATCTTGCCGAAATCCAACACGTGAATTTTGTCGCAAACACTCATCACCAGAGCCATGTCGTGCTCCACCAAAAAAATCGTCGTCCCCTCTTCCTTCAGCCTCAGCAATAACTTGCCGAACTCTCTGGTCTCCTCTTCGGTCTGCCCCGAAGCTGGCTCATCCAGCAGCAACACCTTAGGGTTGTTCATCAAGGCACGCCCCATCTCAACCACACGGGCCAAACCAGTCGGTATCTCCGTTACCTCGCTGTCGGCCACATCTCCAAGGTCGATCAGTTCAATCACCCGGTCGGTTTCTTTCTGAATGTGAGAATAACCGCCGCGCATCCGCCGCGAAATCTCGCCAGCCACCTGAATATTTTCCCGCACGGTCAGCGAGGTAAACAACTCCAAGCGCTGAAAAGTGCGGGAAATGCCAAGGTGGGCACGCTTGTTGGGAGACAGCTTGGAAATATTGCGCCCTTCCAAATGGATGCTGCCAGCCGAAGGCGACAACAACCCGCTGACCACGTTGAACAAGGTAGTTTTGCCGGCGCCATTGGGTCCAATCAAGCCGGTCAAGCTTCCCTGCGCCACCGGGAGCGACACGTCGTCAACGGCGCGGTTGCCGCCAAAGTTGACAGTCACCCCTTGCACATCAAGCAGAACGTCAACTGCGGCCATCGTTATCACTCACTCCAACTGGCAGCTGCAAGGCAGCATCAGCCTGCTTGACGTCTTGGGCCGTGATGGGGCGGTCAACGCCGACCAGCTCCAGCGGCAACTCCTCACGGCGCTGCTTCAACGTCTTGGCATCAATATAGAGGTCGGGGCGAATCACCTGCGCAATGGCAGGCAGCAGCAACGCCACACCCAAGGAAACCAACATGAACGTCCATGTGCCAATGCCGTCCGTTATCCGCCAGAGATAGAAAAGACCTTGGAAAACCACCCAGGCACTCAAAAGCGGCAGCCCCCTACGGCTGGTGAGCGGACGATAATTGTCAAACATGTCGTTGAGAAAACCAGCTGGAGAAGTAGCCAAGGAAATAGCCGCAAAAGCAGGCCCCACAAAGATGAAAAAGTCCTTCACCACATCGGTGAACAGCCACTCAAAAGCAGAATAGTCAACCGACAGCTTCAGGAAGACATCACCCAGCATCACAAAGAAAACACCAGTCAAAATCCCGCCTGCAAAAGCCCCGCTGACATAGCCGACTCCGGCCACAACCGTCAGCAGCACCAATGGCAAACTGGCTGTAATCACCCACGAATTTTCATCTGAGGCACCCTGCTGGGCAGCATACAAGACTCCGCCCACGCCCGCTATAGCCGACGATAAAGCAAAAACCGACAGCTTCATCTTCACCAAGCTCATGCCCAACGTTGCACTGGCAGCCGGGCTGTCTTTCATGGCAGCCAAGCGGCGGCCGTAGGTGCTGCGGCGCAGCGCCACCAGCCCCAGCCCGATGAGCGCAAAGACAACTGCCAGAAACACCATGTAGTTGGAGTTGCTGATTCTGAAATCGATGCCAAACCAGTTGGGGCGCGGCACAAATAGACCGCCCCCCGTGAAGATGTTGATCTCAAAGTCTTCCCCGTCGCCATACCAAGGCAAGTTGAAATGAAGCGTGCGGCGCTGCTTGAAAACCATGTTGGTAACGAAAATGGCAAAGCCAAAAGTCACTAACCCCTGGTAGAGCCCGCGTAATCGCAGCGCCGGCAGGGCAATGATGGCACCCACCAGAGCACACACAGCCGCGGCCAGCAGCAGGCCCCAAATGGAAAGGCTCTCGTTGATGTGGCCCTTGGTGATATTGACTTCAAACTGGTAGGCCACCACCGCACCGATGCCGGCAAAGGTCAAAGGCGCCAGATTAAGCTCTCCGCCATAGCCAGTCAGCAACACCAGCGACAGGGCGATGATGCCAAAAGCCAACCCGGTGGAAAGCAGCGCTTCAGGCTTGCGTTGGGCGATGGGCACGGCAGCCGCGAAAAACAGCACCAGCACACCAGCCCACAACGCAGCCTTGGGGATAGTCGGCACGCTAAAACGTTCTTTGAATCTAGACACGACAGCCCCGCGTAATCGCTCATGCGGCAGCAAAATGAGCACAATCACCAACAGCACCACCGGAATGCTGATGCGGAAACCGCTCAGCCAAGTCCATTTTTGCCCGGTGTCGGACAGCCAGTTCCAATAGCTGATACTCAATCCAACCACGATGGCGCCCACAAAAGTCAAAGTGAGGCTGCGCAGCTTGCCGAAGATGGCCGCCGCGTAAGCATCAACGATCAGCAAGGTCAAAGCCAGATTGTTGATGGCCGCATTTTGAAGCGAACCGATCAGCACACCCGCCAGCCCAGCCAGAGCCGTTCCAATCATCCAGCTGAAAGACGCTGCCAACACTGGCCGGCCGCCGTTCAACTGAGTGAGTTCTGGGTTGTCCACCACGGCGCGCATGTTGACACCGATGCGCATCTTGTAAAGCACCACATACAGCCCGGCCGCCATCAGCACAGCCACAATCAAGACGATGATGTGGTGCCAGCTGATGAAGGTGTCTCCGATGGTGATTTTTTTGTCGGGGCCGAAGAACCGTCTCAAAGTCTCAGGTATAGGGTCGCCCCAAATCCAACTGGCCGAGCCTGTCAGCAGCAATAGCAGTGCGATCGGCACCACCAGTTTGGTGATTTCCATAGTGTTCTGAAGTCCCCGCATAACGAATCGCTCCAGCAAGGCCCCGAAAATCGGGCAGAAGACGAAAATGACCAAAAAGATAGCCAGCGGAGCGGGAAAATTCCAGTCCCAGCGAAACTGCCAATACAAAAAGGCGGCAAACATGCCCACCGCTCCGTGGGCAAAATTGAAAATTCCGGAGGTGGCGTAGGTGACCACCAAACCGGAAGCTGCAATGGCGTAGATAGCCCCAACGGCTACACCAATGACCGTGAACGACAAGAAATCAGCCATCAGCCTGTCAGTCGATTACTCCAGAAGTAAACCGAGCGGCCGTGGAGTTGAAATTCCTCCAACCCCACAGCCAGCCTCAGTTTTGCTGGGTTTCGCTAGTAGGTATACCTGCTAGGTGGCCTAGTTGGCGATGAACTTGGTGGATTTGCGATTCTCATCCAGTTGTGCAGCTTGGACAGCCGGAGTATCAATCGTCAAACGCCATTCGGGGTTACATTCAAAAGTGCCAGGCTCAGACGGAGCCACTCGGCGATATTCAGTGCCGACCAACTCCATCAACAAGCCACAGACTGGAGCTTCATTGCCAGCTGGGAAGGCGGGCACGTGCAGGCCATGACCCGTCCATTCTTCAATCTTGCCAATTTCTTCCAGAACACAATCGCGGGTTAGGTTTGAGCCGCAAGCCGCCGCGCCAGTAGCCCAGAGCAGGAAGTTGGATGCTGCTTGCATGCCCAGCAACGTTACCTGCTCGTTGCCGGCGTCGCTCAGGATTTGGATAAAGTCGGCTGTGGCCTTGTTGGAATCAGCTTCTTCAAACGGGATGAAGACCATGCGAACAAAAGTCTGATCCAGGGCTCCGCTTTGGTTCGCCTCGGCACAACTGGAATCATAGAAGTTGGCATCGGCCAGCCAGATGGCATCAAGCTCTTGAAGCGCAGCTGCTTCGCGCACAAACTGATAGAAGAACGGGCATGAGCCGGTGAAGTAAACCACCTCTACGTCATCGTCTTTGAGCGCATTGATGAACGGAGACCAATCGGCTTCGCCATTGATGTCGTATTCCAATGCGGTTGAGAACTCAAAGCCATAGTCGGAATAGGAAGCCTCAACTTTTTCCCAAGTTTCAACCGTGGCTGAAAAATTGCCATACATGCTGCCTGACTTGGTGATGTCATAGCCCCGCTCGGCCGCGATGCCCACCATTTGAGCTGCAATGCTCATCGGATTTTGGTCGGCTGGATTCGGGACTGCGTTGACCTGGAATGGGCCATGCGCAAAATCGGCACTGACCGTCCAAGCAGGCACGGCTCCCAAACCGCACTCGACGCGAGTCGGCTCAGCCAGCTGGTCCAGACTGAAACCGCTGGCTACCAACATGAATACCTCTTCACAGGCTGCTTGCATGACGGCTCCAGCTTGGGTGATGGCAGCATCGTACTGTCTGTATTCAATTTGACGCCCGTTAATTCCACCCAGCTCATTGCAGGCATCAATGAAGTTGATGACGGCATTGGTCTGATGCTGATTTAAACCTGGAGACGCTTGGAAACCGCGGTCATCACCTAGGCCGATGACAATGCTCTCGTCGGTTACGCCCTGCGCGGTCGCGCCTAAGGCATCGCCCGGGCCACAAGGCCAGGCAACATCACCGAATGTGGGGCCTTCTGGCTCAGGCGGGGCGGTAGTAGTTGTTGGGGCAGGTGTTTCCTCATCGTCGTCGTCAGGCTCTTCGCCATCAGGTGTGTCTGGGTCAGGTTCGGGTTCAGGCTCCGATTCCGGAGGGGGTGGGGCAGCGGTGGTGGTTGGAGCAGATGTCGGCTGGGTTACTTCCGGGTCGTCATCGCCCTCTTCGTCGCGGTCGCTGCCGCAGGCCGCGGCAATCAGAGAACCGACGGCCAGCACGGGCACTAGCAGGAGCCATGCTTTGTTGGCTTTAGTCTTGTGCATCATTGTTTTTCCTCCTAATAGGTATAGATGGTTTTGGTGGGGTTGGATAGTTTTGTTGGATTTGTAAAGTCGCAGATTGTTGCTCGGATTTCAAACATGCTATTTCGCTATAGTAGCACAATTAAGATTAACGAAGTGGAAACTCGCCCAGTAGAGGCCCGCCCAGCGATAACTCGTCCAGCGAACCCCGTCCAATCAATGCACACCCAGTGAACCCCCGCCCCACAATTCTCTCCACGGCTCCGCTGCGCGGCCCAGGCTTGGACAAGCTGCGCGAAATTGGAAATGTCATCTTAGACCCTTGGACAGAGCAAATCCCTTTCAGAGTGCTGGGCCCCGACGATTTGGCCGAACTCGTTATCCAAACCAAAGCGCAGATCCTGATCTGCGAAGCTGACTTCTGCTTTGGTGCCGTGCTAGAGCTGCCGCTGATGGCTGTCGCTGCCACCCGTGGCGATCCCACCAATGTGGATCTCACCGCTGCCACCAACCAGGGTATCCCAGTGCTGTGCACACCCGGTCGCAATGCCGACTCTGTAGCAGAACTGACGGTTGCGCTGATGTTTGCGCTGAACCGTCGCGTGCTGCCTGCCGACCAGGAGTTGCGCCAAGGCAGGGTTTTCGGAGACACTCTCCCCTATCAGCGCCATCGCGCTCCCCTGCTGGCTGGCCGCACTATTGGCTTGGTGGGTTTGGGAGCGGTTGGCAAAGCTGTCAAGTGGCGCATGGAAGCCTTGGGATTGCGGGTGATAGCCAGCGACCCCTTTGTGGAGGCAGCCGAATGGGAGTTGGAAGACCTGCTAGCCGAAGCCGACATCGTGTCAATGCATACCACCGCTGGGCCACAGACCGCCCATATGATGAACCACGAACGTTTCGCCCTGATGAAACCTGGCTCGCTGTATATCAATACGGCACGTGCTGGTCTGCACGACCTGGATGCCTTGACGCAAGTCTTGGAGAACGGCCATCTCCGGGGGGCAGCTTTAGATCATTTTGACGGTGAGATGCTGCCTGAAGGGCACCCCCTGCTGAAAAGGGACAACGTAATCTTGACACCTCATATCGGCGGCGCCTGCGAAGACACCGAATTGCGCCACACCCAGATGATCGCCGACGATATCGTTCGGATTCTCAACCAAGAACGGCCCAAGCATCTAGCCAACCCCGAAGTGTGGCCGGTGTAGGAAAATGGCAGGTGTAAAATCTATTCAGATAACGACTTCCGACCAGCCAAACCGACCAGCCCGATACTGCTTTGACCATGACCACTGCTGAGCTATCCGACCAAGCTGACCACGCCAGCCCCACGGAGCCGCCCAATCGTAATGATGCTCCCAACCGAGAGGCAATCCTGGCCGAAGTCATTCAAGTCTCCCGTCTGTTCTATGACAAAGGTCTGGTTGAAGGCACCGCCGGCAATGTCTCAGCCCTAGTTGCAAATAATAGGGTAGCCATCACCCCGTCTTCCATGCCCTATCACGAGATGGAACCACAAGATCTGGTCTGCGTCAACCTTGAAGGCGAAGTCGCCTCGGGCGAGCGCAACCCTTCCGCCGAGACCGCTATGCATCTGGCCTGCTACAAGAGTTTTCCAGAAGTTAGGGCAGTCATTCACAGCCATCCGCTCTATGCCTCCATGTTTGCCGTGGCTCGCCAGCCCATCCCCGCCGCCATTGAAGAGGTGACCATCTACATTGGCGGCAATATTGAAGTCTGCGACTATGCCATGACTGGCACGCCAGAGTTGGGACAAGCCGTGGTAGCCAAACTCCAAGACCGCAGCGCCGCGCTTTTGGCCAATCACGGTCTTATCTGCGTTGGCAAAAATCCGCAAGACGCCCTGCATGCTTCGCTGGTGGTGGAGCGAACCGCCCAGATTGTCTGGGGAGCTAGGGTGCTGGGCAATTCATACTCGGTGCCAGAAAAGGTCAACCACGACTTTGGTGAGATTTATCGTCTAATCAGAAAAGAAATGTGGAACTAACTAAAATTCTTTAAACAACCAGGAGCTTTTGACATGGAAATTCCCGATTTTCACAACCCCGATACTTACGTTGACGCAGCGCCCCATGAAGCCTTTGCCCACCTGCGCCAGCACGAGCCGGTGCGCTGGCAAGATATTCCCAACGACAGCGGCTATTGGATGGTGCTGCGCCACACCGATGTTGTCCACGTAGCTCGCGAACCCAAGATTTTTTCCGCCGAGTTGGGCGGAGTGGTAGTGGAAACTATGGAACCGGCCCAGTTAGCCAGCATGCGCAATATGTTGCTGGCCATGGACCCGCCCCGTCACACCGCTTGGAGGCGCAACATTGCACCCCACTTCAAAGCTCGGGTGATTGGGCAGCTGGAGGGACGCGTGCGCGAGATCACCCGCGATATCCTAGCTAGAGGTAAAGACATGGGTGAAGTGGATTTTGTGCATGATGTCTGCGCTCACCTGCCTTCTAACGTTATGGGTGAAATAATGGGCATCCCCGCTGAAGATCGTCCCCAAATCCACCAGTGGGCTGAGCAGCAAGCCAGCGGGCAAGACCCGGAAATCAATCCTGACAACTATCAGACTGTGGGGTCCGATGCAAGTATGGCCATGGCTGTCTATGCCATTGAACACGCACGCCTGAGGCGGGAGAGACGAGCTTCGGGCGATGATTCCAATCCCGACCTGACAGATCTGGTCATGGCTGCCGAAGTAGAAGGGCGCTCCATGACCGACGTTGACTTCGGGAGCTTTTTCGTGCAGTTGGTGACTGCCGGCAACGACACCACCCGCACAATGCTGGCAGGCGGTACTTTAGCCTTGTTGCAGCATCCTGAAACCTTGGCTGAGTTGCGTGAGAATCCCAGCCTGATCCCGGCTGCCGTTGAGGAGATCCTGCGCTGGGCCAACCCACTGCACTACTTCAGGCGCACGACCACGCAAGATACCCAAGTTGCCGGCCAGCCAATCAAAGCGGGCGAAAAAGTAGCTATGATTTATACTTCAGCCAACCGGGACGAGACGGTCTTTGAAGACCCCGACCGCTTTGACATTCACCGCAGCCCCAACCCGCATTTGTCGTTCGGTATCGGAACTCACTTTTGCCTAGGTGTGCACCTGGCCAGGTTGGAGGGGCGGGTGTTCTTTGAAGAACTTCTGAATACGTTTTCAGACATTGAACTAATCGGCCAGCCACGCCGGACCAGGTCTAACTTGAATAATTCGCTGAAGGAGTTGCCATTGCGCCTAGCTGCCTAAAGCCCGCAGCCGGGCCAGGCTAGCTAAGCGGGCTAGCTAAGCGGGACCAACTCTCCTGGCGGGTCAATACCCAGATAACTCGCCAGTTGATGAGTTGCGGGGTTGTTGTATTCCAAAAAACGGGCTTCGGCAGGAATAGCCCCATATTTGATCTGCATGGAAATGATCTGAATCATCACCACGCAAAACCTAAGCGAGCCCCAAACTTTGAAATAGTCAATGTTGTTGACCGTCTTGCCCGAAGCTCGCTCATAGCACTCAACTGTTTCAGCTTCGCTCAAAAAACCAGGCAACCAGTCAAACCCGCTCCAGCGACTCTGCCATTCGTTCATGGAAATGAACCAACCCAAATCCACTTCCTTGGGGCCGATGGTGGCCATTTCCCAGTCAAACACCCCAATCGGGCGAAAGTCATCTCCATACATCATGTTGGATGGGCGGGCATCTCCCCAGTTGACCACCAACTCCAGCTCGGCTGTTGGGTCGTTCTTGGTCAGCCACTCCATAGCAGCTTCCACCGTCGGCTGCGGGCGCCCCTCACTAGCCCAGTCAATGTAGTGCCGATAGTAACCCAACTGCTGGGCGAAACCCGTAGGGCCGTGCTTCGGCTGGTCTAAAAACTCCAAAAACCCTGCCGCACGCCAGTCGATAGCGTGAATCTTGGCCATCGTCTCCAAAGAACTGGTGTATAGGGCACGCTGCTGCTCAGGCGTGGCATCCTTGACGAAGCCAGCTTCGAAATATGGCGGATTGTCGGACGGCACACGCCCCCAAAGTCGCTCCATCAAGAAGAATGGCTGGCCTAGCACCTCCCCTGTGTCTTCCACCCAATAGACCTCAGGCACGGGCACATCCGAGCTGGCCCGCACGCTTTGAAGGCTGCGATACTGCACCGCCATGTTGTATTCGGGGAAAATGGCGTAGTCGGTCGGGCGCATTCGGATGACGATGCCCTGTGAATATTCCTTCCCGTCTGGCTCGTGCCACTTCAGCTCCCCCAACAGCGTCTCATTGCTGAAACCGCTGGAGTCGGGTATGTCCAACTCGGTTACCTGCGCATCTGAGATGCCTGGCTGGGTGTTGAGCCATTCGGCCAGGCTGGCTTTCATCTTGGCTTCATCACGGGCTTGCGGAATGGGCACGGTTCCTCCTGCAGTTGAATTGTCTTGGCTGTATCTTCTTCTATATTAGGTTGTATGTCTGACACCGCTGGCGACCCAGGCGAGGGAAACACTCTTAAAACCGCTGGCCACCAAATGAACAGCACTGGAATAGCTGAACGTCTTGACCGGCTTTGGTCAATTGAAGCCATCAGACAATTGGCGGCGAACTACAGCCATTTTGTGGACAGTCGGGATTTGGATTCGTTGGTCGGGCTGTTTGTGGAGGACGTAAAGGTATCCCGAGATGCCAGTGGGCGAGATGCCTTGAAGCAGAGTTTCCGCAAAAGTCTGTCTGAAGTGGGCGTGACCATCCTCAAGGTAACTACTCATACCATTGACTTCACAGATACCGACCACGCTGTCGGCAGGGTGTATGCGCATGGCGATATTCAAATTGGCGGCAGGTGGATTCACCAAGCTATTCGCTACGATGACCGCTACGAAAGACGCGGCGATGCCTGGTATTTCACCGGGCGCAGACATCAGCTTTTCTACAGCGCGGACGTGGGTGAGAATCCACTCGGCTACCCGCCTGCCGACTGGCCCCAAAGCAATATCGGGCTGGGCACGTTGCCGTACAACCAACCAACCTGGCAAACTTTTTGGGGGAAGGAACAAGCGAAGAAAGACACAGAAATACAAGACAAGGAACAGACATGAGCTGGCTGAAACCCAACAAAACAACCCTGCCCACCGCCGAAACCGCACTGCCCGGCCGCCAAGAGAAAATGCCCGTCGCGGCGGCCCATTATGTGCTGGGCACTCCTTTGGTTGAGCCCTTCCCAGAATGGTCTGAAAAACTAATAGTGGGAATGGGCTGCTTCTGGGGCGCCGAGAAAAAATTCTGGGAGCAAGACGGGGTGCTGACAACCGCGGTGGGCTACAGCGCCGGCCTAACGTCCAACCCCAGCTACGAGGAGGTCTGCAGCGGGCGGACCGGCCACAACGAGGTAGTGCTGGCAGTCTTCAATCCCCAGGCGATTGGCTTGGCTGAGGTCTTGGCGATCTTTTGGGAAAACCACGACCCGACTCAAGGGATGCGCCAAGGCAACGACGTCGGCACGCAATACCGCTCAGGAATTTACACTTTTTCTGACGGGCAGCAGCAGTTGGCCGAGATATCCCGCGAGGCATATCAAGAAGTGTTGACTGCTGCCGGCTATCCGAAAATCACCACCGAGATAATCCCAGCCCAAGAGTTCTATTACGCCGAGGACTACCACCAGCAGTATCTGGCCAAGAATCCGTGGGGCTATTGCGGCATGGGCGGCACCGGTCTGCAAATGCCACAAGGGGCTTGCCAAATCGGGCTGCCAGTGGATAACCAACCCCAACCAACCCCAAATGCCATAAGCTGACATCAAGCCATCAACTGCTGATCAACCAACCAAAACCACAGGAGAAAGTTATGTCATTTACCAGTCTGGCCATGCCTGACACGTGTCATATAGGTGATGAAGAGTTGCCTTGGGCTAATGCCGGGGAGAATATTCGTCTGAAAGTTCTGCACGTCCGCTCGCAAGAGGGTTTGTGGGTCATCCGCAATCAATTCGGCCCTGGCGTGCGGGTGCAAAAGCACCGTCACACCGGGCCGGTCTTTGGCATTACATCCTCGGGAGCTTGGGGCTATTTGGAGTATGACTATATGAATCGAGCTGGCTCCTATCTGTATGAGCCAGCCCACTCAGAGCACAGCCTCTACACCCCCGACGACAACACCGAGCCGACTGACGTTACCTTCGTCATGTATGGCTGCAATCTCAACTTGGATGAAGACGGCAACGTCGAAAGCGTAACCGACGGGCCGGGCGTGCTTGAAGCCTACTATCTTATGCTGGAAGCGCAAGGCGAGCCCAGACCTAGCAATATTCTGGTGGACTGACGCTGGCTCCGCTGCCTTCTGTCGGGTGTATGTTACACCTATGCGAATTTCAAAGCGTTCCGGGGGACGGTTGCTCGTGTCAAATTTGAGATGACTACGCTCTGGTTTGGTTAACGTTCCACCGTCTTCATCTAAAACAGCTAAAGCTTCGTCAAGCGTGTCGTCTTCTGTATCATTCAGTTCAAAGTAGCACACGGGTAGGCATCCGACTTTGCTGGAAGTCACCCCACCCTCGCCAGGCGCAGCTTCTTGGACGTTAGCTTGATCAGGGAATATGAACGATGTATATTCGCCGCCTCCGCCAGCTCCGGCGGCTGCTAGCTCCGGGTCGAAGATTTCCCACGGGGCGCATCTGGCTTCCAAGTCGGGAGACTGCTCCTCCAAGTCGTCGGAGGCACTGCTGGTAATGGCAACTACAATCACCCCGGTGGCCACAGCCATCAACACCAGCACGGCTGTAACTATCAAGGTTTGAAGGGTGATGCCCCGCTCATCTTCGGCAGGGTTTGCTTCATCTTCAGCAGGGTTAGTTTTTAGGTTGTGTGGAATTGATTGTGTTGGAAACATTTTGAGCCTCTTATCGGGTGCGAAAAATTGGGTGTGAAGAGATGGCAAGAATTGCAAGGTGATAAACAGCCAAAAGCGGAAACTTAAACGCGGTTGGGTAGCCCTACATACGGTGCAGGGCTACCCTGCAAGCACCAACCGGGCTGTGAACGCTGGTTTAGGCTGGGCCGTAGCTGTTGTCAGCGGTGTCCCAGGTTATGGGCACGGCCAGCTGGCTCTGGAAAAAGACATACATGGTGTCATACCGGTCAACGGCATCCATTACTCCATAGCCATTTGGCGCTATATCTGGATGACAAGGCAGAAGTATCTTGAAATCCTGCTGTCGCAAGTCGTACGTTATGACAGCCAGCACGCCCGCCAGATTGTCGCAGTCGCTGAGCGTTTCATCGAAGATGCTGTCTGGAGCAGTATCAAAAGCTTGCTCAGCCGGGGCTAGTATGTTCCAGCCCTGATGCAAAGTCAAAACCATATTTTCACTAACTCGGCCCAGCCCTGCAAATCGTAAGTTGTCGGCGTTGAAAACCCCTATTTTGTGCATCACCGAAGTGCCACTGTTCAAGATTGAGTTGTCGTCTCGTGTGAAATGAGTGCCCCAACTCTGGGTGCTGGCATCCCAGGAATAAATTTCACCAACGAAATTAAGTCCTAAATCACGAGCCATCTGCTGAGCTGAAGTGCCATCGGAGATGACGTTATATGCCCTCCAGCCAAAAATGCTGGCCTCATTGCCTTCACCATAAAACCTGTTGCTGAAGCCGTTTTGCGCGGTGGCATGATATGGCGTAACGGCGATGACATATTTATCCAAACTCAAAGGATTTCTGTCATTGCAGGCCAACGCACCGCTGGTCCCAGAGGTGCGTAGGGGTATTGTTGCCTGGGTGGCAGCAGTCTGCCAGAAAAAATTCGTTTCCCAGCTCTCTACTTCAAATTCAGCAGGCCTGTTAGGGCAAACTCGCTCATGTTCCTCATTGAAGGCATTGTTCTCAGCTTGCTCAATGCTAATCAAATAACCGGTGGGCGTGAAAGCCGTGCCTGAACTTGGGTCGGTAGGCGCTTCCCAGTCAAGCACCAAATTGCCGCCCGACACAGTTCTAGTCAGGCCAGTTATCGGCGGCAGCGCATACTGGGAATACCTCTGGCTGTCACACTGCTGGCGACCCAGCGAGAACACGCCAAAGGAAGCGGTGTCCTTGATGCCTGTTACTGGATCAGTTGAAGGCGGTCGCACATTCCATGAATAGGTGGTGGTCACTTCCTGCAAGGGACGATGCGAGACAGAAAAATCCTCAGGCCAACAAATCCGATTGCCGGAAAGATGGAACTCAGGCCTTGCGCGAGCACCTGTATCCATAAAAGTAATCTCACTCAACCAGTCACTTACCCAGCTGCTGTCATCCCCCCACGTCAAGTCATTGTCGCTGAAAGTGAAATAGTTGACATTTTTCAAATTTCTATATGATCGGGGAATCTCGCCACTGAACTCATTGCGTCTCAGAACAACCAAAATCGTCTTACTTTCCGAACCAATATCCGGCAAAGGCCCATTGAAAAAATTGTCCTGAGCCAGGAAGCCATAAACATTGCGAAATCCGCTTGGAATAGTGCCGGACATATCGTTTGAGTTGACGTTGAACCACTGGAGATTGCTCATGCTGGCAAACCCAGCTGGAATCGAACCGGTCAGATTATTGCGCCTGAAACTAGCAAAATTTAAATTACTCAAGTTGCCAAAACACTCAGGAAACTTGCCTGAAAAACCATTGATGTCAAACACCAGCCGATCTACGCGCCCCAGCCGGCACAAACTCTGAGGAATTTCACCAACTAAACCAACAAAATCATCATTGGAAGAACCCTTCATATCTAGCCCAGAGATATAGAACTCGGTACTGGCAGAACCGCTAACACCAATACCTGCCCAATTCCTAAGCGGTCCCTCACCCCACGTCAAAATAGGGTGATTTACAGAACCATACAAAATACTGCCAGAGCGAAAAACTAAATCATTACGCGCCTCTACGAGAATCTTGCATTCTCGCCTCAGAGTGCTTACATTGCTCTGGTCGGCTTCTGCTCCGGGGATCCACTCATCGGTGTCGCAACGGTCGGGGTCCAGCCGCTCCAAAGACGGCGGCTGAGCACTAGCACCTGAGGTGCCAGCAATTACAACTGCGAGACCCCCCCCCTGCCGATAAAGCCATCACAAAAACCATCGCGATAGCCTTACGGCAACCGGATGCCAAAAGCCTCTGAGGGCCAGATGAAATATAAGTCATAATAAGCTCCTTTGCTTGAAAAGATGTTTATACATTAAAGCGTATTATAGCACCTTCCCCCATCAATTGCGTTTAACATAACAAAAAATAAAAAATAATTTTTTGCGGTGCTCGTTCAAGCAGACACTTCACCGGCCCAAGGGGGCACACGCCAACAAGGGCCTAAGCCAGCCTAGACCTACGCTAAAAGCATTGCACCAACCTCATTCACGGGAGTCCAAGTGAATCACTTTTGTGCCGGTGTCTTGAAGTATGCAACCCTCTTGGTCGTTGGTGACTCTGATGACCAGATTGGAACCCTTTGCTTTGGGCGGGATATTCGTACCCACCGGTTCAACAGACACTTGATTTATCAGGTCCCATACGTAACCGTTAACTGATGAAAGAATCAGCTCTTCAGCTAAATCCAGAAGAGAGTCATCTGCTGCTGCGACCAGTTGAGGCCAAGTAACCCCACCTTGCTCTATTATGTCAGCTCTTCCACCTTGGAAGTTTCTTTTGTAGGTTACACCTACACGAACCTGGTTCATTTCCGGTTTTTCATTGGTGGTAGCAAAACTGAGTTCAATATCGTGGCTTGGGTCCTCTTGTATCCTTTTGACGAGTTGGTCAAGCGTCCTATCTTCAAAAGGCGCGTTAAGGCTTGTGTGAACACTCAAATAGCAGGGAGCAAAGCAACCTATGCCGCTAGAGGTTACCCCCCCCCTGCCAGGAGTTGGAGTGCCGATTACTTCGGTTTCAAGCGGTTCACCTCCGCCGATTCCTAAAGCTTCTCGTTCAGGATCGTGGAATTCCCACGGAGCGCACTTGGCTTCCAAGTCGGGGGACTGTTCGCTTAGATCGTCAGAAGCGCTGTTGGTGATAGCTACTACAACCACCCCGGCTGCCACAGCCATCAGCACCAGCACAGCCGTTACTATCAGGGTTTGGAGGGTGATGCCCCGCTCATCTCTAGACGGATTTGACAACTGCTTCAGCACGATTTGGGGATTTCTGAGCATTGTGAACATCCTTTTGGCATATTGGACTGCGGGAGACAGGGGCGACAATCCGATAATCAACTGCCTAACGATTTAGTGGCACTCTCCTCCACCAAAAAATTCTAGCACCGCTCCCCCAGTGCTTGAGTCCTGAGCCAAAATATAAAATTCAAAACAACTTGGCAGCCAATAAACGCCTATGGTGCTTGGTTCTCGTCTGGCACCTGGTTTAAGACTCCAGGGTCTGATTCTTCTTCTACGGAGTTAACCTGGGGTACGTCTGATTTTGTGTCGGCAATGAAGCAACTGTCTTTGTCACCGGTTACCTTGATACCCAGAGAGGAAACCTCGTCAGTGGGTGGAATGTGCGTGCCCAGTTGTTCTTTGACCTCGCCACCTACAACTATTTTGTATCCATAGCCGGTGGAGGAATCATCGTCTTGTTGCAGGCCAGTTGCAGTGCCTCGTCGATAAGTCACGCCCACTCGAAATTCTCTGATACCGCTTTCTGGTGGGCGGTTGGAGGCATCAAATTTAAGCCTTGAAACCCCCACGATCGGAGCTTGAGCAACAAGGTCATCCAGCGTTAATCCATTTGGCGGCATTGTAACGTAACACGGGGCTAGACATCCTATTTTGCTGGAGGTGACCCCTCCCCTGCCAGGCATGGGAGAGCCCACGACCATGCCATTTTCATCCACTTCAATCAGCCCGCCGCCTCCAACCCCGGCTGCTTCCAGTTCTGGATCGTGTATCTCCCACGGGGCGCATTTGGCTTCCAAGTCGGGCGACTGTTCCTCCAAGTCGTCCGATGCGCTGTCTGTGATGGCCACTATGACAACCCCTGCCGCCACAGCCAAAAGCACCAAAACAGCGGTGATGACAAGCGTTTGAAGCGTGATACCCCGCTCTGCTGTATTCGGGCTTGGTCTCAGCATGCGTGCTGTCGTGCACTCTTGAAAAACCATAAACATCCGTTAGAGCATGGGAAAACAGAGCACGGCTCCACGCAGCACGAAAAACTCGAAGAGCCGCGGTCTGCTAGCTCAGCAATTCGCTAGCTTGTGCAATGAGCCGTTCAGCTCGCTCGACTTGCTCTTGGTATTCGCCCAAATCGCCCCGCTGCAGAGCAGCCTGAGCGTCCTCAAACGCTGCCGAAGCTTCGGCCAAGAGTGCTTCAACGTCTTGGGTGGGAGCGGGCGTGCCTGGAGCAGTGGTGGTCGGAGGTGGTTCAGTGGTGGTTGTGGTAGTAGTTGGTGGCTGGGTAGTGGTGGTCGGGGACGGCGGCTGGGTGGTGGTAGTCGGAGGAGTAGGTGTCCCATCGGGTGGGGTCTGGCCCAAAGACACGCCTTCTACCGTTCCGGTGCAGCCACCTGTGACGGCTGTGTCGCCTTGGGTTGCAATAGGCGTCAAGCCAAACAAAGCTTCCAAAGACTCATTCAACTGCGGACACATCACAACGCTCTCATCTAAGACGGCAATGACCTGTTGCAGCTCAGGCACTTGAGTGCTGGAAGCTACCACATACAACGGTCGCACATACAAAATGGACTGGTCCACCGGCACCAGCAGCAAATCCCCGAACTCCACTTGCGAACCCTGCTGGTCTAGCAAGGTGATGACCCTAGAGATGTTGGGGTCGCTCTGGATTTTGGAGTTGACTAGGGCCGGGCCGTCAATGTCGCCCCCCGGAGTGCGATAGACAATCAGCTTGCCGTAATCCTGATCATCGCTGACAGCCACCATGAAAGCTGCCAACTCCTTACGGGTGTCTTCAGTGGAAATCGGCACGTAGGGTCGCAAAATCACAAATTGCTGCGCATCCTCTTCGGGCAACCTGAGCAAAGTGTAATAGGGGTCAATGCGCCGCTCACGGCTGGTCAGCAGAACACCTTCTTCATTCACCACAGCTGTAACCGCCGCCCCGCTGACACCACCCGGATCCTGAGCTACAGCCCAGCCCTCAGCTTGCTCGTAGAACTTCTGTGTGTCGCCTAGTTGATAGCGAGCCCAGACGTTGGTCTGAACCCGGAACAAATCGGACGGATAGCGAATGTGTCGCAGCAAGTCGGCGGGCATCTCCGATTTGTCAACGAACAAATTGGGGAACGCACCCCGATAGGCGTTGACAATCGGGTCTTCGGCATCCACCTGATACAGCGTTACCGAGCCGTCAAAGCTGTCCACCACTGCCTTGACAGAGTTGCGGACGTAGTTGAAGTTGTGCCTGAGTCCGCTGCCGGCCGGCAATTGCTCGATGTCGGCGCGCTGTGCAAACGGGTAGAACCTGGTGGTGGTGTAGGCGTCCAGCACATATTTGATACGCCCTTCGGATATGACTGCGTAAGGGTCGCTGTCAAAATGCAGGAAGGGAGCCAGCTTCTCAACCCGCTCACGGACGTCTCGCACATACAGCACCCGACTGTCGCTGCGTATGAAATTGGAAATGAGCGGGTCGATGTCGCCGAAGCGCAGGGCAAAGGCAGCCTTGCGCCACCAGCCGCCGATTTCCACCCCGCCATCGCCGTCGTAGCTGTAGGATTGCAACCCCTCTTCGCCAGCGCTCTCGTCGGCTTGCTCCTCATCCACTTCCTGGCGGTCGGTATTGACAATGGCGTAGCCTCCCAAATCCTCAGCGAAATAGACACGTGGCTCATCTAGCGGCAGACCCAGCTCGTTGCGCTCCACGGCCAGCCCGCCAACTACGAAATCAGGCAACCCCGCTTCCACCCTGTTGGCTGGTGCTAGGGCTAGACCATAGCCATGCGTGTAGGTGAGGCGCGAAGCTTCCCATGTGTTGGTGGGCAAGCGGTCGGGATTGAGCTGGCGCGCACCCAGCACCACCGGCACCACTTCCCCGTCCACCTCATATCGGTCTACGTCCAACGCTTCAGGGAATCTGTAGAAGCCTCGCTCCCCCTCCAGGTTTTCAAAAGTCTGCGGCAAGACCTCGGCATCCAGCAGCGGGATGACGTCAATGTTGTCTTGGTTATCTTCAATATCGGCAAACGTCAGCGGATCGCCTGTTTCAAACAGCCGGGTCTCAACGTTGTCCAAAGCGATGGCTTGACGAGTGAACTGGATGTTGTTCTCCATGAGTTCTTGCTCACGGGTGGATTCGGCAGGCTCCACCTGGAAGCGCTGCACGATGAAAGGATAGATGTTGCCCATCACGATAGCCACGAATGCCCACAAGCACACCGCGATGACAGGCAGTGCCCAGCCTTTGCGCCAGATGTTGTAGATAAACAGACAGAAAGCCAAAAACGCAATGACTATCAGCAGATACAGCACCGGCAGGCGAGCGTTCACGTCGGTGTAGCTGACGCCATCCACAACTCCCTGAGATGAGGTGGTGAGAGAGTAGCGATCTAGCCAGTAGTCGGCGGCACGCACCAGAGCCAAAATGCCCAGCAGCACAGATAGGTGAGCTTTGACTGCCGGCAAGACCCGCTGCCCTGAGGTCTGGAAGCGAATGCCACCATTGATGTAATGAATGACGACTGTGATAAAGAAGATGATCAAGAATGCTGTGAACAGCCAATCCACCACGAATTTCAAAAACGGCAGTTGGAAAACATAAAAGCCGATATCCAGATTGAACTGAGGGTCTTTCACTCCAAAATCTTTGCGGTTGATGAACAGCAGCCACTCCTGCCAGCGATTGGAGGCGCCGATGCCGGTTACGAAGGCGAAAAAGAAGGCAATGAGGCTGCGGACTAGAATTTTGCGCTTGCCTACCAGATTGTGCCAGCGGGACAAGACATCTTCTTCTGGCCCACTGGGGCGAGGGTCGGGAGCGATGCGGTCAGCAATGGCAAGGCTGGCCCACAACAGGATGAAGAAAAGCCCGATGGCAATGACCGCCATGATGATTTTGGCCAGCAGCACATACGACCAGACTTGGGTTTGGTCGATGGAGTCAAACCAGAGGTAGTCGGTGTAGAAACTGGCAATGCCCCGCAACGACAAGATGAGCACAATCAGGCCCACTACCACCAGCAACAGGATCACTCTGGCGCGGGTGGAGAAGCGACCGCGGCGGCTGCGTGGGGAACGAGACCGGGGTGGGCCAGACCTAGTAGGCCCGCCGCCTGTCGGCCCACTGCCGGAAGAAGACGGCCGTGTGCGGGGGCGCGCTGAAGTTGGGCGCTCCTGGGAAGGATTGGGGTTGGAGGCGCCGTTACCTATGGTCATGCGGATTCCACTGAAACATCTGCTGATGCCAACTGAGATACCACAACTGAAATCTCATCTTGCGAAAACCGTCTGTAGATGTCACGCACCTGCTGAACCAGAGCTTTGGAATCGGTGTTTTGTAGGTCGCAAGAATCTAATTCCTCAATTAGTGGGGTTAGTAAAACTCTAGTAAGCATATCATGGGATACTTCGCTGCCTAAAGATTCCCTAAAGGAAGCTCGACGAGGCACCTCGCTCAGAATCGCTTTTTGGAGCGACTTTACCTTACTGGATTTGCCGTGGAATTTGTGAATCGCCCGCAGGACACGGCTTTCATCGTGGGTAAGGGCACGTTTCAGTTGACGCTCCAGGTCGGCATCTGGAGTGGGTGGAGTGGACTCAGCGGAAGACGACTCAACTGGAGTTGCCCCACCGGGCGGTGCCTCACCAGATAATGTCTCACCAGTAAGCACCTCACCAGATGGCACCTCGGTCACCACCGGTTCAACTGGGATTTCCTCGGTTGGCGCTTTTTTGGAACGACTTTTGGTGGGCTTCAGTTCCGGTTCGGTAGCAGCTTCGTCAGTTGTGGTCGTTTCAGAAGTGGGAGTTTCAGTTTCGCCGACAGATTCTTTTTCACGCAGTCTGGCAAAGATGCTGGATAGATCTGCCGAAGGCTGTTTGGAAGTGTCTTGCGAAACAGGTTCTACAGTTACATCTTCTAACTCTTGGGGGGACTCAACTGCACCCACTTTGGGAGACTTTGCTGAGGCTGTCTCTTGTGCTGTTTCAGTCGCTACGCCGACATCCACTGCAGCGCGAGCGCGAACGTCGGTCGCATCACTCACAACAGCCCCCTCTCCTGCCTTAGCCCCAATATCCTGTGATCTATCCTGTGATCCCTCAGACGACGGTCCATGAGCTACTTCTGCCCCCAACTCTTCAACCGTCTCTTGCGTCTCTTGTTGCCTTTGTCTGAACTGCTGCACAGCATTGTCGGCAGCAGTCTTGGCGCGCTCTAGGGCACTGTCTAATGGCTCCACAGCTTGAGCGGTAATACGCTGCACTTGGCTGAACGATGCCAACAACTCATCTCTGGCGGCCCGCAACATCTCCACATGAGCCTGAGCCTCCTTGCGGCGGCGCATGAGGTCACCCATAATTCGCTGCTTGGCTTGCTCGGCTTCGGAAGTAATCTGGTTTGCTTTGGCCTTGGCTGCGCTTTCGATTTCTTGTACCTCGCGGTTGGTTTTTTCCAGCATTCGGCGGGCTTCAGTTCGCAGTCTGTCAGCCTCAAGTGAAGCGGCATTGAGGCGACGGGCTGCCCTAGCTTCAATGTCTTCCATGACTGCCATTTGCTCGCTGGCTTCGGCCTCCGAAATGTCTCCCTCCCCCACTACAGAAACAGCTAGAGCAGAGGCTTGCTCCCTCAGCAACTCAGACATCATGGTGGAGACCTGCTTCAGGAATTCGTCAACCTCGGTTCGGTCATAACCCCGTCGCACCACCGTAAACTTACGATTTTGGATTTGGGGCGGAAGGAATGCGCTGCTGTCGTCTGGTTGGGTCATGGGCTGACTGTAGGGTTTATTAGCGGCGACATGCTTTCTAACGAATCGAATCGCAGTCGGGTAACTGCGCGGTGGAAGCATCCGAATAATTGCTCCCGACCGGTACGGGGTCGCCACCCAGGCACTCCAAAACCGCTATGGCTTCGTGCAAGTCTGACACCTCTATTACTTTCAAGGAATCTCCCGCAGCACTGGCTGCTTCTGCATAGTCGTTGCCATCTTCTGGCACCAAAAAGACATCATATCCATTATGGCGCACAGCGGTTGTTTTTTGCGTAACTCCACCGACTGAACAAATCTTGCCGTATTTAAAGGAGCACTCTGGGCGTTGCTCTCTGAAGAATTTTATGGGATAAAAACTCACGTTGGAGTTGACAACCCCAGTTGTGGCCACCCTCAAGTTGCCTGTGAGATCGCCTTCCGATAGCAAATCGATGACCGACAAAGTGAAGGCCAGTCCCGCTGATGGGCCTGAAACTTCTCCGGCATCAAGACGCACGCTCTCCAACAGGTCGGCTTCGGCGGAATCATAGGCAAACCAAGACTGCTGGTCTCGGCACTTGAAGTTTGCGTCATCACCCTCGCCCGAGACATCACCCTCGCCCGTGGCGTTGTCATCGCCTGAAGTATCGTTTTGAGTGGAGGTGTCTTCTAAGAAATTGATGTTGAAGAAGAAAGCCCCGCGTTCCAATCGCTGGGTTACTTCTATTTCCGCTTCTACGGTGAAGATGCCCGACTGGTTTGAGCTGTCTGCTGAATCGCCAGCCGTTTGATCGTCTTGTGGTGATTCCGTAGGCTGTGACTGCTCAGACTCCGATCCCTCAGACTCCGGTGGCACCAACCCGTTGATCTCCAACTCCACAGTTTCACCTTCAGGCAAATTGTCGACCAACTCCAGCAGGTCTGTGGTTTTGTCAATCGTCTTGCCATTGGCGGACTGCACCACGTCTCCCGGCAAAAATACTATGTAGGGCCTGGGTTCTGAGTTCTCCGAGTCGGAGTCATCACCGTAAAGGCACTCATAGGTATCAAGAGACGGAAACAAGGTAACTTCTGTCAATCCCAGAAACTCCAGTGCCAAGGTAACGGCGCTTTTCTGGGAAGCTCGCATCAGTTCTAGGTTGCGCTGGTCTGTTTCCTCTCGGGTTCCGCCTCTATTGATGACCTCCTCCTTGTAGATGTCAATGCGGTCGTCAAGGGAATCAAAGAAAAATCGCCACAAGGTCAGCTTTTGCGAAACCCCGACCGTTACAAACCCCACTTCAGACTCAGGTTCAAATATGGGCACACCCTCATCATCCACCGCAATGGCATCGGGTGCGCTGTAAACACTTCCTGGCGAGAGCGAAACATAGGGCACCTTGACAACATTCACCACCACTGCCGTGGCACAAGTCAGCGCTGAAACTACAATTGAACCGATAGCCCACTTCCATTGGCGACGGCTTAGTCGCTTGCGACTGAAGCGCGGCAGATACGCCTCAGTTTCTTCCTCAGGCAACTGGGACTGGTCTGTGGGCGGCGGGTCTGCGCCTGGCTGGTTTGTGTCCGTCATACAACCCTGTCAACTGATACGTTAAATTGTCTAATACGTTAAATTGTAATGACTATTGAGTTTTTTCAGGAGCAAGCAGAGGGAGCTGAGGATACCGGCGACCACATTGGCTCTGAGATTGAACTACGCGATGCCGGTACGCCCGATGGCACGCCTGTCGATGCTGGTACACCCCTCGCGCACTCCAGAAAAATCCGAGACCAATTGCGACCTCATCGTGCTCGCCTTGGAAATGGAAGAGAGTTTTACAGACGCATTTCGTCGCTGTTCGCGATGGTTTTGCTGGTGGTGGTTTTGGGGCTTTTGCTGGCGGGAATAGTGGTAGCGATGGTGGTTGTCGGGTCTTTCCTTTTGGAAACTTTGATTGACTGAATACTTGGAATATTCGGGGCTGCCCCGCCTGTCTGATATTGGAATTTGATACTGGAATTCAATGCTGAAATTCAACGACACCAAGAGCCGAAGTCTGGTTGACTTCACCCCGCGGGAGCCGGGCAAAATCGCCATCTATGCCTGCGGGCCGACTGTCTATGACGAGCCTCATATTGGGCACGCCCGAACCGCCTTGACCTACGATGTCATTCGCCGCTACCTGTCTTGGCGGGGTTTTGACGTCAAACTGGTCATGAATATCACCGACATTGACGACAAGATTATCGCCCGCGCCGCCCAAGAAAGGCGCACAACTCAGGAAGTGGCGCAGGAGTACGAAGCTGTTTACTTCGAGCAGATGGACAGGCTGGGGATCAGGCGTGCAGATGCTTGCCCCAGAGCCACTGAGCACCTGAGCGGAATGATCCAAATCATCGAGGAGCTGGTGGAGCGGGATGTGGGGTATGTGATTGAGGGTGCTGGGGTGTATTTTGAGGTGTCTAAATTCGGGCAGTACGGGCAGTTGGTGGGACAAGACCCTGAGGTTTTGCTGGAAGGGTCGGGCGTGCGGGTGGAGTTGGATGAGCGCAAACGGAACCCTCAGGATTTCGCTTTGTGGAAGGCAGCCAAGGAAGGTGAGCCTGCTTGGGATTCGCCTTGGATGCCGGGGCGCCCTGGCTGGCATATTGAGTGCGTGGCGATGTCGCTGTCTTTGCTGGGGGAAAACTTTGATATTCACGGTGGCGGCACGGATTTGGTCTTCCCCCACCACGAAAACGAGTTGGCTCAGGCACGGGCCGCGGGCTATAGCTTCGCCCGCCATTGGATTCACAGCGCGATGGTGAATATAGACGGGGAGAAAATGGCCAAGTCCAAGCAGAATTTTCTGACGCTGCGGGGGCTGTTGGACGAGTGGCCACCTGAGGCAGTCCGTCTGGCCATGCTGCAGACGCACTATCGGACTGTGATGGAGTTGACTGAGAACTCATTGAACTCGGCGGTGGAGGGGTTGGAGAGAATCAAGGCTTTTTTGCGCGTGGCAGACAGGGCTGCGTTGAATGAAGGGGATACTGGCGGCGGAGTTTCGGAGGCAATGGTGCCGGCCGCAGCTGAGTTTCGTCAAGCTATGGACAACGATTTCAATACTCCTCAGGCTTTGGCAGCCGTCTTTGATGCCGTGCGCCAAGGAAATGTGGCGCTCAAGCAGGGCCAGGCGGCGCTAGCGAAAGCAGCTTGCGAGGCTGTTCGGGAATTGTGTCAGGTTCTGGGGCTTTTACCAGCTGAGTCTGAAGCGGGAGGACCTGGCAAAACCCCTGAGGAATCCGAAGAAATTGCAGCCATTGAACTGCTGGTTTCACAACGTCAACAAGCCAGGGAGTCGAAAGATTTTCAAGCAGCCGACCGCCTGCGAGAACAACTCAAAGCTGAATATAAGGTAGAGGTTGAAGATACCCCTCAAGGGCCGGTTTGGAGGCGAGTGTAAGGCGCTGAGGGGAGCGGTCAAACCCCGTGGGTCACAGGCCATAAGTCAAGCCCTGCGAGGAGCCACAAAGATTTTTATCCTGCAAAATTCAATTTGCTGCTGACTGCACCTATCGCAGCTGGTTTCGCCGCAGTTGCCATTGGAGTGGGTTTGGCGGTTGTGCAACACCCGTGGTTTACATTTCGGGGGTATGGAAATTACCTACTCAAGAAAAGTCAAATTCCTAGAAGACACAAGGGCAACCAAAAGGGAGTTCCCAAACGAGCATAAGATGATTGACCGAAGGCTGGGCGAGCTCAAACAAGCAAAAACTGTGCGAGACCTCCATTATGGCAATCCGCACCCCCTGAAAGGCAACATGCAAGGGCTGATATCGGTCACCGTCCAAGGCGGCCTCAGGATCGTCTTCGGGCCAGCAAAAGCCGATTCCCAATACGGTCAAAAACAGATCAACTGGAGCCTTGTAACGAAAATATGCATCAAGGACATATTAAACTACCGTTCTCAATGGAGCCGTGCCGATCACTGAAGACATCGCCAAAAAACTCACCAAAGTCGCACGATATCCCGTTTACTTCTGGCTGAACGGCGAAAAACGCTACCAATACGACCTGAAACGCCTAGGCTGGCAACGCCCCACCTGCCCAGAAACCGAACAATACTATACAGCCAACGGACAAGCCTGAACCAACCCGCCAGCACCAACCCGCCAACTGGCGGACAACAAAAAACAAATCAAGCGGGCGGACGACACCCCGCCTTGGCCTGTAGCAACTGGCTCCGCCGCAGTTGCCATTAGATCTGGTTTGGCGGTTGTGCAACACCTGTGGTTTACATTCTGGGGGAGGCGGCCTCAGGATCGTCTTCGGGCCTGCAGAAACCGACAGCCAATACGGTCAAACCCACGTCAACTGGGCCAATGTCACGGCGATTTACATCGTAGACATAATAAACTACCACTAGAAACAGCACTTCTAGAAACAGCACTTCCCTCATAAAGGAACATGCCATGTTCAAACTACGTTCCAAAAAATCCCTGCCCCTCAGGCTGCAGCCCCAAGACGGCCTCAGATTCGAGACGGACTGGACAACAGCCCCCGGCGAATCCCTCCAGGAGGCGATAGAGGTGGAAGGCTTCACTCCAGAACAAGCTGCCGAAACCTCAGGCATTCCATACCCAGTGTTTCTGGGCGTTCTCAACGGTGCCGTGCCGATCACTGAAGACATCGCAAAGAAACTCACCAAAGTCGCACGATACTCCGTCCAATTCTGGCTGAACAGCGAAAAACGCTACCAATACGACATCAAACGCCTAGGCTGGCAACGCCCCACCTGCCCAGAAACCGAACAATACTACACAGCCAACGGACAAGCCTGAACCAACCCGCCAGCAAGCGGTGCCACAAAATGGCACTTCAGACGCGTGGTGCGGCTTGACCGCTATACCGTTGGAACTCGCCCTTTGATTTTTGACACTTTGATTTCAATCACCCGGCGGTCACTGCCCCTGTTTTTGGGAGGACGATACCGCTGCGCATAGCGCCTGACTCCTTCTTCGCAACGGTCTTTGTCGGCAGTTACTTGCGCTGCCCCTTCCAAAGTCAGCCATCGCCCGCCGTCAACTTGGCAGAGCGAAACCATCATGAGCGGAGACCCGTTACTGCCGGCGTGTAAGCTGCTGCCGTCTCCGATGGAATTGGCGTCAGAGTTGTCTGTATCAGGGCTGTCTTCGTCAGCAGCAACCTCATCAGCCCTTGCCGGTGGCAGAGCTTCCAACAACTTCACTTTCTGAGAATGGGCGAAAGTTATCACCCTGGCCAAACCAGATTCGTCATCCCAAGTAAAGCCCACAGGCGTGACATGCGGGCTTTTTCCTTGGCGGGGGATGCTAAGGGTAGCCAAGTGCCGCTCAGCTAAGAATTGCTTTACTTCCTGTGGCAGATTGGCTGGATCCCAATTCATCAAGCATTAATGCTACTCAGCTTTGAAAAACTGGGGCAGTGGCTAACCGAAGACGGGCTACACTTCGGCTGAGACACGAAGGCTGAGACACGAAATTTGACCAAGGCGCGACCTCAGCCCAAGCGCGAGTCCAAAAGGATATCGTTCGTGACAGTATCGTAAACGACGCAGCCATCGCCGTCGGTCGTTACTTTGATGCTCAATGTGGAGCCCTGGTCAGTTGGTGGGACATTTGTGCCAACCGGATAGACATTTGGATTTGAGCCATATGGACCATCCCAACGCCATGCATAACCATTGGTTGATCCACGGGTAGCATCTTTTAGTCGTTGGTTAGGCACGTACGTGACCCCATCATGGGGATTTTGAATATCAAAATGTTCATAATTGACATTCATTAGTTCAGTATTCCCACTGTCACCTGCTCCCCCTTTGAAGTAAGTTACCCCAATACGGTATTCACTGTGAGCAGGGAAGCTATTGTCAGTTTTGAACTTGATGTAGGAATGCTTGGCTTCTACCATCATAGAGGCGCCAGTGTCATAGTCAGTAACTGGCACCGGCTCCATTAAATCGTCAAGTGTATGGACTCGCGCTACCCGAATTTCCCGTTCCACATAGCAGGGGGCAAAGCATCCTATTCCGCTAGAAGTATATCCCCCGTTGCCTGGGGTTGCTTGTGGAGTATTGGAGGTGGGGTTATATCTGAACTCTGTGAATTCTTCCCCTCCGCCTCCACCGACGGCTGCCAGCACTGGATCGTGAAATTCCCAGGGAGCACACCTGCCTTCCAAGCTGGGTTGCTGTGCTTCCAAGTCATCCGATGCGCTGCCAGTGATGGCTGCTATGATCACTCCTCCGGCTACCGCCAACAACACCAAAACGGCTGTAATGATCAGGGTTTGCAGGGTGAAGCCCCGCTGGTCGTGGGGGGTCAATTGTTTGCTGTATCTGGTAGATCTGAGCTTCATTTTGAGTGTCTCCATTTTGTATAAATTATTAAGATGAATATGACTGTATTGGATATTAGTATATTATTTCTCTCTTGTCCAAGCATTCAAGCGAATAAATTTAAAAGGTATTTGCGAAAGTACATTAGACTGCTGCTTTAGACTGCAATGTCAACTGGCTTTATTTCAAGCTGAACGTGGCTTCAGCAACAAAAAGCTAAGCAAAAGACAAGCTTCTTGGCCGATCAGAAAAAGCCCTTTGAAGGAGTTTTTAGATAAACTGCTTAGCAATGGGGATTTTTTCTAGAAAAGACGATTACCACAACCCATTTGTGCGCAACGAGAAAGTTGTGGCGGCCTATGACCTGCCTGGTGTGCCCGAGCGCACTCCGGGAGTGGTCAAGATGGTGAACGGGTTTGAGTGGCGACGCTACATGGTGTTCTTCGAGAACGGAATTCAGTTGGGCTCGCTGGACGGCTCAGCCTTGGTGCGCCCCAAGCACTGGCGCAGATGGTGCGAAGACAAAGACAGGATAGCTGCAAAAATTGCAGCCCGACTGGAAGCCGAAGCAACTGAACAAGAAAACCTGCTGGCCAGCCTCAACTCAGAGGAAGACGGTGCGGCAGTTGCGAGTGCTGGCGAAGCAATAGCCGAAGAATCCCTAGTCGGAGCTTCAGACAGCGGGACTGCCCCAATTGAAGACGCAGCAAGCAGTGCTGAAACAACCCGCCTGCTGGAGATGTTGCCTGAGCATTTGCGCGAACGCAGTCGGCTTGCCAGAGAACGACTGAGCGGCTAGGAAAAATCTAGCGCAAGACCCGCGCCCCACACGCAGTGCCCGCGCCCATCCACCCCCACAATACCCAAGGAGTAGAACATGTCTGAACTCGCAGTGTTTGATATGAAGGAGAGCCAGCCAATCGCAGCCTATCTGTGCTGCCAGAATGCCAAGGCAGCCATTGATTTCTACGTGGATGCCTTCGGTGCCGACAGGACAGAAACCATTTTGGAGCTGCCAGACGGCAAAATAATGCATGCCGAGCTAAACCTACTGGGCAAGCGACTCATGCTTTCAGATGAGTTTCCCGAAATGGACGTTCTCAGCCCTGAGAGCCTGGGAAATTCGCCCGTGGCTTTGATTTTGGAAGTTGATAACGCCGATGATTTCATGTCTAGGGCGCTGAAACACGGAGCCACCGAGCTAGTGCCTGTAACCGACCAGTTCTATGGCAAGCGCTCTGGGTCAATCAAAGATCCATTCGGGCACAGGTGGGGAATCTCTATGCACATGGAAGACTTGACAACCGAGGAGCTTTTTGCCAGAGCGCATAAATTCGCTTCCGAACAAGCCGAACAGGGCTGAATGGCTGGGGGATCTGGTCTGGACCCTGGGGGCTCATTTGGCGATGAGTTCTGCCGAAATCCCCAACCACGATACCATGCTTGATCGGCTTTGAGCTCAATGACGGTGGCAGACAAGAAGCTGGCTACTTCACACGCAACGACGCCAAGGATTGCGCAGCCAGAGCGTTGGTGATCGTGACACTTCCAGCAGGTGTCAATCGTGCGACCCACTACAAGGCCAGTTGCTGGGCTTTATCAGCCAAATCAAAAAGTGTCTAAGACAGAACTACCGCCCGCTGCGGAGTAGCCGACAAGATTTGGCAGCCAATCTATTGAGAATTTGGGCTTGAAGAAGTCAAGCTGCCAGCCGGTCCAAGACTGACATACAGACAAGCCTTCCATCAGTTCAGAGACTGCGTAGTATCTACCACACGCCACCTGACAGCTATCAAAGACAGCAGCCTGCAAGACACCTTCAACAACCGGACTTACTTTCGGGAGCCTGACTTGGAAGTCAAAGAACGCAAAGCAATGAGCATCTGGACACCCGCTACCTGAAACACAACAGGGCTGCTAACTGACAGCTACACGCAAGCTCGCGACTTGCCAGCCCACGACATCAACCGCCACATCAACTAGGACAAACAATCTATGAAAACAACAACCACCACCATCATCACAGCCCTAGCTTTGTTGCTAGCCGCAACTGGTTGCAACACAAGCCCAAAATAACACGGTTGACACCACGATTACATCGGCGGCTGAATCGGCGGCTAGGAAAGCATTATGCCGACAAACTGCACGCACTTTCAACGAAGACAACCCCAGTTTTTTATTGTGCATCTTTACCGATTGATGAGAGTCAAGAAACTTTCTTCACTTTCAGACCAGAGGGTTGCCTGCAAGTGCTCAAGGAAAATGCTGGAAACTAGTTGGCAGCTACATCAACCAGCGCAACAGCTATGGCACTTCACAACATACTGCCAGCAGCACAAAACGGCGTTCAAACGCCACCACAAGCCAAGACAAGGCTAAGGCTTATCCTTTGCAACTACGGCTAGCAAGCGGCTGCTCGATCGCAACCGCCCAGAAATCTCCTCCCCTAAAATGTCAGACCCCCTGTCTAAGCTAGCGCATACAGCAGTTTTAGACCAAAGGAAACCACTTCATGGCCACATTATTAATTGCCATTCTTGTAGCAGTCATCACCGCGCTAGTCGTCTGGCTGGTGGCTAGGGTCGTTATCAAGGCCCGCTTGGAATCTGCCCAGCAGCACAATTTGGCCAGCCAAGAGCAGAGTATGGCTGAACTGAAGGCAGCCCTTGACGACCAAATCGAAAAAAGCCTGCAACAATCCCAAGATTTCGTGACCGCCAATCTGAAGGGGTCGCAGGAGTTGATGACAGAAAAATTTGAAAATCTGGCTAGCAAAATTCTTGACGACAAGACGAAGAGCTTTAAGGAAGCAAGCTCAGAAGGCATAAATCAACTGCTTGATCCCGTCAAAAAGCAGGTGAAAGACTTTCGTGAAAAAATGGAGAGCATCCACACCGAAGACACCAAACAGCAAACCGAATTGAAAACAGTGATAGACATGCTGCAAAAGCAGAATACAAGGCTTTCCGAAGACGCTGACAACCTCTCAAAAGCTCTCAAGGGAGAACGCCAAGCACAGGGAAGCTGGGGAGAGATGCAGCTTGAGTTGGCTTTGCAAACTTCTGGGCTGGAAAGGGGCCGTGAGTATGAACTTCAGCCTTCATTCAAAGGGGTAGGCGGCAACACACTACGTCCCGATGCCGTGGTGCGGCTGCCTGACAGCAAGCACATTGTGATTGATGCCAAAGTATCGCTGAGTGCCTATGCACGCTTTGTGGATGCTGACGATGACGAGGCAAAAGAAGGTGAGTTGAAGTCTCACTGCGAAGCTCTGGAAAGTCGTGTGGATGAGCTTTCAGAAAGGGGGTATGAGAAGATACCAGATCTAGGGTCGCCTGAGGTGGTATTCATGTTCACCCCCATTGAATCCGCCTTGCAGGTGGCGCTCAGCAGGAATCCCCATTTTATGAGCGAGTCGCTGGCCAAACGAATTTATGTGGTTACACCTTCCACCCTGATACCTGCTTTGGCTATCGTAGCTCAGCTTTGGCAGCTAGCCGACCAAGAAAAAAACACCCAAGAGATAGTCAAGCAAGCTGAAGGTCTCTACGACAAGGCAGTTTTGCTGGTTGAATCCATGCGAAATATCGGCAAAAACCTGGACAACACCAAAAATTCATACGAGGAAGCCATAGGCCGGCTGGTTGAGGGACGTGGCAATCTCGTCAAACGGGCCTCAGACATAAAAGGGCTGGGCGTTTCTTCCACCAAATCTTTTCCACCGGAGATCGTTGCAAGGGCAGAGGCAGAACTTGAAATTGATGAGCCTATAGGAGAACTTGAAAAAGCAGCCCTATCGCCAAGCAGCGTGACAGAAGAAAGCGCAACAGACCGCAACAGAACAAATAATAGCCTTTACGACTGAAATCAATAACAACCCTCAACTATAATCGCTAACATAACCCAGCCATCTGGAGTTAAATTCAAACCCGATACCTCAACATTTAGGAGAAACCCATGACCACTTCAATCCGCTATAGTGCCCGCGCTGACGATTTGAGTCAGCAGGAACCAGCCAGAACTGAAACTGCCCAAGCCTGGTCAACGTCTGTCACGGCAGTCTATGAAACCGACCCCGATATTATCGCAGCTGTTTTGCCTCAGCCGCTTGAGGCCACGGAGCCCATCGTGCGGGCATCCATCAGCGCCGTCAAAATGGGAGACTTGGAATTCGGCGCCGCTTGGTTTGGCGTGCATGCCCGACACGAAGGCACAGACGGCGAATACGCCCTGCTTATGCCCATGAGCAGCGAGCGGGCTGTAATAGGCGGTCGGGAAATGTACGGCGAACCCAAGAAAATGGCTGACGTTTCCGTCAACCGAGACGGCGACAACATCTCAGGCACAGTTGCCAGGGCTGGTGTTACCATCTGGGAGATAAACGGCAAGGTTACAGGCCCTTTGGAAGCTGGACCAGAAAAGAAGCTCGACTTCTACTTCCAATTCCTGCTGTCACCTGATGGCAAGGGCTTTACCGACGAGCCTGCCTTGGTCTATTGCCATAAGGAAGCTGTCTTGCGCTCCAAGGAAGCAGTAGAAGGCGAGCTTATCCTAAGGGAATCCCCCTTGGATCCGGTGGCCGACCTGCCGATCAGACGCTTAGTGCGCATCACAGCTAGTGAGCGACAGACTTCCCAACGAGGAGAAGTTGTCAGCCGTGTGCCCAGCGAATGGGTCATCCCCTTCGCTCACCAGCGCTACGACAATTTCACCCGAAGCCTTCGCTAGTTCAGGCACGTTTCTACTGCCATTGGCCATAGCCCATCCCTACCTAGCTCAATACGAGACTGACTGCAAATGAAAGATCTAGCCGGCAAAGTAGCAGTTATAACCGGTGGAGCATCTGGGATTGGCTATGCCATGGCGGAAAGCTTTCTGAGGGAACAGATGTCGGTAATGATTGCCGACGTTGAAAAACCTGCCTTAGAAGAAGCCGTTGCCCGCTTGTCCGAAACTCACACTGGTGCCATCGCGCCCGCTGTCGCGGGAGTCAATTGCGATGTCAGAATTTGGGAAGACGTTGAAAATCTCCGTGATGAAACCTTAGCGCACTTCGGGGCTGTTCACATTGTGTGCAATAATGCCGGAGTCGGCTCAGGCTCACAAGGATGGATGTGGGAGTACGACCTCAACGACTGGACATGGGCCATGGGCGTGAACGTAATGGGAGTCGTTCACGGCATCAGTGCCTTTGTACCTCAGATTTTGAGCCAAGGGGAGGGTGGCCACTTGGTCAATACATCCTCAGGGAACGGTGGCATATCTCCTCTGCCCGGCACTCCCATCTATGCTGCCAGCAAAGGGGCTGTAACGCTCATCACCGAATGCCTCCAAGCTCAACTCATGGAAGCCAGCGATTCGGTCAGGGCTTCCGTACTGTATCCCGGCCCCAACTGGCTGAACACCAAAATATGGTCTTCACACCGCAACCGCCCTGAAGAACTCGCCCAAAAAGTCCCGCGAACTCAATGGAATACCTTTGAAGACCTGCGCCAAAAATTTCAAGACGCCGGGCTGGCCTTTGAGACGACCCCACTGGAAAAAGTAGCTGAAATGGTCATTGACGGAATCAGAAACCAGAAATTCTGGTTGCTGCCTGAGAGCGATAGAACCAACAACAGCATCGCAGCCAGAAGCCAGTCCATGCTGGAACGCTCCAACCCTGACTATTTCGGCGACTGGCAGCCACCCAAGACTGCTTCCGAAACTACTGCTTAAGCCCCCGCCTGAGCATCCGACAGAACAAATCACCAAAACAATAATCCACCAAGACAACAGTTACAAAAATGGAGAACCCAATGTCTGAACTGAAGCACTATGCCATCATTTCAGCAGACTGCCATGCCGGTCTGCCCACCGAGCAATATCGCCCCTATCTTGATTCGCGCTATCACCAAGCCTTGGATGATTTTCTAGCTGAACGGCAGGCCATGCTGGCTGAGCGTGCAGCCGCCGGGCAGCGCCACGAGGAATACGAAGAGGAGTGGAACACCCAAGAAGGCTTTGCCGGCGGTTGGGATGCTCACACCCGCGACAAGGAACTGGACAATGACGGAGTCGTGGGAGAAATTATGTTTCCCGACTCCGATTCCATCTCGGGCACAACCAGTCCGCCTTTCGGGGCTGGTATAGGCGCCACAGGAGACCTTGAAGCCGATCTGGCCTTTGCCGGAGCCCAAGCCCACAATCGCTGGCTGGCCGAACTCTGCTCCGAAAGCCCACTCAGACGGGCAGGAGCAGCTTTGGTTCCAATTGTCTTTGATGTTGACAAAGCTGTTCAAATGATTGAAGAAGCCAAAGCAACCGGGCTGAGAGGGGGAATCATCATCCCCGCCATGTGGAACGACTATGAGCCGTATCATCACCCCAAGTACGACCCGGTTTGGGATGCCTGTGCCAGCTTGGATATGCCAGTTCATGTCCATTCAGGCCCAGCTCCCAGAGAAGATTACCTGGACAATATGGGAATCTATGTGAGCGAAGTCATTTGGTGGGCTTATCGTCCGTTGCGCTTTATGCTGTGGGGGGGGGTGTTTGAACGCCATCCAAACCTGAAGTTCGTAGTAACTGAAAGTGGCGCTTTCTGGGCGCCCGACATGCTGTGGAAGATGTCCGATCAATATGAATCAATCGGTGGCGCTGCCAAGATTGCCAAACAGCTCGGAGCGGCCATCCCCCGCAATCCGGTGGAATACTTCGACCGCAACTGCTTTCTAGGCGCTTCCACCATGAAGCGAGTTGAAGTCGGACGTCGTTATGCCATTGGAGTTGACAACCTCATGTGGGGCAATGACTTCCCGCACCCCGAAGGCACTTGGCCCCATACCGCCGAATATCTCCAAAACACGTTTCACGACGTCCCTGTGGATGAAACAGCCAAAATTTTGGGGGAAGTGGCAGCCGAGGTCTATAACTTTGATCTTGAAGCACTGACACCTGTAACTGAGCGCATCGGGCCAACTCCCCAAGATTTAGGGCAAGACGCTGAACAGAATATCACCAAGTGGGCCAGAGCCAAAGCAGCAGGTCGATTCTGGGATACCGGAGCCGACCCGGCTGAGGCAGCTGCAATTTAAAAAGAAAGGCAATACCAATGGACAGATACTTAGTCATTTCATCTGACTCCCACGCGAGCGGACTCCCCGATGACTACAAACCCTTCATCGACCCGAAATTCAGAGCAGCCTATGACGAATGGGTAGCCGATGAAGAGCTGCAGCAACGTCGTCGGGCGGAGCACACCGGGCAGACCATTTACGGAGAGGATGCCCTGGAAGACTTTGGACAAGTAGAGGAAGTAGCCACTGGCGGCTTGGATGGAGCTCATGACTCTGAGCGGCGCTTGAAGGAAAATGATGCTGACGGGGTGGTAGCTGAAGTGATTTTTCCCGGAGGTGGCGGTGATACAATAATGCCGTTCAATGCCGGATTGATGACCTACCAATACAAAGCAAGCCCGGAGACTTGGCTGGCAGGCTGTCGCGCCTACAATCGCTGGCTGGCAGACTTTTGCACCCAAGCGCCGGGCAGACGCGCCGGTGTGGGATTGCTGACAGTAGATGACATCGACATAACCGTCCAAGAAGTTAAAGCCATAGCTGAGATGGGCTTGTTCGGCGGCGTTTTGATACCGTCGGGCGTCGGCGACAACGTGCTGTATGACCTGCCCCACTACAACCATCCCAGATATGAACCGCTCTGGGAAATTTGCGAAGAACTGCAAATGCCGGTCCACACCCATTCAGGCTGGACTCCCAACTTCGGCAATTATCCAGGATCGCTGGGCATCTTTTTGTATGAAGTCCCTCTACGGGCACATCGTCCTCTGTGGATGCTGCTCTGGTCGGGGGTCTTTGAGCGCCATCCTGGGCTGAAATTTGTAATGACAGAACAGGGATCCACTTGGATTCCGCCAGCCCTAGCCAAAATGGACTACCACTACAACCTGCCCATGTTCAGCCATCTGAGGCGCACCCTGCCACTCCAGCCCAGCGACTACTTCAAACGGCAGTGCTATGTGGGGGCTTCATTCTTGCGCCCATCAGACAGCGACCTGCGCTATGAAATTGGGGTTGACAAGTTGATGTGGGGCTCAGACTATCCACACATGGAAGGCACTTGGCCTTACACCGAGCAATCGCTCAGGGAATCCTTGGGCCATGTTTCCGAGGATGAAGTAACCATGATTGTGGGAGCCACTGCCGCGCATGTTTACAAATTTGACGTCGAGGCGCTCACACCCATCGCCAACCAGATTGGCCCCACGATCACTGCGCTGGCCGCAGCCTGAAGGTTGCTGATCGCCTAAAGTCCCGGCGACCCGCTCCAAGACCCGCCTACCACCCCATAACCCTGCCGACCAGCTCCAAAGCCAGTCGCCCACCCCAATCACCAGCCACAGAGGAATAGCATGCCAAAACCGAACTTCAAATCCAAGCTACTTTGGCGCTACAGCGTTGGGCTGTTTTTGGCTCTTGCGCTGGTTGCCGCAGCTTGTGGCGGTGGAGACGATTCCTCTTCTCCCGCAGACACCACTGGAGGCAGCCAAGCCACCTCTGGCACCGATGCCAGCACCCCTGGTGGCTCATCCAATGGGGAATCTTCCAACGGCACCTCTGCTACCGACGCATCATCGCCCAACCCCGACAATCAAACTCCGCCAGACCAGCCCGAAACGCCAGTTGAGACTCCAAAATCCAATCCGGTTTACGGCGGCACCTTGACGATGGGTCTTGAAGCTGAAACCGGGCAAGGCTGGAATCCCGCTACCACCCAGTGCGCACCCTCCTGCCACGTAATTATGCGAACGGTTTTTGACAGCTTGTTTTATGAAGATGCCGACGGCAACTTTCAACCCTACATCTTGGAGTCTGCTACCTCAAATGACGACTTCACCGAGTGGACCTTTACGCTCCGCCCCAATATCTCCTTCCATGACGGCACCCCGGCTAACTCAGCAGCTCTGAAGCGTCATATAACTGAAATAACCAAGGGTTTCCTCACAGGGCAGGTGCTCACAGTCATTGCAGACCCCGACAACGACATGGAGATCATTGACGACCTCAGCCTGCTGATACGCCTGAGCACCCCGGTGGCTTCTTTCCCGCCACTCTTCAGCGGACAACTCGGTTACTTTGCCGCGCCTTCCCAATACGACAGCGATGACAGTGCCCAAAGACCCATCGGCACAGGGCCTTTCAAGTGTGAAGAATCTTGTTGGAAGGTTGACGAAGAATTTGTGGCTACCCGCAACCCCTCCTACTGGAAACAAGACAGCGAGGGGCGCCAACTGCCCTATCTTGACAGAATTATCTTCAGGCCCATCCCCGACTCCGACACTCGCCAAGCTGCCCTCAGCAGCGGCGACATCAACGTCATCCATGACAACAGCCCCCTTGATGCCCCCGACTATGCCGAAGAATTCAATGTGCTGGTAGAAGAGCAGCGTTTCCGCCAAACCGGTTACGTCCTGATCAACCACGACAGGTCTCCTTTTGACGACGTGCGCGCCCGGCGAGCCTTGGCGCTGTGCACCGATCAAGAGCTATACCATTTACTCAGGGGTGGTGGCAACACGCTAGTGGCCAATGGCCCGTTCAGCCCCAATACGCCAGGCTGGCTGGCCGACACTGGCTATCCCAGCTTCGACCCTGATGCTGGCAGTGCCTTATGGGAGGAGGTCGGCTATTCGGAGCAAATCAGCATTTCCACTTCCAACGATCCCTTCAACCGCACCAGCACGGAATTGCTGGCTGAGATGTGGAACGACTGCGGAATTGACATCGGCATTACCCAAGTCGACCAAGGCCAGCTCATCACCAACGCTGTAGGGGGCAATTTCCAGCTGGTGCTATGGCGCAACCACACCGGCATCAGCCTTGAAATTGAACGCATCTGGTGGCACAGCGACAATGCCAGGGCAGGCTTTTCGGTCAACGCGGCCCGCATCCGCAACCCTGTGATCGACCAAGCTTTCGAGGATGTGCGCCAAACCACCGACCCAGACGAACTACGGCAAATTGCTGAAAGAGTGAACCTCGAATTCGCTCAGCAAGTGCATAATATCTGGCTGTTCTGGTCGCTCTGGCAAATCATTTACGACGATTCTGTCCAAAACATGGGGGTGCTGCACATTCCAGACCACGGGCCAGCCCTGCCCGCCTATGAGGGGAGAATTAACCTGACTGAAGTCTGGCGAGAGTAGCAAAAAGCCGACGAGAATTTAGCTTTTCAAGGTCACGCCCCATCAGAATGTGGCCACTATGGCCTTGGATTTGTCAAGGTCGCTGAAGAGTTTAAACCAGTCCAGAGTCGTGAGCAACCTGCCAGGCAAATGAGCCAGTTGAGCACATTCATCGGCAAGCGCTTGCTGTGGTTGACCAGCATTGTCGTAGTTGTTACCTTCATCACCTTCTGGCTGCTCAACCTTTTGCCCGGAGACCCATGCACCTTGTCTTCGGGGTCGGGCGCCACCGAAGAGAATCTAGCCAGATGCCGTGATAATCTGAAGCTGGGCAGCAATCTTTTTGTGCGCTATTTTGACTGGCTGACTGACTGCCTAACCGGCGATTTCGGCGAGTCCTACCGCAACGGCATTGAGGTCTCCACCATCCTCGCACAAAAACTCCCCGCTACATCATGGCTGATTCTTTACACCATGGTGCTTACTCTGCTGATCTCCATTCCGCTGGGAACCATCGCCGCCTATCGGCGCAATTCCTGGGTGGACTCGACCATTTCCACCACTTCTTTTGGCATGTTGTCCATTCCGGCTTTTGTGCTTGGCTCAATCATGGTGCTGGTGTTCAGCGTGCAATTCAAGTGGTTCCCGCTGGGCGGATACGTCGGCCCCACCGAAAATCTCATAGAGCACTGGAAGTCGCTTTTTCTGCCGGCTCTGACGCTGGCTTTGGGGTCGGCGCCCATTTACGTGCAGCTCCTGCGGGCCGACATGGTAGAAAATTTGGAAGAGAACTTCACCGCAGCTGTGCGGGCCAAGGGCCTGCCCACTCGCAAGCTCATCTTCCGACATCTGCTGCGCCCTTCCAGCTTCACTTTGGTTACACTGGCTGGAATCAACGCCGCCCAGTTGATCAACGCCACTGTGGTGGTGGAATTCATTTTTAACGTCGCCGGGGTTGGCTCGTTCCTAATCGATTCAGTTTTCGCGCAAGACTACTTGGTGGTCCAGACCATCACCGCTCTAATAGCCACCGCCTTCGTAGTGCTGAATGCCTTGGTGGACGCCATCTATCTTGTCTTGGATCCTAGGGTGCGCACCAGGAAACTCACCTAGTCCACACCGCACCCCGACATCGCATGAAGCCCCACAACCCCAATCGCATCCGCCCGACACTTCTGGTGGGGCTAATTCTGGCAGGCATCTGGCTGGCCGTGATCATTGTTTTTGCTGTTTTTGCCCCGATCATGGGATTTTTGCCCGACCCTGGAAGATTTTCACTCAACGTAAACCAAGGCCCCAGCTGGGGTGCCTGGTTTGGCACTGACGAAATCGGGCGAGACTTGTTTGCCAGAGTTGTCTGGGGCAGCCGGTTGTCGCTGCTGATCGCCCTCATCTCAACAGCTTTTGGAACCATAGTCGGAGGCTTTCTGGGACTGCTTGCCGGCTATTTCAAAGGCTGGATTGATGATTTCATCAGTGGCACCGTCAACATCATGCTGTCTCTGCCAGCACTGATCTTTGCTCTGCTGTTGGTTACCATATTGGAGCAAAATCTGCGCAACGTAACCATAGCCGTGTCATTGCTGTCCACCCCGGCGGTAGCTCGCATCGTCAGAGCCCAAACTTTGCGCATAGCCAGCCGGGGCTATGTGGAAGTCGCCCAAAGCATTGGCGCCACCCGCCTGCGCATCATCTTCCGGGAAATCCTGCCCAACATACTGCCGGTGGTGCTGTCGCTCTGCTTCATCGCTTTTGGCATTGTAATAGTGGCCGAGGGTTCGCTCAGTTTCATCGGCAAAAGCGTCCCGTCTCCCAGCATTACATGGGGTAGTTTGCTGGCATCGGGCAGAGGCAAGCTGGAAGACGCCCCTCACCTGACCATCTACCCCGCTTTGATCATTTTTCTAACGCTGCTGTCGGTCAACTATGCAGGCAATGTGCTGCTCAACAGAGCCAGCCGAAATTAGCCCACAGCCAAGACCCCACAGCCGGCACCAGCCCACCACCGACCAACAAGACCAGCCCATCAAACTGACAAAACCAGCCAAGCTTGGCAAACTAGAAATACAGCCCTGCCACTGAACCTACACCATCTGCTCCCATGACGGCTCTTCAAACAACCCCCTCGCAACCCGCCGACTCAGGCGACCTGGCTGCAACCGACCATCCAGCTTCGCCAGCTCACCCGCCAGCTCACACAGCCAAGGCAAACCACACCCATTTCGCCCCCCAAGATCGCATGGCAGCCACCTCAGGCACCTTGGCGATGTCGGGCATTGACGCTTTGTTGCGCATTCTGGTTGACCAGCGCCTGGCCGACATCGCAAATGGGCTTTCTACCGCGGCTTTGATTTGCGGCTACCGAGGCTCACCGCTGGGGGGCGTGGATTCGCAATACAGCCGCTATCAGGATATCTTCGCTGAACGAGACATCCGCTTTGTCAACGGCGTCAACGAAGAGCTGGCAGCCACCGTCATCTGGGGAAGCCAGCTTTCTTCCAACATGCATGGCGCCTTGTTTGACGGAGTCATGGGCATGTGGTATGGCAAAGCTCCTGGCGTTGATCGCGCTAGCGATGCCTTTCGCCACGCCAACATGTCAGGCTCAGCCAAACACGGCGGCGTGCTCTGTGTGGCCGGAGACGACCCGGCCTGCAAATCTTCCACCCTGCCTTCCGCCAGTGAAGCTCTCTTGTCGCAAACTCCCATGCCGGTGCTTTATCCAGGCTCCGTCCAAGAAGTGCTGGACCTGGGACGCTGGGGTTATGAGTTGTCCCGAGCTTGTGGGCTGTGGGTGGGCTTCAAGATAGTAACTGACATCGCTGATGCCTATGCCACTATTGAGGTGGGACCCGACAGAGTGAATCCCGTGGCTGGCTCAGACGTTTTCACCGCCGACGGCAGACCGTGGCGCCCCGAGCAAAACCAGCAACTTCTTCCGCCTTGGGTGCTAGACATTGAACGCGACCTGCGGGAGAATCGGCTGGCTGAAGCCCTGGCTTTCAGCAGGCGCAATGGTCTGACCATGATACGGGGAGCAGGAATTATCCATCCAACTATGAACGGTGTGGTCGCCCAACTACGGCTACATAGAAGCCGACCAAGTGATCAGTGTCATTGCCGATTTGCTGGTGTCGCGGCTGGGGACTGAAGTCTTGGAAACTTTTCCCAGAAACTATGTCTCACGCAACCTGTTTCGCACCCGAATCCCAGTCAAAGGCGCTGATGAGCACTTCACCAGCGAGAGCCACGGAAGTCCTCTGCCGGTGCGAACCCCGTTTTATTGCAGCGGCTGCCCGCACAATCGCTCCAATGTAACACCCGAGGGTTCCATCACGCTGGGGGGCATTGGCTGCCACAGCATGTCGCTGTTCATACCCACCCGCCAAGTTGAGGGCTTGACCCAAATGGGCGGCGAGGGTGGCACTTGGGTGGGTGCTGCTTCCTTTGTCTCAGACGAGCACCGCTTTCAAAATCTGGGAGATGGAACTCTGTTTCATTCGGGTTCTTTGGCCATCCGTCAAGCCGTGGCTTCAGGCGTGAATATCACCTTCAAAATTCTCTATAACAGTGTCGTGGCCATGACGGGCGGGCAGAGCGCAGCTGGTGAAACTTCGGTGCCCGACTTGACCATGCTGCTAGCCGCTGAAGGTGTGCGGCGCACGGTGGTAGTGGCTGACGACATTGAAAAATATCCTGCCAACACCGTCTGGGCTGCCAATGTAGAGTTGCGCCCCCGTGTGGATATAGAAGAAGTCCAGCGGGAGTTGCGTGAAGTGCCAGGCACCACGGCTCTGATTTATGACCAAGCCTGTGCCGCCGACCTGCGCAAGAAACGGCGACGGCGTCAGGTTGAGGCTCCCAAATTCAGGGTGGTCATCAACGAGCGGGTTTGTGAGGGCTGCGGGGATTGCGCCAGAGTCTCCAACTGCCTGAGCGTGTTTCCAGTGGAAACTGCCTTTGGCGAAAAGACCCGCATCCACCAAGAGTCATGCAATCAGGATTTCACCTGCATGGAAGGCAACTGCCCGTCTTTTGTAAAGGTGAAAGTTTCCCCCTCCAAGCAGCGTCGTTCCATGAGCCGCAACAATCGCCAAAGCGAAAACAAGGAAGACAGCGGCGACAAGAATCCCGGCAAGAACCCCATCAGCAAAACCTGGCAACTGCTGAGCCGGGGCGACCATCACCTGAGAACTATGGGCGAGCGCAGCAAAACTGCCGAGAAGATATTTGCCGAAGCCACCGAGAAGCCTTTGCCTGAACCCAGCCATCCCCCAGCTCAGGCCGAGTTGCTGCTAGCAGGCATAGGCGGCACCGGGGTTGTGACGGTCAGTCAAATTCTGGGAACTGCGGCCATGCTTGACAATAAGCACTGCCTAGGGCTTGACCAGACAGGGCTGAGCCAAAAGGGCGGTCAGGTCATTTCAAATTTGAAAATAACTTTGGAGCCACAAGCCGCCTCCAACCGGGTCGGCACTGGACAAGCCGATACCCTGCTGCTGTTTGACCAGTTGGCGGCAGCCGACGATGTGGTGCTGAACAGAGCTTCCGCGGCGCGCACGGTGGCGTCAATCTCCACTTCGGTGTTGCCCTCCGGTGAGATGATCACCAACCCCAATGTTGATTTTCCGCAGGCACAGCAACTGCACGACCGCATCGCCAGCCGCACGGTGGCCAGTAAAAACTGCTGGGTGGATGCTGAAAGTCTCTCCCGCCTGCTGTTCAAGTCTCAACCGCCGGCAAATGTGGTGGTCGTAGGAGCGGCTTACCAGAGCGGGCAGCTGCCGGTCAGCGCAAAATCCATTGAAGAGGCCATTGAGATCAACGGCGTGGCAGCCCAAGTCAATATAGCAGCTTTCAGGTTGGGCCGAGCACTGATAGTCGACCCAAGTCTGCAAGACAAGCTGCTAGCAGTGGTCGGCTCAGAGACGTCTGGCTCCGGCAAAGCCAAGCCGCGTCGCGCCAGCACGCGCCGTGCCAACCCGCAGATTTCTGTTCTGATTGATGAGATTGTGGGAGAGTCGTCTGCCTCCCCCACCTTGTTTGAGGCTGCTCAGGCAGCAGCGACTGCGGCGCGACTCACCCACACAGACCTTGCTGCCCTCAGGGATGTTCTGGAACTCAGGGCACAGGATTTGGTGGCTTACCAGAGCAAGAAGTATGCCCAACGCTACTTGTCTGTGGTCGCCATGATTCGAGAGCGAGAGCAAGAAGTCATTGGGCAAAACGCAACCTTGAGCGTGGCTGTGGCCAAAAATCTCTACAAGCTAATGGCCTACAAAGACGAATACGAAGTTGCTCGCCTGCATTTGCTGCCTGAAACTAGCAGCTACATCAAAGACGACTTTTCCAGCAAGGCAAAAATGTCTTACTTGCTTCAGCCGCCAGTTTTTACCAAACTTGGCCTGTCTTCCAAAATCTCAATCCCGCACTGGCTGGGGTCTGGGCTGTTCAGAATCCTGAGGCCTATGCGAAAGCTCAGGGGCACTTTCCTGGATATTTTCGGCTACACCAGCGAGCGGCGCCTAGAGCGAAAACTCATTTTGGACTACATTGACATCATAAATGAGCTCTCAGCCCAACTTACCGAAGAAAACTACAGCTTGATAGTTGAAATAGCTGAGTTGGCTGACATAATTCGCGGCTATGACACAGTGAAGCTGGCCAGTGTTGAGAAGTATCTAAGCGAACTGACAGTCAAGCTGACAGAGTTACTGGAAACTCATGCTGAGTCAGACCAAGAAATGCTGGTTGCGCAAGTTTGAGCCAGAAATTGCACAGGCCTAAGACGAAGATCGGCAAGCCGGGATTTCAAAGCCAAGATTTGAACAAGATTTGAAAACCAGGATTTAGAAGCGGGGGCGGGATTCGAACCCGCGACCTTCGGGTTATGAGCCCGACGAGCTACCAGACTGCTCCACCCCGCAACGACTGAATTTGATTATAGCAGCAACCCGCAGAAACACAACTTCAGTTTGAAGAGTTTGACTCCTGTCCTGAATTCCCAATTGCCGCTTCTGGCATATACATTATTAACATTATTCATTAGCATCTACTCCCACCTCCGAACCGATTCAGCCAGTGCCCTACCAATCAGCAGATCCCCAGCAAAGCACTGCTGAAGAGTCAACAACCATCGGGCCACCTCCAGCCAGCGACGGGAGCGATACACCCGACAGCGCGCACAACCTGCCCATAACCACACCCGACAGCGCGCGCGACATCCCCATCTCCGCGCCCATTAATGTTTTTGATTTGATGGCATTTGGAGTTCGCATGATGCTGGGGGCAGGTTTATTTGCGGCTTTGGGCATAGCAACCAGCGAGGCTGGAACGTGGGTGGTGCTGAGTTGGATTATCGCAGCTATTGTGGCTGCTTGCTGTGCCACTTCTTCTGTCCGCCTAGCTACTAGCCGGCAGGGAAACTTCCCTGAAGTGAAAATAACCAACCACCCATTCCTAGGGCATTTGGCCCGCTGGGCTGGCATCTGTGGCAAGGTTGCTGCCAGCGGAGTTTTAATTCTCGTAATTCAGCAACATCTCTTTCCCGATAGCGATGCCTGGCTGGCTGCCGTGATTGCTGGCGGTGTATTAGGTGCTCATCTGCTCACCACAACCAACTTGCCGAATCTGTTCATTACAGATGAAAACGACCCAGCCAGGCCGGTGGTCAACCTAGAAGACAACAAGCTTGCCGACGCAGACCAGTCTTTCTCCCAAACTTCTGGCACTCACACCCAAGCTGCTAACACTCACCTGCAAGCTCCCGATGCGCCGAGTCCACGACTTCACAACACACCGGGGCCCCGACCTGCCGACATACCAAGCATAGTATTCAACCGCTTTTTGGTGGGGTTTGTTTTGCTCGTTCTGACTTTCGTGTTTTTTGCAGCCGCCGCCAGTCGCCAAGCCGACCTTTCCAATCTTTCTGACGGCTCTTCAATCAGTTGGAGCATTGTTCCGGCTGCCGGACTGCTGTTTTTGACCTTCGGGGGCTACTCCTGGGCTGCTGAATCAAGCTGGCGTGCTAAATCTTCAAGGCAAATTATGTGGGCCACGGCTGGCACGCTTTTACTGGCGTCAATAACCGCGATCACAATATCTTTGGCTTTGCTGGCAAGCGCCCCGGCAACCACGCTAGCCAGCAGCAACAGTCCATTTGTGACAGCAGCCGACATTGGAGGTTTCAACCGCCTGAGCGGATTGATCCGCTTGACAGTTGCGGTAGCTTGCCTAGGGGTATTGATGCCATTGCTGAAATCTATTCGCCGAGATTTAAAGCAGTTTTCAACTCTGGCGCACCATAAAACCAGCCCGACTAGCAAAACAGTATCAAAAGTCGGACTAGGTTTGATGGCCGTCAGCCAAATCAGTTTGGTGCTGTTCGTCGGAACTCGCACGCTGCTGACATTTGCTGTGTTTTGTCTGCTGGTCGTGGGGGCTACCGAATGTGTCCGAGCTCTGGGTCTGCCCCAAAAACCCTACAAACCCCCCAAGCCAGACACCCTGGAAAACCGCCTCCGAAACTACAACCAGCTTCCTCCAAGAACACCCACCAAGCGCCAGCAAGCCCGACTGGAGGCTCGGCTGAACAGACCTTACAACAAGTCCCAGAAAAATGCTGAGGTTGTCGTTCGGATAGCTGCTGTGGCGGGCGCGGCGGGTTGCCTGCTTTTGGCGTTCAGCCTGCCTTTGACAAATGTGCTGATAGCTTCTGGTGTGCTGGCAGCGGGAACCATCTTCGCTTGGACATATAAAGCCCTGAAACCACATTTCTCAAATCCGCAAACCTAGATTTGAATTAAACAGACCGCATTAAGCAGGGCGAACCAAGGCAAAACATAAACAGCAAAACACAGGCACGGGCGAACAACCGATGACAGACACAGCAACCGAACTTCAAACCTCCATGGCGGGCGCAACCATCACTGGCTCTGCCAGAGCAGAAGCTTTCTACGTAAGAGTTTCGGGCTTTGATCGCCCAGGCACCCTTAGCGGGCTGCTGGGAATTCTGGGTTCGTGCAACGCCAAAATCAGCGACATTGAGCAAATCACCATCCGGCACCGCCTGATATTAGGCCTGATCGTGGAGTTGCCCGCCGACAGCGAGTGCGATATCCGCCACGATATTTTCAAGGAGTTGCTCTTTTTCGCTTGGGAAAACGGAATGCAAATTGAATTTGAGGTGGTTGACACCAAACATTCCAAGCAAAAGCCAACTTATGCCGTTACCCTGCTTGGCGCACAGCTCACTGCCAAGGATTTGCAGGCGGCAACGGCAGTCATCTCCGACTGGGGCGGCAACATCAGCCGGGTTGTGCGCCTGTCGCGCTACCCCGTTTTCAGCTACGAGCTGCATGTGCAGGGCGGAGACCTTCAAAACATGCGCAAACACCTCCTAGCCACAGCCGCATCCCACCCCAACTTGGATGTTGCCTTTCAGGTTGAAGGCATTATTCGCCGGGCCAAACGCCTCATGGCAATGGATATGGACTCCACGCTCATCCAAGACGAAGTGATAGACCTGCTGGCTGCAGAAGCCGGCTGCCTGGACGAAGTCTCAGCCATCACAGCTAGCACTTTGGAAGGCGAAATGGATTTTGCTGAGTCTCTGCGCCAAAGAGTTGCCCGACTTGAGGATCTGGAACAAGAAGCGTTAGACAGGGTCTGGCAAAGGCTGCGCTTGGCGGCTGGGGCTAAAACTTTCTTGCGTGTGCTTAGGCGCTTGGGATATCAGACTGCCATCGTGAGCGGTGGTTTCACGTTTTTTGCCGAGAAGCTGGCTAAGCAGTTGAAAATCAACCACATCTATGCCAATCAGCTTGAGATTGTGGGCGGACGACTGACTGGAAAAGTCTTGGAGCCGATTGTAGATCGGGAAGGCAAAGCCACTTTTTTGACTGAGTTGGCGCAACGAGAAGCCATTCCAATTCCGCAAACTGTGGCCATCGGCGACGGGGCCAACGACCTGGATATGTTGGAAGCGGCTGGGCTGGGCATAGCCTTTTGCGCCAAGACAGCGGTTCAGCGAGCTGCCGACACTAGTTTGAATGTGCCGTTTTTAGATGCCGTTTTGTTCATCCTCGGAGTGAGTCGAGAAGAAATTGAAGCCGCCGATGCAAAAGACGGCATTATGAACAACCGGCATCCGATACCTTCCATCAATTAGGCTCCGTCGCCACCCGCGTCAGCGTCTGAGCTCCCATCATTTGGGGCATCCGCGTAGGCTCCGCCGCCGCAGACACAGCTAGTGCGCGCTCCGTAGAACAGCCCCCACCCCCACCCCGGCTGCGACACCGGCTAGCTGCAACTCACCGCACAACCGCCATAACCAACTGCGGTACTAACTGCGGTTGAAATTTCCTCTTGACAAGCAGGATTTTTTGGGCAATACTTAAATTACACCTATGTAATTACATGGTTGTTATTATGCTAAACTAATAGCTTCCTGACAAGTTGCATGGGGAAAGTCCCCTAGGCCAAAAAATCAAGAAAATGGAGGAAATCATGAGCCTAACACTTACAGAACTGTCGCAGATAGTGGATTCAGAAGCAAACTTGGCTTGGAAAAAGAAAGCCAACTGCCTGGGGATTGACCCAGAACTTTTCTACCCGGAAAGGGGTGTGTCCAGTTCAAACGCCAAAAGCGTCTGCAATGGCTGCGTCGTCAAAAAGGAATGCCTGGAATTCGCCCTGCGCAATGGGGAGAAATTTGGAATCTGGGGTGGCTTGAGCGAGCGTGAGCGCCGGATCCTGCGCCGAGAGCGACGCATGGCAGCCCAACATGCAACAGCAGACCAAAACGTAATCGCCCTGCGTTGATAATCTGGCGCCTCGCCCTGCTTTCGTAATCTGCCACTCCCCCGTTCAGAGTCTCGCGCACATCCCACACCCCCGTGCCGAAAGTGGCATTTTTTTTGAAAAAACAAGGCTAGACTGAAGACATGAGCTTGGCTATAGCCATCGGGCAAGGCGAATGGATCATCATTTTGATTGTGGTGCTCTTGCTGTTTGGGAGCACCCAGTTGCCAAGGCTGGCTCGTTCACTTGGAAGTGCCCAAAAAGAGTTCCGCAAGGGCATGAATGAGGGCGACTCCGCTTCTGAGGAGGACGACTCTGAAGCAGTCGGCAAACCCGGCAAGAGCAAGACTTCCTAGTTGCTACAACCCTATCAGCCTCACCTAAGCCCCAAATTCTCCATAAACGCCCAAGATTGTCGGTGGATGGGCGTGGCGCCTTGAGTGCATAACGCTTGCCTGTGCTTCGGGCTGGGGTATCCCTTATTGCTGGCAAAATCAAACTCTGGGTACTGCACCGAAATATCGCGCATCAGTCGGTCTCTGGTAACTTTAGCTAGCACGGAAGCAGCTGCGATAGACAATGAAATTTGGTCGCCCTTCACAATTGTCTGAGTTACTGCTATCTGGGTTGTTGCCGACTGCGTTGCTGCTATCTGCGTTGCTGCTGACTCGGGTGCCCCTGTCTCATCTGCCGCTGGCTTGGCTCCGTGCCCTTGGATGAAGTCCCACCGGCCATCCACTAGCACATACCCTGGCTTCACTTCCAAGTCTTGCAAGGCTCGTGAAGCTGCCAAGCGTTGAGCTGCGGACATCCCCAACTGGTCGCATTCCTGAGGCAGAGCGTGTCCCACAGACCAAGCCACGCACCACTGCACTATGTGTTCATATAGTTGCTCGCGGGCTGCTTCGGAGAGCATTTTGGAATCTCGCACCCCGCCAAGGGGGCACTCTTGGGGCACGACCACAACTCCCACTGAAACAGGGCCAGCCCAAGCACCGCGCCCTACCTCATCACAACCAGCCACCGCAGCATAACCTGCCTGCCAGAGTTTTTGCTCCAGCTTCAGGCTGGGCAACTTTACGCTTTGTGGCTGGGCGCTTTGCCGCTGGGTGCTTTGCCGCTGGGTGCTTTGCAGCCGCACACTGCGTCTAACTCCAGACGGGGAAGGCGCATCCAGTGGCAGTTGCTGGGTCAACGGCTGAAGTCAAATACTAGACGGAGTGAGCCGGTGCTAGGTCGCCAGAAGCTGCACCCAAACACCTTCACCTGCGCCAACAAGCTACAGCTAGGCCGGCCAGTTGATGGATTGAACCTCCGAGTAGGCATGCAAGCCCCAGACCCCGCGGTCTCTCCCCACGCCCGACATCTTGAAGCCGCCAAACGGCGCCTCCATATGCGGCGCGATCGAATTCAGCGCCACATTGCCCGACTCAATGCGCTTGGCGATGTCAAAAGCTCTGGCGGTATCTCCCGCATAGACATAGCTGAACAGACCATAGTCGGAGTCGTTGGCGAGAGCCACGGCGTGGTCATCACCATCGTGGGGCAGCACCACCACTACTGGGCCGAAGGCCTCCTCTCGCACCACATGCATCTCTGGGGTGCAGTCAGCCAGCAAGGTCGGGGCCACGAAATAGCCTGGCAAATCGGGGCGCTCCCCGCCACAGACCAAAGTTGCTCCGTCTTTTTGTCCGCTGGAGATGAACTCTTCCACCCGGCTGCGATGAACTTCGGTAATGACCGGGCCGACGAGCGTGTCGCGCTTGGTGGCATCGCCCACGGTCAAGAAAGCTGCCACTGCCGACAGCTTCTCTACCGTCTCGTCATAGATGCTGCGGTGGCAGATGACTCTGGTGGGCGCAGTGCAAATCTGTCCCGAATGGAAACCCCAGACGCTGGCGATGCCCTGAACGGCCTTGTCAATGTCGCAATCCTCAGTCATGACCAGCGCGCCCTTGCCTCCCAACTCCATCAACAGGCGTTTCATAGTCTTGCCGCCAGCTTCAAAAATCTTGGCGCCTACCGGTGAGCTGCCGGTGAAGCTGATCATATTGACATCGGTGGAATCCACCAGTGCCGAGCCGACCTCGGGCTCAGAACCGTTGACCACATTGACAACCCCAGGCGGAAACACCTCATTCAGGGTACGCCCCAGTTCAATCACCGCCAATGGGTCTTGCGGGGCGGGTTTGATGATGACCGTGTTGCCCATGGCCAAGGCGGGGGCGATTTTGCCAGCCACGTTGGTGAGCGGGAAGTTGTAGGGGGTGATGCAAGCCACCACTCCAGCCGGCTGGCGGATGACATACCCGCCTAGCAGAGCCGCTGGTGCCAGTGCTGTGGCTGGCGATGGCAGTGGAGCTACGGGCACATTCACATCTATCGGCTTGGAGTAGTAGCGGAAGCGATCGATGAAGGCCCCTGAGACCTGCATGGTTTCAGCCACATTGATGGTGGAGCCAGTTTCGGCCTGCACCAAGTCAACCCAGCCGGGCGTGCGCTCAGCCAACAATTCTGCGGCAGCGCCAAGCAGTTGACAGCGGTCTGCCAACGGGGTGTCACGCCAGCCGGCAAAAGCTTGCTTGGCGGCAGCAGCAGCCTGGCGGGAATGCTCGGCTGTGCCTTCAGGGGCATGACCGACCACCTCCGTTGTGTTGGGGTCGATGACTTCGTAGGTGTCTCCAGGGACAACCCGTTCGCCTCCGATGATCAAATCCCATACATGCTGGGGGTCGATGTTGCGCTGGGGGTTGGCGATAGGGCTCTGTGCGCTGGAGGTGGAAGGCTGGGCATCAATGGCGGTGGCGGTCATTTTGCTTTCCTTTTGTTGTGCGGTTTGTGTCGGGTTTAAGTCTTGCTTCAGAAAATGTCAGACCAACTAACTACTCTAGAAACATAGAGTACCGCATAAAGCCAGCCATAATTTAACTTGCGGCTGATTGGCCTGTCTCCGGCTTGCCAAGAGTCAGCAACCTAGGCAACCGCCCAGCAACCAACTCAAACCCCAACACCAAACAGAACTCACACCCCAGACACCCACCCTCACCTTCTCTACCACTTAGGAGCACTCACATGTTAGACATTCAAATTCGTAACGGCAGTGTAATAGACGGCACTGGCAACCCCCGTCGCCAAACTCATGTCGGCATCAAGGACGGCCGAATTGTCAGCCTTGACAGCCACGAAGTTGAGGCTGCGCAAGTCATTGACGCCTCAGGCAAGGTGGTGTCTCCCGGCTTTGTGGATATCCACACTCACTTTGACGCCCAGGCCTTTTGGGATCCGACTCTCAGCCCCTCCCCCCTGCACGGAGTTACCAGCGTCATCGGCGGCAACTGCGGCTTCACTATCGCCCCGCTGGGGCTGTCAGCCGACTCCAAGAAGGCATCTGATGGCGAGTATCTGATGCGCATGTTGTCGCGTGTGGAGGGCATGCCTCTTGAGCCCTTGCGCGAAGGCGTGCCTTGGGATTGGACTACCTACGGCGAATTTCTAGACCGCATGGAGGGAACGCTGTCGATCAATGCAGGTTTCATGGTTGGGCATTCGGCTATCAGGCGCATTGTGATGGGCGAGGATTCCGTCAAGCGCGAAGCCACCCCCGAGGAGTTGGAAGCCCAAAAAGCCCTGTTGCGGGACGGGATTGAAGCAGGCGGGCTGGGCTTTTCGTCTTCCTGGGCGCGCACCCACAACGACGCTGACGGAGCTATGGTGCCTTCGCGCTATGCCAATCGCGATGAGCTAGTGGCTCTGGCTGAAGTCTGCCGCGATTTTGAGGGCACTTCGCTCGAGCTGATCCCGTGCATCGGCCCATTTGAAGATTGGGCACTCGATTTGATGGCTGATATGTCAGCGGCGGCGGGGCGCCAACTCAACTGGAACGTCATGCTGGTGAACCACGGCAATCACGATGACTGCGTGGAAAAGCTGCGGGCGGGGGACGTGGCCAAGACTAAAGGGGGCAAAGTCATTGCGCTGACAGTGCCTGTAAACCTGGGAGTGCGCTTGTGCTTCGCCAGCGGTTTCGGCTTGGACGCCCTGCCTGATTGGGAAAAGTACATGTTCGGCACCAAGGAAACAAAGATGGAACTGCTGTCCGACCCTGAGGGCCGTCGCCATTTAGACGAGTTGTCCCAGCAACCAAGCCCGCTGCGGGGGATGGCCGACTGGCCAAGCAAGGTCATCTACGACACGGTCGCGCCGGAAAATGAGCAGTATCAGGGACGCCGAGTGTCAGAAATTGCCGAAGAAGAGGGCAAGACCCCTTGGGATGCGTTATGTGATATTGCTGTCGCAGATGAGCTGCAGACTTCCTTCGGCACACCTGCGGCCAGGGAGAGTGCGGAAGACTGGAAGGCTAGGATTGATGTGATTCGCGACAGCCGAGCCGTCATCGGCGCATCTGACGCAGGTGCCCATCTGGACTTTCTGGCCAGCTTCAACTATGCCACCTATCTGCTGGGGCGTGGCGTACGCGAGGCAGGAGCTTTGGGATTGGAGGAAGCGATTCAGCTCATGACTGACGAGCAGGCTCAACTGTACGGTCTGCGTGAGCGCGGGCGGCTGGAGGTCGGCTGGCATGCCGATGTTATCGTGTTTGACGAAGACACTGTGGACTCAGAGGAAATTCGCATGAAATACGATGTGCCCGGCGGGTCAGGCCGCCTGTTTGCCAAGGCGAATGGCATGGAACATGTCATCTGCAACGGGCAAGAAATAGTCAGGCACGGGGAATTCACCGATGCCCGGCCGGGCTCGGTGCTGCGTGCAGGTAAACACACCTACACACCAGATATTTCCTAACATCTGAGCCAAGAGCATCTGCTCTCATCCTTCATCCCCCCCCCCATATTCATCTACTACACCGGCACCCATCGCCCCAAACCCAAACCACAATCAAAGGAGAATTTCAATGCCAGAAGCAGTGATAGTGGCGGCTTCACGCACGCCCATCGGACGCGCCCACAAAGGATCCCTGACCCAAGCGCGCCCTGACGACATGTCGGCTTTTATCATCCAAGATGTGTTGTCTAAGGTGCCTGAGGTAAGCCCCGCAGACGTAGAAGACGTCATCTGGGGGTGTGCGCAGCCGGCAGGCGAGCAGGGCTACAACATTGCCCGGGTGTCCAGTTTGCTGGCTGGACTTCAGACACCGGGGGTCACTGTCAACCGCTACTGCTCCTCATCGCTTCAAACCATCCGCATGGCTGCTCACGCCATCCGGTCAGGCGAGGGCGACTGCTTCATCTCCGGAGGGGTGGAAGCTGTGAGTCGCTTCGGCAGCGGTCTGTCAGACGGGGCTCCCAATACCCATAATCCGCTCTTTGACGAAGCCTTGGCACGCTCGGCTGCTAGGTCCACAGGCGAAGGCGGCGATTGGGCGCCAGCCCCAGGACTGCCAGACATCTACATTGCTATGGGCCAGACAGCTGAAAATGTGGCTGAATACAAAGAAGTCAGCCGCGAACGCCAAGATGAGTTTGCCTGCTTGTCGCAAAATCGTGCCGAGGCAGCGCAAGCAAGAGGATTTTTCCAACGAGAAATTACGCCCTATCCGATTCCACCCAGCGAAGACGGCGACACAAACGGGGCCTCAAACGGAGCTGTGATGGACAAGGACGACGGCATCAGGTTTGGGACAACTCTAGAAGGGCTTTCCAACCTGAAGCCTGTCTTCAAGCCCGAAGGCACCATTACGGCTGGCAATGCCTGCCCTTTGAATGATGGAGCGGCGGCCGTAGTTGTGATGAGTGACACCAAGGCAGCGCAGTTGGGCATCACGCCATTGGCGAAAATTATCTCTAGCGGAGTTTCCTCGCTGAACCCTGAAATCATGGGGTTGGGGCCGGTTGAGGCGGTGCGCCAGGCTTTGGAGCGCGCCGACATGACCATTGACGACATCGATTTGGTGGAACTCAACGAAGCCTTTGCTGCTCAGGTAATTCCGTCAGCAGATGAACTCAATATCAGTTGGAGCAAGCTAAACGTCAATGGAGGATCTATCGCCTTAGGGCATCCTTTCGGCATGACAGGAGCGCGCATCATGAATACCTTGCTGAATGGGCTGGAAGATGCCGACAAGGAAATCGGACTAGAAACCATGTGCGTCGGGGGCGGCCAGGGCATGGCCATGATCGTCCAGAGGCTGAGTTAGCCGACAGAGTCCCCGCTGTTCCCGTCCAGACCAATGCAACCGCAAGAGCAAGCACAACCTTGCAGAGCCACCTATCCCAAGCCAACCGCCACACCCGTCTACCAGCCCAGCCGCTGACTTTTTCCTGCTTTGACTTCTGAATCGACCCGAATTCTTGGGAATTATCTAGTTGCCGAGTTAGCCGAAGGAGTAGCCGGACAATACATCGGCAAGCTACTGGCGGACGCCGGTGCTCAAGTTGTCAAGATAGAACCTCCGCAAGGCAATGCTCTCAGAGCTTGGAGCGCAGCAAAAGTTCCAGGGGCCAAGCGGCATGACACGTCTTCGGTTTCATCGGATGGCGTCGCCGGCAACGCGCCCAGCCACTCCTCAGATGACTCCTCCGGAAGCCAAAGCCACGACACCTCCGGAGCATTCTTCCAGTACCTCAATAGTTCAAAAGGTTCCATAGTCGCCAATTCAATCTCTGACCCAACGGCTGCTAAGTTGTTGTCTGCTGCTGACATCATCATTGAAGACCACATCTCCAAGGCTGATCTAAGTGCTCTACTGGCCAGCCGACCAGATGCCGTCGTCACATCTATCTCACCTTATGGTCGTAATAGTCCCGAGGCCGATCTGCCAGCTACGGAGTTCACCCTGCAGGCTCGAGCCGGTGGTATCGGCAAACGAGGTCGCTTGGAGAATCCACCCGTCCAAGCGGGTGGGCGCATCGGCGAGTGGATGGCTGGAATCAGTGGAGCTGTAGGAACTCTAGCTGCTGCTCAGCGTGCCGAGTCCACCGGGCAGGGAGAGCATGTTGACGTAAGCATGTTTGAGGGTTTGGTGATCGCCACCAACATCTATTCCTTCTTGTACGCCAGCTTGTTGGGCAACTGGGATCTGCCGCGGCCCTATCGCACCTTGGAGATGCCATCCATTGAGCCCACAGCTGATGGGTTCGTCGGGTTCTGCACCATGGCGCAACAGCAATTTCAAGATTTTCTGGTGATGGTTGGAGCACCTGAGTGGGTAAAGGATCCAACCATATCCAGCCCGTTTGAGCGTTGGGCGCGCCGTGATGAATTCTTTGAGCGCGTTCATGCCTGGACAAAACCCCATACCACCGCTGAGATCATTCAAATTGCTTCTTCGCTTCGGATTCCTGTCGCCCTGATTGGCAACGGCGCCATAGTGCCAGACCTTGAGGTATTTGAAGGGCGCGACATGTTTTTTGCCAATCCTGGCGGAGGCTTTACTCAACCCAGGCGACCCTATCAAATTCATGGTGTCAACCTGCCAGAGTTTACTCCTGCTCCGCATCTTGGGGCAACCACAGCAGACGATTTGAACCAGATGCTTGCTGAGCATCAAAAGGCGCCAAGAGAAACTGCTGTTTCAGCCGCCTCGCCGCTCGCCACCCAAACCCCCGCTGCTCCAGCC